>JAHJCM010000153.1 GCA_018812945.1 Gammaproteobacteria bacterium | reverse complement strand
TGTGGGAAGCGTCGAAACCTTCTGAAAAAGATTGCTTGATTTGAATAGGAGGATGTTCAAAATGAAAGCAAATGAACTACTGGAACAAATTCGCGAAGCCAATTTATCTTACCTGCTTCTTGCCAAACAACTCATCAATGAAGACAAAGCCGAGGCCATCATTCGCCTGGGTATTGATGAAAACACAGCCGACCTACTGGACCAACTGACCACCGCACAGGTTTTGCGCATTGCAGCAAACAATGTGCCGATGTGCAGCATTCGGTTCGAGGACCCCGCCGTGTGGAAACTCCTCTGCGACCACGGAAAAGAACGCGCAATTTCAGGCATGCATGCCGCCATCTTGATGGCTGGCCGCAGCGCCCAAATTGCAGCTTAAGCGCACTTAGAAAACAACCGTGGTTCATGCACCTTCGGGTGCGCTGGAGAACAAACATGTCCAAGATTAAATCCTTGATGGCTGAGGCCGTCCAAATCAAACTTGCCTCTGACTTGATCAAGCTGGACGCACGCTTGCAGGTTCTTGAAAGCGAAACCCAATTGTCGCGTGAACGCCTGATTCGCCTGTACAAGGAAATCAAGCAGAAATCGCCACCCAAGGGCATGCTGCCCTTCTCCACCGATTGGTTCATGACCTGGCAACCCAATATTCACTGTTCGCTGTTCATGAATTTTTACTCCACTTGCATCAAACACACCGATCTTGAAGACGGTGAATGCCTGGTCAAGGCCTATAAGCTTTATCGCGAGCAGATCACCGCCTTGGGTTTGCCCGAAGTGTTGTCCCTAACCCGCGCTTGGCGCCTGGTGAAGTTTTTTGATGCTGGCATGTTGACCACCACGGCCTGTAAAACCTGCGAAGGGAACTTTGTGGTGCACACCTATGACCTAGTAGATAACTATGAGTGTGGTTTGTGCAACATGCCTTCAAGGGCAGGAAAAACCAAGCAAGACGCAGCCACCCGCTTCTTCAATGAAGAAAGCATGCTCGAAACCGTTTAAAGAATTGAATTGCAGTGCCGTTGTACCAAGCAGTAGCTTGTTTTTTGTCTCTCTCCCCTGTCCGTAGTACAAGGACACTTCAAACACCTGTCAGCAATTGCTCACAGGTGTTTTTTTTAAGCCATGAAGCGGGCAAGAATTTGACGGCTTCGGGCGTCCAGCGCAAACATGTCTTCTATGATGAACTGCATGCCATTGGCATGGGTCAGCACCAGCCGGCTACCGCCAAGGCGTCGAATACTTTCATCCGTGGGCAACTCAAACTTGCAAGGTCCTTTGTCAGTTTCCAAGGTCCAGATGCTGGGTGTGGAGTAGGTGGATACCGAGGTAATTCGACTCACTGTGGGCCTGAATTCGCGCACCGCCAGGTAGTTTTTCACCACGGCCTGCGAGTCGACATCCAATTGATCAAGCCGGTCCAGCCAGGCCAATTCTTTGCTGTACTCATCCACAATCGAAATGCTTTCGTCAGGCGCAGAGAACGGAAAGGCCAATACTGGCATCACCTGGTCGGCCACCAATTGATTGCCTTTGTACAAGGCCAACTTGCCTTGGGTTGATTCACGCAATCGCCAGTCAGTCATATTGGGCTTGCTCCTGCTTCAGTTTTTCCTGGGCCTGGTGCAAATGCCAGAAGTGTGACTTCGCCGCCAGCAATTCATCGTGCGGGCCTTCTTCCACCACCTTGCCACGGTCCATCACCACAATGCGGTCGGCTTTGCGCAAGGTTGAAAGCCGATGTGCAATTGCAATAGTGGTTCTTCCCTGCACCAGGTTGTCCAAGGCCTTTTGAATTTCCTTCTCGGTTTGCGAATCGACCGAGCTGGTGGCCTCGTCAAGAATTAGAATTTTAGGGTCGATCAACAAGGCCCGTGCGATCGAAATACGCTGACGTTCACCACCCGACAAACTTTGTCCACGCTCGCCCACCAGGGAGTCGTATCCATGCTGCAGACGAAGAATGAACTCGTGGGCATGCGCAAGCCGCGCTGCCGCGATAATTTCCTCACGGGTGGCATCGGGGCGCCCGTAGGCAATATTTTCAGCAATCGTACCGAAGAACAAATAAGGCTCTTGCAACACCAGGCCGATGTTTCTGCGGTAGCTGGCCATTTCAATTTGCCGAATGTCAATGCCATCAGCCAGCACTTCGCCATCACTTACATCGTAAAAACGGCACAACAAATTCACCAAGGTTGACTTGCCAGAACCGCTATGGCCCACCAAACCCACCATTTCGCCCTGCTTCACCTTCAGGTTCACACCATCGAGCACCTGCCGGCTACCGTAACGGAACGACACATTTCGAAGTTCGAGCTCGCCTTTCAGTTGGTCAATTTTCACCGGGTTTTCAGCCTCGGGTACGGAAGACTTGTAATCCAGGATATCGAAAATGCGTTTGGAACCCGCAGCCGCTTTTTGGGTGACGGACACAATTCGACTCATGGAATCAAGCCGCGTGTAAAAGCGGCCAATATAAGCAAGAAAGGCGGTTAAAACACCCACCGTGATGTCATTGTTCATGATCATCCAGATGCCCGATGCCCAAATCACCAAAATGCCCAATTCGGTGAGCAAACTAACTGAGGGGGCAAACAGCGACCAGGTTTTGTTGATTCGGTCATTCACCTCCAGATTGCGGGTGTTGGCCTTCAAGAAGCGATCAGACTCCCTGCGTTCTTGTGCAAACGCTTTTACAACACGAATACCCGGAATGGTGTCGGTCAAAATATTCGTAACCTCACCCCAAACGCGGTCCACTTTCTCAAAACCTGTGCGCAGCTTTTCGCGAACCAGGTGAATCATCCAGGCAATCACAGGCAAAGGCAGCAAGGTCAGCAAAGCCAGCTCGAAATCTATGTTCATGAGGATGATGGCAGTCATTACAATCATGATCACGTCGGTGATGAAATCGAGTGCATGTAATGAAAGGAATAAATTGATTCGATCAGTTTCTGCACTGACACGGGCAATCAAATCGCCGGTGCGTTTCGCGCTGAAATAGTCCAGCGACAAACTCATCAAATGATTGAATGTGGTGGTACGCAAATCCGATCCAATTCGCTCGGAAACCAAAGCCAGCAGATAGGTTCGGGCCCAACTCAAGCCTGCGGCAACCACAGCCGAGATTAACAAACCACTGAGGTAGAACGTTGCCAATTCGGTGTTCATAGGCTGACCGTTCTGGAATGGAATCAGCACTTCATCCATGAGTGGCATGGAAAGATAAGGCGCCACCAGCGTTGCGGCAGTCGACAGCAATGTCAGAATGAGGCCGGCAAACAAACGCCAGCGGTACGGGTGGGCAAAGCGCCACAGGCGCAACAATGCACGCGAAGAAACCGGCTCTTCAAATCCGGCCTCATCCAATTCCTCCTCGGCCAGCAAGCGCGGCACCGGGTGCTGAATTTGTGCAGTGTGTGCCGTGCCCTGCTCGAATTCGCGCACGGCGGTTTCAAGCAACTCGACAAATTCCTCGAGCGCACGGTGCAAACTGAAGCTTGCATAGAAACGAAACACCTGCCCGGAATCGACCTGAATCAGGACCGTAGAAAGACCGGAATGATCGGACATGGAAATTTTCTCAATGCTTGAGAAAGGTGCTTTGAAAACAGGCACCTGTAACTCCTTGTCTACCACAATTAATTCATGGGCGTTAAAGGCCACAAGGCTGCGAGAAAACTCACGCCGAGTATTCATGTCAGCCACAAACACCGCTTGGGTTGGTGAATTTGCAGCCCAAACCTCTGAAAGGCGTTGCACTTCGTTTTCAGACGGTGAAAATCCAACGATTTTCAATGAGATTACCCCCTCAGTTCGCGAATTCGCTGATGTTACACCACTA
>JAHJCM010000152.1 GCA_018812945.1 Gammaproteobacteria bacterium | reverse complement strand
CATAAAAAAACCCCGAACCAGGTCGGGGTTTTTCAGAAAAAGTATCGCAACTTACTGTTTCTTTTCGGGCTGCTTGTCGCCGGCTTTGGGCTGATCACCCAGAATCGACTTGGCAGGACAAATTTTAAATGCAGGACATTTTTGACAACCAACAGCAATCGCAATCGGGCAAACAGTCATGGCGGTCCTCGTTTGTGGTTATGGGAAAGCTCCCGCACGCAGTATTGCAGATTAGTGCAGCGTTCCGCTAGGGGATTTATTCAGTTGATGATTTACAAAATTCTGCGCAGCCTGGCGCGCAAAATTTTCTTCCTCGCTGGATACATCATCGAGCAGCAATTGAAGCTGGTCAGGAATATCGGTTTCAGGGAAAAGCACTTGGTAAATATAAAGCCAACTTAAAGCCACACCGCGATCCTTCTGCACCTCTACCCCATCAAGATACAACAGGGACAAACTTAGCATTGACAAGGGTGATCCCAGCTTGGCCGCCTCGGTCAAGTAGGCCAAAGCCAGGGTCGTGTTCTTTACCGCACCCTTGCCATGCAGGTAATAAACACCCACGTTGTGCATGGCCTGGGACAAACCACCCTGCGCCGCTTTGTCAAAATATTTGAAGGCTTGCGCAAAATCGGGCTTGTTCGCACGCTCGAGTTCAAGCGCCAAGTGGTAAGCGGAATTGGGATCACCCAGGTCAGCGGCTTGCCGCAAGTATTGCAGGGTTAGTTGCGCATCAGCATCCAGATGCCCTTCAACCCCGCCCTTGTACATTTGCGCCAAAGTCAGCACGGCCATCAACACATTGGCCTGCGCTGCTTGTTGCAGCAGGTCCATGCCACGAGAAAAATCCTGACTACCCAGTTCACCTGACACCAGCAAACGCCCAAGAATCACCTTGGCGTCCACTTCGCCGGCCATCACACCTTTTTCAAGCCATTCCAACGCCAGCGTGCAATCATCGACGCTGCGATTGTCAGCGTACAAATAAGTAAAGGCGATCAGGTTACAGTGTCCATCCCATTGATTGCTCAATGTATCCAGCAAACGCTGGCGGGCCTGCGCCAACTTCTTCTCAACAAAAAGGGATTTGATTTCGTCGGTGAATTCAACTGGAGGCTGGGATTGCATGGCGTGTTAAACGTAAACTGTTTGAATCGAGATCTTACTGAAGAAACATGAACAAGCCTTACATTGCCGTTCAAATCAAAGAAGATGTTTATATACAGATAAAGGCAGTGATGTAATGCATGCCTTGGCTCAACGTGACGATACACGCATTGAAGAAGGTGTTGAGCTGCTGATTGAAGCCATAGAGACAGCACTGGTACCTTTGGTATACACACCCAAAGACCTGATGGGTTTCAATTTTGTGATCAGCAAAACAATCAATGGCGTAATTAATGTGCTACACACCTTGTTCAAGCACACGCTGCGCAAACTGCCGCCACACATCAACATTGAAAGTTACCCGGCCATTGCAGCCCACTTTGAAACGTTTCTGATCAGAAAGTAAGTTTTAAATGGTTTGAATGAATTGGTGCAACAGCGGGAAAACCTCGGTTTTCGCCGCTTCACCACGAATCATCTGGCTGTGTGAAAAGTCTTTGCTGAACCCCTTCTGCACGGTGCACTCATGCCAGGTTTTGGGACCACCCAAAGCCTCATAAATTCGTCTGCAACCCTTGGGAGGCGCTACATCGTCTCGCCCGCCCGCAATCACCAATGAAGGCACGCTGACTTGCTTCAATGCCGCCAGGTAATCGAAACCATCTGCCCCTTTCCATTTGCCACTCAGGTTCCATTTGCACCACTGCACCAGTAGCAAAGTGGGCTCACCCTCTGGCCCAATAGGCACCAGTTTTCTTGGTGTTCGGCCAAACAGGCGGGTCAATGCTCCCAAAGCGGCAACCCGCATTTTTTCTTTCAAATTGGGTGCAGCATCTGTCACCTGCGCGCCAATCAGGCTCAGGCTTTTAATTTGTGAAGTGCGTTCGGGTTGCCGGGCAAGCAACATCAAGGCCAGCAAACCTCCACCACTGTGAGAAGTCCAATGCAACTGCGAGTGGCCTGTGTGTTGAACAACAAAGTCAATCGCGACCGGTAGATCATTCAAAGCCGGGTATTCAAAGTTTTGCTGGCGGTACGCAGGCCTGGCTTGCCCGTGCCCGCCCCACTCCAACAGCCAGGTATCAAACCCTTGCTCCGCGAAAAACACACCCAAATGTTCCACAGCAAGCTGGTTGGACAAAGTGCCGTGGGCCACCACAACAGGCGAGCCCACCGGGTTTGAAGGCTTGTAACGATGCAAGGCCACATGGCCGCCACCGTGCATCGGAACCAGGTGTGTTTCCTGCATCATCACTGAGAAACCCCGAATGCCATTCAAGCCACAGGCTTGGAGATTAATTTAACCACTTTGGTGGCCCAGCTGCGTGGCGTGAAGCGAATGCTTTGAGCCATGGTCCAGTTCAGTGCACCGTGAATGTAAACACGTTGGTTTCGCTTCATTGCTGCATAGCCTTTCACTGCAACATCTTCTGAACTGGGCATGCGCTTGCCTTGCACCAAGGCCGATTTCTGCATGTTCGCTTCGGCCTGGAATCCCGACGCAGTGGGACCGGGGCACAGGGTACATACGGCAACACCGCTGTCTGCCAACTCTTCGGCCAGAGCTTCACTGAAGCTGAGCACATAAGCCTTGGTGGCATAGTAAGCCGCCATGTAAGGGCCTGGTTGAAATGCAGCAGTTGACGCCACGTTCAAAATTTTTCCACGGGTTTTCAGCAGATCGGGCATAAAGCCGCTACAAAGTACAGTGAGTGCTTCCATATTCAGGCGCAGCATGCTGGTGGTGTCCTCCACTGCCGTGTCTTTGAACAAACCGTAGGTGCCCACGCCAGCATTGTTGACGAGATAACTAAGCTCAATGCTGTGTGCTTTCACTTTGGCTACCAGCTCGCTGGCTGCATTGGGCTTGGAAAGATCCGAACCAATTACGATCACATCGACCTTGTACTTGCCCATGTAGTCGGCGGCCAGCTCTGCAAGTTTGGCTTCATTGCGTGCACTTAGCACCAAGGAAATCCCGTCTTTTGCAAAACACTCTGCCAAATGCAAACCAATACCCGACGATGCGCCTGTTACCAATGCCCATTGCTTCATTCCTGTTCCCCTCTTCTGACAAAATCGGCGATTGCCCACAAAGCCTTGTCGGCTTTTTCAACAAAGGCATTGAACATTTGAAAGTTGTGCCACATGCCTTCATGCACAGTGCAGCTTACTTGCACGCCAGCAGCTTTAGCGCGCTGCTCAAGCAATAATGCGTCATCCAGCAAAATTTCATCGCTACCCACTTGAATATACATGGGCGGCAATTCTTCAAGATCGGCAAATACAGGCGACACCTTGGGGTCGGCCGGTAACACTTCGCCACAATATGCTGTTACCCCACGCTGCAATGGCACCACGCTCAACATGGGGTCGTCCTTGGCCTTGCCTTGAATGGAGGCAGCAGTCAATGTCAGGTCGACGAACGGCGAAATCATCACCAAACCAGCTGGCAAAGGCAAGCCTTCGTTGCGCGCGTAAATGGCCATTGACAAAATATGTGCAGCGCCAGCGGAGTCCCCAACCAGGGTAATGTCATTGGGATTCACATCAAGATCGAGCAAGGCCTGATAGGCAGCCATGCCATCTTCAAGCGCGGCTGGATAAGGATCTTGTGGTGCCAGCCTGTAATCAATCAGGAAAACACGCGCATTACAACGCACAGCAAGCTCACTGGCCAAAGGCAAATGGGTTTCAAGCGAGCCAGCAAAAAAGGCGCCTCCGTGCATGTGCAACAACACCTGGTCAGTGTGCGCATTGGCCGGGCGAACGAGTGCACACATGCAGGTGCCCAACTCCAGGTATTCAACGCGAGCATCAGGCCGAACCTTAAACAACGGTGAACCGGCGTTCATGGTGGCAGCCAGCCAGCTGAGCGGAATAGGAAGTTTACCAGGCGCTTTGAAAGTGCTGCGCAGTGTTGCACGAACAGCTTTCTCGGCCACAAACTGAATCGGGTTCATGGTTGCAGGGTCTCCGAATGTTACAGCGCAATGCAATTTACGCTGTTTTTGTTATTTTCTTCAATATATCGAATTTGCAGCAGGCAGCAGGGTAACCCCACCACCCTGCCCTGCAACAAGTTAGACTATTACCTCCAATTTATTAAAAACTGCCGTGAAAACAAACGCTTCCCCAAAACAATTAATTCTCGGCTTGATGTTGGCTGGCAAGGGCCGCCAAGTAAAGGCAGCCCACATTGTGCTGGCTTGCAGCCTGTTTGGCGTTTCTGAAAACAGTGCAAGGGTGGCAATGGCCCGCTTGGTTGCTGAAGGGCAATTAAAATCTGCTGGCCGGGGCGTTTACACCCTGGGTAAGCAGGCGGCCTTTACGGGGCAAGACATTCAAGGGTGGAGCAACAGGCTGACGGCGACCTGCGACTGGAATGGAAGTTTTTACGCGGTATTCACCGCCCATCTTGGTCGCAGCAATCGCAAACAGTTGCAACTTCGCGAGAAGGCACTTGCACTGCAGGGCTTTCGGGAATTTGAGCAAGGCCTTTTCTTGCGACCAGCAAACCTGAATCTGGGCCTTGCAGGCCTTCGGGAAAAGTTGCTGGCTCAGGGAGTCGAGAAAAATATTCTTGCTTTTGAGATGAAACCCGCCACCCCTTCTCAAACCGTCTCGATTCAAAAGTTGTGGGACATCCGAAAGCTCGAGAAACTGTATTTAAGTCACACCAAAAAGTTGAATGACTGGATGCAGGGCTATTCCCGCATGAAACTGGAAAAAGCGGCCCGAGACGCCTACCTGGTGGGTAGTCAAGCCATTTATGAAGTGCGCCGCGATCCCCTGTTACCCGCCGAGTGGATCAATGCTGCCGCACGGCAACAATTCTTTGAAAGCGTGCTGCGCTTTGACGAGACTGGCACGCGGGTGTGGCGTGAATTGCAACTGCGAATTTTGAAAGACGAAGAAGTGATCTAGAAAAGCACTTCATTACATCGCTTTACTTTTAATTCCACATCTGTAATATTACATCAACTACTGTCAACGTCATCGATGGTAATGATGTAAATGAGTCTGTGGAGGCTGTCATGCGCACACCCGTTTCTATTCACCAGAAAGGTTCCAGCTTTCCGGTTCGTCGAATGGATTTTGATTTTTCGAATATCAATCGCCATTTTGTCAACAACGACCCTGCCAGTAGCCATGTGTGGACGGCCTTTCAGGCCTACTTTCCCGAAGGCGAACAATTTTTTGTGGACTCCGTGAGGGATGCCAAAAGATGGGTGAAAGACGAGGCACTTTTGCGTGAAATCAGCGCATTTATTGGCCAGGAAGCCATGCATGGCAAAGAGCATCTACAAGCCAATGCCGAATTGAAACGCCAAGGCATCAATGTGAATGGTTGGGATGCCCGCACTCGCTGGGCGCGAAAAAAGCTGAACAAGCTGCTGTCAGTCAAGGCACGCCTGGCGGGCACCGCTGCAGTTGAGCATTACACGGCCGTGATCGCTGAACACATCATGAAAAGTGAAGAATTTCACAACATGATTATCGACCCAACCATCAAGAATCTGATTTATTGGCACGCCATGGAAGAAAGCGAGCACCGAGCGGTGGCTTTCGATACTCATTTGGCCATTGGCGGCTCGTACTCACAACGCGCAATTGCCATGACGATCGTGTCGATTGGTATCGGCCCGGTGGTGCTGGCCGCCATGTTGAGTTGCATGAAACAGGACGGGGAACTGTACAACCTGAAATCGTGGGTGAAATTCACCGACCTGTATTTCGGCCGCAAAGGCGTATTCCGCAAGATGATTCCGGATTTGTTGAAATTTTACAAACCAGGCTTTCATCCCATGCAAACCAATATGGATGCGCCTATGAAGTTGTGGAAGGAACGGCTCTCGCTGGTTTGATAAAAAAAAATTTGAACGATTGATTGAATCTGGGTTACATTTCCGTCAGTATCAATGTTAATCGTTGTAAACATAGGGTCTTTACTCAAGCATTATTCAGTGAGCAGACCCAGTAAAATTTTAAAAACAACCAGCACAAAACTCACGACACTCAAAGCCGGGCGCACTGCGACCCTGCAGGTCGGAGCGAGGAGACAGACCAATGGTGTTTTTGCAGCAAAGCTCCCTTCGGAGAGCCTGTGCCGTCGCGTTTTCAGTCACGGCCTTTTCACTTAGCCAGCAGGCTTTTGCCGGTGGTACTGCCAACGACAATCAAAGCACCATGGGCATTGCCACGGCGGGCGCCGGTCAAGCCGCTGAGGCTTCGGATGCGTCGGTAATTTTCTTTAACCCTGCCGCTTTGACCCGATTCAAGCGGATTGAGGTGTTGAACGTGGCCAGTATTGCCACCTTCGACAACGATTACACGTCGACCCAAGACAACGACGGTCCGCCCACTGATGATGGGCGGCAAGGCTCCAATGGCGAGTTCTTTTCCAGAAAAGACGGCTATGACTCAGCCCTGTTTATTCCGGGCTTGTTCGTGGCTATTCCGGTCAGTCCCAAGTTGGTGGTGGGTTTCAGCGCATCGGGTTCTCATGGTTTGTTGACCCGTTATCGCGAGGATTATCCTGGCCGTGGTTCTGGTCGCGAGAGTGATTTGAAGATAACGCGCTTGAACCTGGGCTTTGGCTATAAACTGACACCAACCCTATCCATTGGTGCCAATGGTTCTTATGAGCGCTACTTTCAATCCATCAAACTGCGTTTGAATTTCCGCGATGCAGTAAGTAAACTAGGCCCCCCAGGCACTACTGCTCTTTTGGATAGCTTGAGTGCCCTAGGACAGGCTCCTCCCATTCCTGGTGAAACAGATGCCAAATTGCGAATTTTAGGTTGGGCCTTAAATGCGCAAGCCGGCCTGCTGTGGGAGCCGACGGATCGCACTCGGATTGGTGCGTCGTACCGCCCCAAAACCCGATTCAACGGCAATCAGGGCGAATTAACAGTTAACGAAAACGCTGACACTGCAGCTTTCCGTGAGTTTCTCAACGGTGGTTTGATTGCAATTGGCGGCCCTTTGCTGGGGGTGAATGGCCCACAAGCCGCCGCCGATCTAGCACCGCAACAGCAAGCACGCCAGAGGGTGATTTTCCCGGATGAGTTTAGAATTTCATTGTTTCACCATTACAGCCCAAAGCTGGACCTAATGGCCACTTACACCTATCAAGACTATACCGAAACATTTTTGCGTTATGAACGGGTTAGTAATGGCCGTGTCATTGAGGACCTACCGCAAGATTTCAAAGTGGCGCATGCTTACAGGATTGGTCTGAATTACAAAGCATATAAGCGTCTGACCTTGCATGCCGGCTACGGCATGGAGAACGGTGTAGTGGGTGACGACTTAAGAGTTCCCATTTTACCTGATAATGACCGCCGTTTCTATGGCCTGGGGGCTAGTTTCACGCCTAGTCGGGATACAACCATCTCTCTGGCGTTTGGCATTATTGACATTGATGCGGGTCAAGTTGGGAATAACAATAAGGTGACTCCAGTAGAAGTGTCCGGTGGCGAATTTAAGGGCATTGCAGACTTGGATGCAGAGTTTTTCTCTCTGGGTCTTACACAACGTTTTTAGGTGTTGATAAAAACACCATTGTGGCAGTAACTTGAAATGGTCGCTTTATGCGACCTTTTTTTTCTCTGGATAAACGCAATGAAACGGAATGAAACGGATGTGAGAGTTGCTGCTGGCCAGTACCTTTTTCGCCTAGGCGGAATTCGACCGCCTCAAAAAGAAATGAGGCGCTTCATCGACGAACATCACCAAACCTTAGGGGTTGAGTCAATCTGCAAGACCTTCCAGACTGCCCCTTCTGGTTATTGGAAACACCTAGCCTGCCAACGCCACCTTGGCTTTGAACTCGGCTTTGAACACGCACCGGCATTGAACCATCAGTGGGCAGCAAGAGCGACAGCCATGACAATGCACTTGCATAGACCATCAATGATTTTTATAAAGCCGAAGTCATTCACCGCAGAAGCAACGATTAATTATTATCAACAAATCGGTCAGCAGGCCAAACAAACCTGCACTTGAGCAAATTGGCCTCTACAAAAACCGGGGCGGTTCAGTTCAGGGAAATTGGAATCACTTCCAATACACAGTGGCGCGTCTGATACTGATGACGGTAAAGAGAATGGCGTTGCAAGGGGCTTCCTGATGTATGTTGGGGTAAAATCAAACTGCTAAAAATAACAATCAGGGGGAGCTTGTGAGGAAAAAGCGTCAGTCTACACCGGTAGCCCAAGCTGACAGACAATTTGTTTTGGCCTCCGCGGCGCGCCTTTTTCGCGAACAGGGTTATGACCGTACCACGGTCAAGGAAATTGCCGAGGCCTGTAACATGCTCCCCGGAAGCCTGCATTATCGCTACCAAACCAAGGAGGACATTCTGGTTGATCTCATGCGTCTGGGCTTGGAGCAAGTATCTAACGATGTCAGCAATGCTGTTGCGGGAGTATCCGAACCCGCTGAACAACTGCGCCGTGGTATCAACGCACACTTACAGTTATTGGTCAGTGGCTCAGATATGGTTTATGTGCTGTTGTTCGAGTGGCGATCCTTACGTGGCAATGCTCGAAAGGAGATGATCAGCCTACGCGATAGCTATGAAGCATTGTGGGCAGCGATGCTGAAGTCACTGGCCGACCAAGGTGTTATTCGCAAGGATGTTGATCTAGACTTGCTGCGATTGATTGGACTGGGCGCTCTAAACTGGGTGGCTACCTGGTTTCGTGACGGTGGTCGCTATTCTCTCGAGGAAATCGGTACTTTCGTTTGGACGATGATAAGCGGTGCCGTGTTAGAAGAGCGTCGAGATTGATTATCGAGTCAGATCGGGACCACTACAAATCACTTTCCAGGAAGAGATAAAGCCCCTGAAGCGACTTCAACGATGTCGGGGCTCTACACCCCTTGTTAATACCTGCCAGGAAAGCATCAATCACCTCTATAGTGTATTTCTCAGTCCGATATGAAAAACCCAGTCCTGCAAAATTCAAATGCGTTGCATCGTCAATGACAGCCAACCATTTGCACCCGGCGGACATATTCTTGAAAGGCTGTGTCCTGTGTTTCCACGAATTACCGCTCAATTCATCATCCCTTGTCCCTGTTATTGATAGCAAAGGCTTTTGTATTGGACTCCATGATTTCGCATTAAAAATTGCACCCTCTCCTTGAGGTGAGAGTGCAATATAAGCATCGAATCGATCCTCACCGCTTAAGTCCATCAAGTTTTTAGCGCCAGCCTCCAACATCACAGTGGCTGCTCCCATCGAATGCCCCAACAGTACCGAAAACCCCGAATCACATTTTTTCTCTGCCCACGATTTGGCAATACCAATGTCGACGAGTCGCTCTTTATAGGCCTTTGAATTGGTAGTCAATTGAATCAAACCATCCTCAAGCCCATGGTCTTTTCGCAAACGGGTCAATGCCGATTTGTCGCTCAGACGATGGGTTGGAATCACGGTTAAAAAAGAGCTTGATGCAAAAAACTCACCGAGATAGGAATACCCTCGCTCATTGCCACCTGCGCCATGCGAAACCACGACAACACCTTTACAAGTTTTTGATGAGGGAGGATAAACATGGGCATTAAGCTGCGCATCGTTGGGTGCAGGGATAGACACAGATAGAACTGATTCGCCCAAAGCCAAAGCATGAAAAACCAACAAAAGGGAGGCAACAATTAGACGCCTTGCAGTCATCCCCAACCTCCCTCTGTCAGTTCAGTAATTAGTGTACGAAAGATGGCTCATTGGCTCAATGCACTTGTTGGTACAACAGGCAACACAATCTTTGAACGATGCTCGTCGCTATTCAATATATTGATTGCACCCAATAAACCACCGAGCAACTGCGGCACTGGTTGCAAACCTTGCGGCAAATTACTTGAATTGATCGACACCTGAAGTTGATGCCCTTTGGGTATAACTGCTGCGGTCGAGAAAATCTCTACTGGCAACAACATTGGTGCACCAGGCTGTACTGGCAACACGGCCTCTTTAGTAAATGGATGCCACGGCTGAATTCGCAGACCGTTCATAAACCTGGATTTTGTGTCATCCACGGCCCGATGTGATGCCGTTAGCAATCCATTGCTGATTGATTTTGATCGACCGGTTGCTGGATCATAACTAGATAGACGGACCGACAATGCAGCCTCCCGGCCTGTGGTGGTAATCCAAACATCTGCGGCGATCGGTCCATTGATATAAAGATCCTCAGTAAGTACCGGCGTTCTGAAATTGGCCGATGGAATCTGATTGAAGGTGTCCTCCGTGTTGCAAGGAATGGGAAGCAAACCAAGAGCCCCTGCTGTCCACTGGTTGGTCGAAGGAGAGCACAGACCGAAAAGCGGCGCCTGAAGAATCACACTAGATGCCTCCATCGCTTCTGCTGGTTCTGGCTTCAACGATTTGTCGCCACGCAGATAAAACTCGGTGGCCTGGACACCTG
>JAHJCM010000151.1 GCA_018812945.1 Gammaproteobacteria bacterium | reverse complement strand
TTCTGTTGCAGCCACTGAGACTTTCTCAACAGTTGAGAAAGTCTCAGGTTTGATGGCAGCAAAAACACCCAATGCCAAAATTGCAGTTGCAATACCAACAAAAGCAATTCGCTTCATTTTTCAGCTCCAGAGGATTTGGCTACGCGCAACGGCCCACGCATGCCAGCGTCAAAGTGGCCAGCAATCAGGCAGGCAAACTCAAATTCGCCACTTCGATTAAAGGTCCATACCATTTCCGTGGTTTTCCCCGGCGCCACATGCGCCATGTAGGGTTCGTCATGCGCCATGCCCGGAAACTTTTTCATTAAGCCTGCATGCTCCAGGTTCTTGTCTTTAGTCCCCAGAACAAACTCGTGCATCAGCTTTCCTTCGTTTTTCACAACAAATTTCACTGTTTCACCTTCCTTGAACTGCATTGAAGAAGGCTCAAAGCGCATGCTGTCGGACATCACCACTTTGACCGTTCGGCTTGCCTTGGTCGGAGTGCCGGCAATGCCCCAAGCGGTTTGCTCAAAAACAGTCTGTACATTGGTATCTGGCTTTTTGTGCTCCTGGGTGCCGTGCGCCATTACAGACACAGGCAATAAAAGCCCCGCGCCAAGCAACAGGGACAAAGAATGATTTGCGAATGTTTTTTTCATGCCTAACTCCTTAGTGGCCCGAATGGCCTTGAGGTTTTCTGACCTTCAACTCGATTGTTTCCTGAGGTCGATTGCTGGATTTCATGGCGGGTTTTCCTGCCTTATCAGACGTAACTGGCTTGGGCATGTCCGGGCCTTCATATTCAAAGGCTACGGTTCTGGCCGGGTGCTTGTACCAACCTGGGTCTGAATAATCCCCGGGCTTTTGGTCTTTGCGCACCTTCAACATGCTGAACATGCCGCCCATTTCCACGGAGCCAAAGGGCCCATCGCCTGTCATCATGGGTATGGTGTTGTCAGGAATCGGCATCGTCATCTCGGTCATGTCGGCCATGCCTCGTTCACCCATCACCATGTAATCGGGAACGAGTCCCCGGGCTTTTTTGGTAATACCGCGGTGATCCACACCAATCATGGTGGGCAGGTTGTGTCCCATGGCGTTCATGGTGTGGTGACTTTTGTGGCAATGAAAGGCCCAATCGCCCTCCTCATTGGCCAGAAAATCAATTTGACGCATTTGCCCCACTGCAATGTCGGTGGTCACTTCAGGCCAACGGCTGCCTTTGGGTGTAGGGCCGCCATCGGTGCCACTTACCTCGAATTCATGGCCGTGCAGGTGAATGGGGTGGTTGGTCATGGTCAGGTTACCAATCCGTATGCGCACCTTGTCATTTTTTCGAACACACAAGGGCGAAATTCCCGGAAACACGCGACTGTTCCAGGTCCACAAATTGAAATCCAGCATGGTCATGATTTTCGGTGTATAGGCACCGGGATCAATGTCATAGGCGTTCAAGAGGAAACAGAAATCCCGGTCCACGTTGTCAATCAAGGGATGTTTGTTTTTGGGGTGAGTCACCCAAAAACCCATCATGCCCATGGCCATTTGCACCATCTCATCGGCATGCGGGTGGTACATGAAGGTGCCGGGGCGCTTGGCCTCGAACTCATACACAAAGGTTTTGCCGGAAGGAATGGCCGGCTGGTTCAGGCCCGCAACGCCGTCCATGCCATTGAGCAGGCGCTGGCCATGCCAGTGCACGCTGGTGTGCTCAGGCAGTTTGTTGGTCACAAAAATACGAACCCTGTCGCCTTCAACCACTTCAATGGTGGGGCCTGGGCTTTGACCGTTGTAGCCCCAAAGGTGAGCGACCATACCCGGTGCCATTTCACGCACCACGGGTTCTGCCACCAAGTGGAATTCCTTCACCCCGTTGTTCATGCGCCAAGGCAAGGTCCAACCATTCAAGGTGACCACTGGGTTATAGGGCCGCCCAGTGTTGGGGGTCAATGGGTCCATGGTGTCGGGCAAGGTTTGAATAACGGGCTCGGGCAGCGCGGCCATGGCCACTTTGCTGACACTGGCTGCCGCCACCGCACCACCAGCCAAGCCGGCAAACTTGAAAAAATCTCTTCTGGAATTCATTGTGCTTACTCCAAATCTTTTAATGACCACCAGCCGCGTCGGCTGCTGGACTTCTGGCACCCATGGAAAGCTTCACATTGCCTGGACTGCCCATCAATGCAGCATCCAGGGCCAGTTGCGCTCGCAGAAAGTTCGCCGATGCATCAATGGATGATTCAATGGACCGAACCTGATTGCGACTGTCGGCCAGCAGCTCGAAAGTACCAATCAACATGCCGTTGTAACGAAGTGTGTTTTGCTCGGCCAAGGTATCGAGCATGGGAACCACCTCGGTTTGGTAGTGCTTGGCGATGTCGTAAGCTGTTCGGTAATTGGTGTAACTTTCGCGCAGGTTTGAATCAACATTCCTCATAACAGCCTCCAGCGTGTTGCCCTTGGCCAGCAACTCAGCAGTCAATGCATCTCGCCGCAAACCACCCCAATCAAACAGGGGCAATCGAATGTCCAGCTCAAAACCTTTGGGATTGGTTTTGGTACCAGTTGCGCTGTCGAACACAGAATTGCGACGAATACCGAGCTCAATATCCACAAACGAGCTCACTGTTTCCACTCCAGATACTTTCAGTGCCGCATCGTAAGCTTGCTTGGCCATTTGAACATCCAGCCGCGCCGTGGCCTGTCTGGAGACTTCTTCAGGCTTTTTCACAGTAGCGGGCAAGTCTGGCAAGCGATCTGGAAGTTTTAGCTCCTCAAATTGCTGTGCGTCCAGCCCAAGCACGCGAACCAGTTTTTCCCGGGTAGATGTAGCCTCCTGACGTGCCATGGCCAAGCCAAGCGCAGCATCGGAATAAAACATTTGCTGACGAATGCGTTGAATAATGGTGAAGTTGCCTACCTCCTCCATGCGCTTGGCCAATTCGGCACTGGCTTGCGCATTCTCGTAAACCTGCTCTGCATACTGCTGTTTTTGTAAAGCGACCACTGCATCAACCCACGCCGCACGGGCCTGTGCCACCTGCCCAATCACATCGCCAGCCAATTGCAGTTGAGCTCGCTCAATTCGAAAAGTTGCAGCCTGTTGACGCCAGGGAAGCGTGACCAGATCGAGCAAACCAAAACTGAACAATCGTCCAATTTCAAGTTCATCCCCAACTGTTATTCGTTCGAAATTGAAGATTGGATTGGGAATTCGACCCGATTGGGCAGCCAACGCAGACTCGCTATAGCCCCGAGCCAGCAAAGCCTGGAATTCAGGACTGTTCACCAACATCAGTTCAACTGTCGAATTCAAGTTCAGTGGTTTTTTCAACAGCGCATCTGCCTGCCCTCGCAGCTGCTTGCGCTGCTCATCATTCAGAGCAAGAACCACTTTCTTGTCGGTCATGGACGCTGTGGTTTCATTCAGCTTGGTCATGGATTGATCCATGTTCACTGTGGCGCAGCCGGTCAAGCCTGCAATCGCTAAAGCAATTGCTGTGTATTTCAAAGTTCTCATCGGTGCCCCCCTTGGTGAGCTTCGCCGGGGCTCATGGGCTTTTTCATTTTGCCCATGTCATGC
>JAHJCM010000150.1 GCA_018812945.1 Gammaproteobacteria bacterium | reverse complement strand
TGATCTTGCGAATTTCAGCATCCACCATTTGCATGGTCTGCTCGCTCATGTGCGTGGTCTTGGTCACTGAGCGGCCCAGGAACACTTCACCTTCGTTCTCGGCATACACCATGGGGCCAAGAGCCTCGGTCATGCCGTAACGGGTCACCATGTCACGGGCAATTGCTGTTGCACGCTCAAAGTCATTCGATGCACCAGTCGTCATCTGGTTCATGAAAATTTCTTCAGCAATACGACCACCAAACAACACTGCGATGGTACACAGCATGCGTTCCTTGTCCATGCTGTAACGGTCGCCTTCCGGCAACTGCATGGTCACACCCAAGGCACGGCCACGCGGTATGATCGTCACCTTGTGCACTGGGTCGGTTTTTGTCATCAACTTGGCAACCACAGCATGGCCCGACTCGTGGTAGGCCGTGTTGCGGCGCTCCTCTTCGGGCATCACCATGCTGCGGCGCTCGGCACCCATGATGATCTTGTCTTTGGCTTTTTCAAAGTCGTTCATTTCAACCACACGGCCATTTCGGCGTGCGGCAAACAAAGCAGCTTCGTTCACCAGGTTGGCCAAATCAGCGCCCGAGAAACCGGGGCAACCACGGGCCAGTACAGATGCATCCACGTCTGGCGACATTGGAATTTTGCGCATGTGCACTTTCAGAATTTGTTCACGGCCACGGATATCGGGCAGGCTGACAACCACTTGGCGGTCAAAACGGCCTGGACGCAGCAAGGCTGGGTCGAGTACATCGGGGCGGTTGGTCGCAGCAATCACGATGATGCCTTGATTGGTATCGAAACCGTCCATTTCAACCAGCATCTGGTTCAGGGTTTGTTCGCGTTCGTCGTTACCGCCACCCAAACCTGCACCACGCTGACGACCCACTGCATCAATTTCGTCAATGAAAATAATGCAGGGGGCTTGCTTTTTGGCTTGTTCGAACATGTCGCGAACACGGGCCGCACCCACACCCACGAACATTTCAACGAAATCGGAACCAGAAATTGCAAAGAAAGGCACCTTGGCTTCACCTGCAATCGCTTTGGCCAACAAGGTTTTACCAGTACCTGGTGAACCCACCATCAACACGCCACGGGGAATTCGGCCACCCAGCTTCTGGAACTTGGTGGGGTCTTTCAGAAATTCAACCAGCTCGTGGACGTCTTCTTTGGCTTCGTCGCAACCTGCAACGTCTGCAAAGGTAACAGGGTTGGTATTCTCATCGAGCAATTTGGCGCGGCTTTTACCAAAGCTGAATGCACCACCCTTGCCTCCGCCCTGCATTTGACGCATGAAGAAGATCCACACACCAATCAGCAGCAACATGGGGAACCAGCTCACGAACAGGCTCATCAACAGCGATGGCTCTTCTTCGGGCTTGGCGCGCACCTGCACACCGTACTTCAGCAGGTCACCGACCATCCAGATGTCGCCAGGCGAATAAACCACTCGCTCACGGTCATCGGTAGTCAGGGCGCGAACCACACGCCCTTCAACGATCACGCTCTTGATGCGTCCATTTTGCGCATCCTGCATGAACTCGGAATAGGTCATTTCGTTGGAGCGTGTTTGTTGCCCTTCAAACTGTTTGAACACAGTAAAGAGCACCAGCGCTACAACCAACCAGACTGCTGCTTTGGAAAACGAATTATTCAATGCCACTTCTCCTCGAGGACTCTGCCACCACCCTAGGGAAATGGGGGCAGGTTGTCCATTTTAAACCCAAGCGAATGAAATACGCCATCACACTATTTCATGGTGTGCATTAACAATCGCAATCGCCTGGATCATGATGCTGCAAAATACCTATTTAAGACCCTTGCAAAGCAAAAAGGTTTCACGAGAACGGTCTCGTGAGGCCTTGGGTTTGCGCGGCGACACGCTTTTAAACACCTGCTTCATCTGGTGCACAATGTTGCTGTAGGAAGACCCATGAAAAATCTTCACGATCAGCGCCCCATTGGGCTTTAGGTGATTCAATGCAAAATCAATGGCCAGCTCGCACACATGCTCAATTCGGGCTGAATCGGCAGCAGCAACACCAGAAAGATTAGGCGCCATGTCGGAAACCACCAGATCCAGCTTTTCGCCACCCAAGCGCTGGTTCAGGTCTTCAAGCACAGCTTCGTCGCGAAAATCCCCCTGAATGAACTCAACACCCGCAATTGGTTCCATTGGAAGCAGATTCAGTGCGATAATACGGCCATTGATGACACCCCCGGGCCCAACCAAGGCTTCCCGAAGCACCTGCGACCAACTTCCCGGCGCGCTGCCCAGGTCGACCACCTTGATGCCTGGCTTCAACAACCCTTCCGGCTCGGCGATTTCCTTCAGTTTGAAGGCGGCACGGGCGCGATAACCCGCATTCGTGGCCATTTTCACGTAAGGGTCGTTGATGTGGTCATGCAACCAGTTTTTATTGAGTTTCTTCTTTTTAGCCACCGATTACCCAACCGAGTGAAAAATTAATATGACGGACACCGCAGCTGTAACCCTGACACCCGCCGAGAAAAAGGCGCTTAAAGCCCAGGCCCATGCATTGGATCCGGTAGTTTTGATTGGCGACAAGGGCTTAACACCCAATGTGGTCAAAGAAATCGACATGAACCTGAATGCACATGGTCTGATCAAGGTACGCGTGGCTGGCGACGACCGGGAAGCCCGCCTTGAATATGCGCAAGCCATTTGCGATGAAACTGGCGCCACCTTGGTTCAACACATTGGCAAGTTGCTGGTGTTGTTCCGCCCCAAAGCAGAAGACTCCGAAAAATCCAAAGCAAAAAGCCGCCCAAAACCCAAAGGTCCACGCCAAACCAAGCGTCAGTTTGTTTCCAAAGACTAACTTAAACCTTTGGAATCAAGGCCGGCTTATTGTCTTTTGTGACACCAAACCGGTTCAAGCCCCACACCAGCGCACCAATCATCTTGACGGAATACAGCACGCTTGAAATGGCGTGCATATTGCCGAACTGGCTACGCATGGCGGCAAGCTCGTCTCCTTGCAATCCCGCCATGGCTTCACGCAAGGTATTCATATGGGGCTGAAGCCAGGCAAGCTCAACCACGCTGACCCCCAAAACAACGGCCATCAAACCGTTGAGTCGCAAACTTGCGCGCAATTCGCCAGCAAAATTTGACAAGGTCAACAACACAGCGCTGCTCACCAGGGAATACAAAGCCAACATGTAAAACAATCGGCCTGCCACCAAACCCGCTTCAGGGCGTGGCAACCATTTGAACAAGCCCGGCGCAACCAGAATGGCCATGAACCACAAAGCTCCGAGCCAAATTGCCCAGAACGCCAGTTCCGCACCCCGAAAACCGCGCCAAGTCATTGTTCCTGCACTCCTTTATTGATTCAACATCAAATATACTTCACTTCCAGTACTTCGTATTCGCGCAAACCGCCTGGAGCCTGAACATGGGCCACATCGCCTTCGTACTTGCCAATCAAGGCACGTGCGATTGGGCTGGAAATGGAAATAAGGCCAGCCTTGATGTCTGCCTCATCGTCGCCCACAATTTGGTACTCAACAGTTGCGCCGGCTTCAATATCTTCCAGTTTTACAGTGGCACCGAACACCACGCGACCTTCGGCGTCCACGTTGGTGGGGTCGATGATCTGCGCATTGCTCATCTTGCCTTCAATTTCCTTGATGCGCCCTTCGATAAAACCCTGCTTTTCCTTGGCTGCATCGTATTCGGCGTTTTCGGACAAATCGCCCTGCGCGCGCGCCTCGGAAATGGCATTGATCACTGCGGGGCGATCTATGGTTTTCAGGCGGTGCAATTCTTGTTTCAGCT
>JAHJCM010000149.1 GCA_018812945.1 Gammaproteobacteria bacterium | reverse complement strand
TCTCAACAATCGTGCCCTCAAACAATTGAGAGGTTTGAGGCAAAAACCCAATCCACTTGGCAAGTTCCTGGCGGGAAAACTGCGACAAATCGTATTCGTCCAGCAAAACACGGCCACTTTGGGGCTCATAAAGACCACGCAGCAACTTCAGCAAAGTTGATTTGCCAGCGCCGTTGTCACCGGCCAAACCGTAAATGCCACGGGGACCAATTTGAGCCGAAACCGACTTGACCACTTCCTTTTGTGCACCAACGTGCTGATAGCTTACATTTTCAAGGCGCAAGGCACCCGAAGGCATGGGCAGGTTCAAACCTGTGTGTTGCTTCTCCTCATCGGCTGCAAACACCTTGTTCAAGCGGTCCGTGGCTTCACGGGAATGGGCAATCGAGCGCCAATGGCCAGTCAATGCAGCCAATGGGCCAATCGCCTTGGCGGCCAACATGTTCGAGGCAATCAGCCCACCCACCGTCATCCATTGGTTGATCACTGCGTAGGCACCCACAGCCGTAATCGCCACGTTCACACACAGCATGATGGAGACCGACAACTCTCGCTGGTCTTCCATTTCACCATTTTTCTGGAATGATTCCTGAACCCAAGAGTTGTAGCTTGACACCCAGGCGCGCTTGGCAGAGTCATCTTGCACCAAGCTTTTAATCGCTTCACGGCCCCGGCAAACCTCGGCCAGTACTTCATCCCGACGGCGGGCGCGTGAAAATTCTTCCACACGGCGCTTTCTGAATTCGCCCGAACTGTACCAAGACAAAGCCGCCAAACACACCAAACCAATTAGAACCACGGGCAGCACAGGCAAGGCGATTGTTGCGATCAATCCAATGGCCAGAATGGCAAATGGCAGATCAAGAATGGTCATGGCAACCGCGCCACTCCAGACCACGCGCACGGTATCGACATCCTTAAAAAGCGAATACCAAGCCGCTGTTGAACGAGCCTCCAACTGCCGCAAGGGGATCGACAGTATTTTGTTCATCAATTTGCTGGCGATTTGCCCGTCAATTTTTACCGCAGCCACACGCAGAACTCGAGCCCGGAACGAACGCAAGATCAGGTCTGCTGCAAGCAAAATACCCATGCCGATTAACAACGCGGTCAGCGTGTTCAGGCCCGAACGGTAAATAACCCGGTCATAGACCTGTAAGGAAAACACTGCTGGGAACAAAGCCACCAGATTCACGAAAATCGACAGCAAAGCCGCGCGCTTTAGCAAAGGCAAGGCGCTGCGAATGACCCCCTCAACTGTTTTTGAGCTGGATGCCTCGACCGCGTTATTGCCATCGGAAGCGGCGTCTGCGGATTTTTCCGGTTTCAAGCCGAAATTCCAGAGCGCTTCGAGTCTTTCTTTGAACAAATATTTAACCGACATTGCGAGTCCCTAGGTTACACAGCACCTGCCGAACCAGCCATGCGCAACTGCTGCGCCTTGAGTCGTTCAAGCAATACCAGGTACGAGGCGATCAAACGGACAACTGCAGGGCGCATGCCGGCCAACTGTTCGCGAGTCAACTTGGCCAACGGGTTTTCCAAGCGGGTTTTAGCATCGGGCTGCGCATCGATTGCACGACATACGCGCTCAAATACATTGCTCAGGGCGGCATCTACTTCCACTTCTGACATCGCGGAATACAATACCTGCGGCTTGGCATCGATCAAACTAAGCCGCTCCTGCCAACTAAGCACCGACTTGGCCAATACCGGGTCCAATCTCAACTGTCCTTCAAATGCGGTGCGCTCGGCCCCGCGCATCACACCAAGTACGTAGTCGGCAGCCAACCAGTTTTTGTCGTCGTCAGTCATGCGGCCTCCTTATGCCATGTATCCGGATTGTTCGATATCCTGGCGACGCGAATTATTCGCGGCCATGGTTGCCAAACCTTCGGACTGAAATTCGTCATATACGGTTTTCAATTCGATCAAGCCCCTGCGAACCCAGGTTTTAACGGTGCCCAATGGCACATCCAAGTGCTCAGATATCTCTGCGTGGCTCATGCCGTGGGTGTAAGCCAGGGTAAGCACCTGGCGATATTTGCCCTCAAGCCTTTGTACACAAGCCTGCATCACCCGGCTGGTTTCCTTTTCATCACTGCTGGTTGAATGGGCCTCAAACACCAATTCATTGGGTTCATCGTCCTGGTCAGAAAACTGGTCCAGGGAAATTGAATTCACGGTGTGGCTTTGCTGGGCGATTAAATCAAGCGCCCTGTTTCTCACCACCTGATGCAACCAGGTTTCGGGTGCAGACAATTTGTTGTTGAAGGTGTGGGCGTATCGCCAAAGTCGAATATAAGCGTCCTGAAGCACGTCTTGAGCCAAGCCGGGCTCCCGAACAATGCGCAACGCAACAGCAAACATCTTTCGAGACGTGAGTTGGTACAACTCTTCAAACGCCTTTCGATCGCGATTTGCAATTCGTTCAATTAAAGAAGCGAGCTCTTCTCTCAACCTGGCTGTCCCCGAGATGAAGTCATCTGTGTGTGTTTGATACGTCCTGACACTGTCAATTTACAGTCGAGCCAGACTTTGGTTTTGTCAAAAAGGCCAAGTTTTACTGCTCAAACCACTGAATAGGGCCACCCAACACGGGGGATGTAACTCTTAAGTATCCCCTAGCTAAGGGATACTAGCAAAAGTTCCGATTCCAGAACAGTACTTGTATTGTCTATTTGCTTACATAGACCGTCGAAATGCAATCCCCCCCAAAGTAATTAACCCGCTTGAAATTACCTACGGGCGCATTGAATCCAAAATTTGTCGCCTGAAGTACAACCCGTATATGCAGCAACTCAAACAAATTTAAGCGCGGGGCGAACTATGACCTTAATACCGAGCTGGCCGAGCCAGCCGCACATGGGTGGGACTATGAAGAATGAAAAGGGCTTGGCAGGTCGACCACTAACGCCCCGCGAAACGGGCATTCAAAGCACCCCTCCGGGCCGAACAATTAGCCTTCAGCCCATGTTCGTCACTAACCGGACAACCCTTGAAGAAATCGACAACCACCTGGCCAGCGCTGAAACGCGAATCGTGGTGATTACCATTGAAAAAGGCAACAGGCATGGCGAGGCGGTGGTTCAGCACATTGGTGCCAGCTATTCCGATGTTCGGGTAGTGTTGGTGTGCGAAGGCAACGCCCAAGACATCTTGGCCATGGCATTCAAGCCTGGCGTGTGGGCTTGTGTAGGCCGCCAATCGTCGGTGGAAACCCTCCGGGAAGCAATTGACACCGTGGCCGCAGGCGCCCGTTACGTGGCCCCTGAACTGGTGAACGCCAAACCAGCTCCTTTTTACGGTTCTTCCGAACAGCAAAACCTGGGCAGCCAAATTAATCCGTTGGCCGACCAAGACGAAGGCGCTCAATTGACTCGGCGTGAACGCCAAGTGCTCACCTTGATTGCTCAAGGACGCCCTCGCCGGGAAATCGCAGAATTGCTGAAGGTTTCACCTCGCACCATCGACGCTTACCGCGCGCGTTTGCTGCAAAAGCTGAATCTGGACTCCAGCGTTCAACTGGTGAAATACGCAATTTCTGCAGGTATGGCCAGCTAAAAGTTAGTTGATCAAACCTCGATATCAGCAGATTAAACCCCGCCGAACAGCGGGGTTTTTCGTTTGTGCAGCTAAAATAGGAGTCTACGCAACTGACTCACCCCTTAAACATGAACAAAAAAGCTCTGGTGCTGTTTTCAGGCGGGCAAGACAGCACCGTATGCCTGGCTTGGGCACTCTCCAATTTCGAGCACGTCGAAACTATTGGCTTTGATTACGGGCAACGCCATCGCATTGAACTGGAATGCAGACTGACGGTACTGGACAGAATCCGTGAGCAGTTTCCGCAATGGGCACACAAGCTAGGTGAAGATCGAGTGATCGATCTCAGCTGGCTGGGACAAATTTCCGATTGTGCGTTGACAGAAGAGCGAGAGATTGAACTGAACGAAACAGGTTTGCCCAATACTTTTGTGCCGGGACGTAACTTGGTGTTCTTTTTGATTTCATCAGCGGTGGCATACCGAAGAGGTTTGTCGACACTGGTGGGCGGCATGTGCCAAACCGACTTCTCAGGTTACCCCGACTGCCGCGAAGACACTTTGAAGGCCTTACAAGTGGCCACCAACCTGGGCATGGCCAGCTCTTTTCGATTTGAAACGCCACTCATGTGGATTGATAAAACCGAAACGTTTCAGTTGGGCGAGCAACTGGGTGGCAAAAAACTACTTGAAATTATTGTTCGCGACACGCACACCTGCTACACAGGCGACAGGAGCCACGAACACGACTGGGGGTTCGGTTGTGGTGAATGCCCGGCCTGCGATTTGCGCAAACGTGGTTGGAACAACTACATTTCACAACAGAATCAATAGCTTGAAACCGAAAAGAGCAGCACCCCCGAAAGCCGCAACTGGCTTGGGTTTGCACAACATTTAGGCAACCGAAAAATAAATGAAATTATTTTGCGAAAACGTTTGACACAAAAATTTTTCTTGCTATAATTTCGTTCTCTCAACGACGACACGTTGTTGAAACGCGGGAATAGCTCAGTTGGTAGAGCGATACCTTGCCAAGGTATAGGTCGCGAGTTCGAGTCTCGTTTCCCGCTCCAAATTCCTAAGGGGAAGTGATACACTTCCCCTTTTCTTTGCCCGCCACATTTTGGTGGAACACCCTTGGCGGGGTGGCAGAGTGGTCATGCAGCGGACTGCAACTCCGTGTACGCCGGTTCGATTCCGACCCCCGCCTCCAAGTTTTCAAGCCATCAGCCCGGGTGGTGAAATTGGTAGACACAACGGACTTAAAATCCGTCGCTTACCGTAAAAGGGGCGTACCGGTTCAAGTCCGGTCCCGGGCACCAACCACTTTTATGCACGAATATAAACCCATCCAGCCTGTTGCATCCGT
>JAHJCM010000148.1 GCA_018812945.1 Gammaproteobacteria bacterium | reverse complement strand
TGGCACAGGGATGCCGATTTAGGTTGGAGGCGTCCATTCCATTGGGTCGTTCTCAGGCATCGCAAGGCTCAGCAAGGGATCAACAGGTTTTCTGGCGAGAGATTGAAACCCAAGCTGATTGGGCTAAAAAAACCAGCGGTCGTACTTTGCGATAAAATAAAAACCTCGCAGTAAGTACTCACCAAGCAGCACCATGAAACTCAACGCCGATCTTTCCCAACGCGCAGTCGTCAACAGCAACAATGTCGACTGGGTCGCCTCTCCAGCTCCTGGTGTATGGCGCAAACCACTGGAACGCGATGGCGATGAAGTGGCGCGTTTAACTTCGATTGTTCGTTACGACCCAGGGTGCGCGTTTCCTGAACATGAACACGGTGGTGGCGAAGAATTCTTCGTACTTGAAGGCACCTTCGAAGATGAATTTGGCGCTTATCCAGCGGGCACATTTGTAAAGAACCCCGTGGGCACCAAGCATTCTCCCAAGTCCACAGAAGGCTGCACAATTCTCGTGAAGCTTCGCCACATGCGGGCTGAAGATCAAACACCGGTCGTCATCAATACCAACGAAGCCGAATGGCGGCAGGGCTTGGTACCGGGCTTGAAGGTGATGCCGCTGGACAGCTTCGAGACCCGCCACACTGCGCTGGTGAAGTGGGCTCCCGAAACCTATTTCAATATGCATCGCCATATGGGAGGCGAAGAAATTTTTGTACTTGAAGGCGTGTTCTCAGATGAGCATGGCGACTACCCTGCAGGTACCTGGTTACGCAGCCCACATGCCAGCGTACATACACCTTTCAGCAAACCAGGTTGCACCATTCTTGTCCGCACGGGTCATTTGATCGACGCATAACAAACTGGCACTGATTGTGTCAGTTTGGTGACTTGTCTCTTAGTAGGTTTCACCTCATCTTAAGCACCGGCAGCTTGGTAACAGTACCAAACCCAATTGGACTGTCGCCATGTTGTACACCACCCGAATCCTTTTTCCTGTATTTGTTGTTTCAATGTTGGCAGCATGTGGCGGCAATGACAGCGCCACGCCTCCGACTCGGGTAGAGGGTCAGGAAAATCCCCCCACGCTAAGCGCCGGAAGCGATCAGCAGGCCGCAGAGCGAAGCAACATCGAGTTGCGAGCCACGGTGCAAAACACGGACCAGAATTCTGTGGTGGCCTATGCCTGGTTTCCGGCCAATGAAGAAACCGTGTTCTTTGGCGATGCAGGCAGGTCAGACGAATCAGTCCTGAATTTGCAGTTACCCCAAGTCAACAACGACACCCCCGTCGAGTTCATCGTACAAGTGCAGCTTTCCAACGGTGCGGTGCTCGAGGACCGTATTCAAATCACAATCCAGAATATATTCGACAACGCTTTGCCAGTGGTCACCACCACCGCGTCGCCGATTGGACTTGATAACAGGTTGACCGCAAGTGCCTGCGAGTCCTCAGATTCTGACGGTATTATCCAGTCCTACCAATGGCGCAATGAAACCCTGGATATTCAATACGAAGAAACAGGCTGCAACTTGAATGTGCAGCTTCCCAATTCGCCCGAATCGCAAACCTACACCCTGCGCGCCATTGCAATCGACAACGAGTCGGGCCTGGGCTTCAAGTTGTTCAATGTCACCACGCCCAACCGCCCCGCGAACACGGCCCCGCTTATTCAAAACGCCAACGCATTGCCAGAACCCGTAAGGCCTGGTGAAACCTTGAACTTGCAAGTCAACGCCACGGATGCCGATGGCGACGTACTGTTCTACCGCTGGACACAAACCGCGGGCGGCACATTGCCAATCAGCAATGCTGACAAAGCCATGGCCCAGGTGCAAATTCCTGCCGACCTGGCCAATCAAACCTTAACCTTCCGCATTGAAGTGTCGGACCGAGCCAATTTCCAAACGTCGGTGAGCCAACGCAGCGTGGATGCCAGCGTGCGCAGCAACACCAGCAGCAACGCGGGTCCTCTGGAGTGCCTGCAAGACCCCACGCGCGTGGGTTGCCCCTTGGCCGGTTTGTTGTCCGCGCCTCCCCTTGGTGCTCAACAACCGAGCAGCGCGCAGTTTTCAGCTGGGCAGTGCACCCCCTTCTATGGCGGTGGTGTGAATGGGCAAGGCTACTCCCACTTGTTGGGTGCCATGCACGAGCACACAGCTTACTCGGATGGGCAAGCCAAGACCGATCCGCTTCTGGTGTACCAGCAAACCCGCGAGCGCGGCATGGACTTCGTGATGTCATCGGACCACTCCGATAACCTGTCAATTCCCCTGGCCTTGCCCGATCCCGACAACTGCGCAGACCAGCCTTTGTCGTGTGTCATTTCCGACCCCGACAACCTGAGCAACAGCCTCACCAAATGGCAAAGTACGCTGGCGCAGGCCAATCAAGTGACTGGCGAGTCGCCTGGCCTGTTCACCGCCATGCGGGGTTTTGAGTGGACCTCCGACCGCTTCGGGCATGCCAACGTGTACCTGAGCAAAAACAACATCAATGCCAAAACCGGTCCCGGGTATGCAGTGTCGATGGACTTGTTCTGGCAGTGGTTTGTGTTGTCGCCTCAATTGGGTGGCGGTGGCGATGGCCTTATGATATTCAATCACCCTGGCCGTGAAGATGCCCTGCATGGTGCCTTATTGCAA
This sequence comes from Gammaproteobacteria bacterium, assembly GCA_018812945.1. Lineage (GTDB taxonomy): Bacteria > Pseudomonadota > Gammaproteobacteria > Burkholderiales > Burkholderiaceae_B > Limnobacter. The sequence goes on along the minus strand of JAHJCM010000148.1, from coordinate 29,355 downwards.
ATTGGTGAGGGCGTGGGCCAGGCCACACGCATGGCGGGCGCCTTGAATGCCCTGAATGTATTTCAACAGGGCGACCCTGCATACGCTTTCAATGACTTCAGGTATGTGGCACCCGCCGACTACCGAGTGGTGGGCCTCGAGGTGTTCGGCAAAGGCGATGAATACGACACCGATGGCAAGTTCGGTTCATGGTACGGCCATGCGCTCGACAAAGGCTGGTACCTGGGCCCTGCGGGCTCCGAGGATCATCACGAAACCAATTGGGGCGGTGCCAATTTGCCAAAAACGGTGGTAATCGCCCGTGCCAACAATCAAGCCGACATTCGCGAAGCTTTCCTGGCCCGGCGCTTTTACACAGTGGCCCAAAATGAAAATGCCTTGCGCATGACCTTTGAAGCTGTTCAGGCCTCCACTCGAGGTCAGCAACGGCTGCCCATGGGCTCGCGCATTGGCACACAGGCCAACACCGTTCAATTTGACGTCAGCGTTCGCAGCACGCAAGCCATGGACCCTTTGCAAGGCATGTCGTTTGAGCTGTTCAGCTCACAGTCAGGTCCGAGTACCAACGAGGCGCAGCGTTACCTGCCTCTGCAAACCCAGACCGGGAAAAACGGACGCTTCACTGTAAGCCCCGCCGACGGAAAAAATTGGTATTTCGTGCGCGTAAAACGGGGCGATCGAATTGTGGCGGTGAGTGCACCGATCTGGATATTCAAGGGAAGTGAGCCGTTGCCCGAGTGCGCGCCCGGTTAGGCTTAAAACTCCTCAGCCCACTTTCTGAACTGGTTGAGCGAACCCTTAAACAAATGGTCAATGTCGGCCAAATGTTCATCGACAAATTCCCGCACCATTGAACTGGTGCTGGCAGGCTCTACGCGCAGGTGGGCCTCGCACTGTCCATCGGCATTGCTCACCCGCATGTTCAGTTTCTGGGCAATGCGCAGCATGGCTTCATTGTCCATCAGGGTGTAAATGAACAGCATTTCAATGCCTTCATTGCGCGCCCTGCGCAACGCCCTTTGAAACAGCAGCGTACCCAGGCCATGCCCCCGCATATTGGCGTCCAGTGACAGTCCCAATTCCGCGCCCTTGGGTGCCGTGCTGTCTTTTGGCTGGTTCAGTTCGGCCAAATGCACCACGCCCAGCAGTACATCGTCACGCCCAAAAATACCAAACACCGAGTCGCGCTCAAAATCAATGCTGGCGGTGTATTTCGCAATAGCGGCGTCCCCCAGTGCATAACTAAAGCGCAAACGGCGATCCGTTTCATTCAGGGCCAGCAAGTGTGCAAGAATTAAAGGACGGTGTGAATCATCCAGTTCCACAATCGGAACTTTGGACAGGCCCAGAATGGACGCGGCCCTGCGCCCCAGGACGCTGGGAATATCAAACCATTCAATGGGCTCTGACGACATGATGAACTCGACTGCAAAATTGTGAAAAATCGGAAATATGCCTACATGATCCACCAACAAGAAAGCAAGCTGCAACCCAATACCCCGCAAGTTGGAGTACCACTTCAAATTCGTGAATTGGGTTTGGTGGACTATTTGCCCACCTGGGAAGCCATGCGAAATTTCACAGATGCCCGCTCCGAACTGCTCAACGGGTCAGTGAGCGACGAGATCTGGATTTGTGAACACCCCCCTGTGTTCACTTTGGGCCTTGCTGGTGACCCGGCACATATGTTGCAGCGCAGCAACATACCTCTGGTGAATACCGACCGTGGGGGGCAAATCACCTACCACGGCCCAGGTCAAATTGTCATTTATCCGCTTTTGGACCTTCGCCGCTTTGGTTTGAAGGTGCGAGAGTACGTTCAGTTGCTTGAGCAAAGCATTATCGACGCCTTGGTGCAGGTGGGTGTGGCAGATGCCCAACGCAAGCCCAACGCCCCCGGCGTGTACACCATGCGCCATGGCAGCCTTGCCAAAATTGCCGCCTTGGGCATCAAGATCCGCAAGGGGTGCAGTTATCACGGCCTGTCACTGAATGTGGCCATGGATTTAAACCCTTTCTTGCAAATCAACCCCTGTGGTTATGAAGGGCTGGAAACTGTGGACTTGGCCACGATTGGTGTTAAAATTTCACAAGCTGAGATGCAAATGCATCTGATGAAATACCTGATTCAACACCTTGAAGCCGCGCGATCCGCGGTGGCAAAGTAAACACATGGCCCTAATCACCCAAAGGCCAGGGAGCAAAAAACGTGTCCGAGATCAATGAAAAGTCCGCTGTGGCCAAAGAACTGAGCGCAGTCAGCGATCCGACCGTCAAGCAAAAAGCGGCCGCGAAAACCGCCCGAATTCCCATCAAGATTGTGCCTGTTGAGCAGTTGAAAAAGCCCAGCTGGATCCGCGTGAAGGCCGGCTCGCCGTCGACCCGTTTCTACGAAATCAAGGAAATTCTGCGCGAGCACAAGTTGCACACCGTGTGCGAAGAAGCCTCCTGCCCCAACATTGGTGAATGCTTTGGCAAAGGCACCGCCACCTTCATGATTATGGGCGACAAGTGCACCCGCCGTTGCCCCTTCTGCGATGTGGGCCACGGCCGCCCCGATCCGCTTGATGAAAACGAACCCCTGAATTTGGCAAAAACCATTGCCGCCCTGCGCTTGAACTACGTGGTGATTACCAGCGTAGACCGCGATGACCTGCGTGATGGTGGTGCTGGTCACTTTGTGGCCTGTATTGAAAAAACCCGTGAATTGTCGCCCAACACCAAAATCGAAATTCTGGTGCCCGACTTCCGGGGTCGCCTGGACCGTGCGCTGGGTATTTTGAATGCTGCCCCGCCCGATGTCATGAACCACAATCTGGAAACTACAGAGCGCTTGTACAAGGAAGCCCGTCCGGGGTCAGACTACAAACACTCGCTGAAGCTGCTGCAAGAATTCAAAAAAGCGCACCCCAACACGCCCACCAAAAGCGGCATCATGGTGGGGCTTGGCGAAACCGACGAGGAAATTTTGCAAGTGATGCGCGACATGCGCGCGCACCAAGTGGACATGATCACGATTGGGCAATACCTGGCACCTTCGGGCCACCACTTGCCAGTGCGCCGCTATGTGCACCCCGATGTATTCAAAATGTTTGAAGAGAAAGCCTATGAAATGGGCTTTACGCACGCAGCTGTTGGGGCGATGGTTCGCAGTTCATACCATGCGGATGAGCAGGCACACGGTTTGGTGTAACTAATTGCGAAACTGCCCGGCGCTGATAAATTCTCCGAAGCGTTCACACCACACAACAGCAGCGCTGTATTGTTGCAAGTCGGTGTTGGGCGGAAGGTCGAGAATGAATCCGCCAAAGGTTTTTACTGGCCCAACCTGCAGTGCCCGGCTTTTAATGTTCAAAAAGCTGGCTTCGTCTTCTACAAATTGTGGCACCAGGTACAAGTAATAATCGGGCCCTGGTGAAAGCTCGCCCTCGAACACAGCTTGGCTTGCGGACAAGGTCAAACGGCCTTCTCCCCAATGCAAAAAGTCGCTGCCTTTCAGGTCGCGTTTGAATTCTGTCGAGAACAGCGCCCCGCTTTGCGATGCAGTAATCGCTTCAGCAGCAGGGCCTTCAGGTTCTACAAGAATGGGCAGCAAATAAATGCCCAAGGCAACACCAACAATCAGCGCGCCAGCATGGGTAATCAACAGGAGAATTTTTTTCATGGTGTTTCAAGCCCTCAGGGAGTGAACTTGTCAATTCGCTCCCTAGGCTCAAAACGTTTCACATCCAGATGAATAATTTACAGTTCACGCTTGTCCGCACACTCGCCCAAGCTTGCGTCCAGCCGGCAGCGAATGCGTTTCAAAATTTTCATCATCTCGGGATCGTAGAAACCGTCTGCGGTCATTTGAATTCGGGATTCACGCATCAGCACATCGTACTTTTCGCGATCACCGGCGGGAATATCCAACCACGCGGCGGCAGGCACACCTTTCTCAGACGTATCGACCAAGGCAATGGCGCGGTCAAATTGCTTTTGAATCCACTCCCGCGACTTTTGCCCAAAGCCCTCGGGAAATTTGTCTTTGCGAATCAAAATATTTGCGGTTAGCTGCACCAAGGGAAAGCGGTAAATACCCCCCTTGCTGCCAATGCCTTTGTACAACTCAAGCGGCTGGTACGCAATGGCCGGTGCAGCAATAATATCTACCTGCCCGTTGTTGAATTTGGTGCCAAAGTTGATCACCTCGCTGGCCACGGGTTGCGCGCCCAACTGTTGCACCATCTTGGCTTGCGATTTGTCGTAGTCCAGCACCGCAATTTTTTTACCCGCCGCTTTTTCAACTGAATTAATGGCCCTGTCGTTCACCATCACATACGCGGCACCAATGGGCAAAATGCCCGCCACCTCAAACAGGCCAGAGGTCATTTTGTCATTCAGCTTTGGGCTGCTCATCAGGTCGATGACCGTGCGCAGGTGCTTGTAGGTGGGCACAGCGCCAATGGAGTCGATGCTACCCACAAACTTGTTGAACTGCCTGCCACGCAAAGTAGAAATGGCCGCCGCATCGCATTTGCCGGTTTTGAAATCTTCGGCGGCAAGGCGTTCGTCGACATATGCTTCCAGTTCAATATTCGCACCCCAGCCCTTGGCTGCCACGGCATAATCGCGCGCTTGCGCAAAGGCGGGCCCACTGCGCCCTGCAATGTCGAAAATACACATTTTGATGTTGGCCGCTTGGGCTTGTGCCGGGAAAGCAAGGCTGGCGCCCAGCAATACGAGTGCTGCAGCTTTGATGGTGTTCATGTCGTCTCCGGTAATTTTGGGCTTTTTTTGTAATGTTTCGGCCCTTGAGGAAATTTCATTCTACAGAAGAATTAATCCACTTCATGCACCGAGAACCAGGCTGCTGCCAGTCTGTCATTGCAACTGGTGTTGGTGCAGGGGCTGATTCCCTCCAGGGCTTGAATCGGTGCGCCGCTGTGCGCTGGGTCTGTATGAATCAAGCCGAATCCGTAGTGGTCCTGAAAGTTCAGGTGCCCGTAGTTTCTTGGCTGTTCTGTCACCACCACCAGGAACTGGTTTTCTCCGGCAGGGCCTGCGGCTTGAATGGGTTCATTGGCCGGAGGCAATCGCATAGGCTTGTTGGCTTCAATGGCCAAGGCTGGAACGCGAACATTTGGCAACAACTGAATCAGCGAGTTGTCACTGGCACGAACATACACCGCCACAAAACCCGAAACAGGGGACTCAAGCTGAAAGCGCAACAGATCTTGACCAATTTTCAGTGTTGTTTGCTCCATTTGAATCGTGAGTGAAGTGTCAGCCTTGTCAATCACGGCTTGAAACGATGGGTCCAAATTATTGGTCAGCGCCGGGCCGATTTGTATGGTGTCTGATGAAGGTACCGTTGCTTGAACTACAGCAGTCTTTGTGGTGTCAGCATTTTCCTTCATGGGCGGAACATTCGAGACAAAAATGAAAGCCATTACCAGTGCGGTAACAGCAATCACAGACGCAATCACGCTGCCCCACAGATTCATTGGCTTCGTCGGGTAAAACCGTTTCGGTTGTGCTTCTGGTTGGGCGTGGGCTACCTGATCATACAGGCTCAGAATGTCTTGTGTTTCAGTTTGCAAATTCTGCCGAAACAGCGCCATGCTGGCGGTTCGGTCTTGTGGCTGCACTGCCAGTGCATGGTCAATGGCCTTTTTTACATGCGGGCTGTAGGGCAATTCCGGCCGCTTATGCAAGGGCAGGTAACTGTCATTCACCAGTCGTCCGACCGAAGAAGGCGGTGTTTTTCCGGTCATCAAAAAGTGAGCAACTGCTGCCAGTGCGTACACGTCTGTCCAGGCACCTTGGGTCATGGAAGGCACTTCGGCATACTGCTCAATCGGTGCGTAACTCGCTTTGAGAATCACGGTGAATGGTTGCGACACACTGCCAATGGCTCGGCGCGCTGCACCAAAGTCCAGCAAGATGGGCAGATCATTGCTGTCTTGAATAATGATGTTCTCTGGCGAAATATCCCGGTGATAGCACTGCTGCGAATGCATTACCTCCAGTGCCTCGGTCAATACAAGCAGCCAATTCACCAGTTGTTCCTGTGCCAACGGGGCAGCGTGGTTTTCGGCATACTGTTTCAGATTCATGCCTTGGTACAGTGGCATCACCATGTAAGCCGTTCCGGCCATTTCCCAAAACCGGTACACCTTCACCAGCGCAGCATGGTCAAATTGTGCCAGCAGGCGCGCTTCATTGATAAAACTTCGCATGCCAGTATCAAAAGTGCTTTTGTGGCGTGCCTCACGTACTTTCACGGCGCCACCCGGAATGCGTTGGGCCAATAAAGCCGGCAAATACTCTTTCAATGCCACTTGTCGTTCAAGCATTGGATCAAGTGCTTTGTACACAATCCCGAATCCACCCACGCCAATCACATCCTGAATCTCAAATCCTTCAATCCGTGTGCCAACAGGCAGCGGTTGCTGGCCTGAATCATTGGGTATCACAGGCGCCGCCTGAATAACGGTGTTCTCGTTCATCATGATGCGGTTCCAAGTCCGAGTAAGGTATTGAATTCATGGCTTTCAGGCAAGCCGTCGCATTGAAGTACTGCTTTGATTGCTCCGCCGTAGTCAATCTCGAACCAATGGCTTTGTGCGTCTCCGACCCGAATGGAATCTTTGCTTGCCGACTCATCCATACATAACGCAAGAGATTCTGACTTCAATTCAAACTTGTTCAGGCACCAATCCTCGTTCAAGGCATCCGCGCACAAAGTGTGGGCTTGTTGAAACCACAGTGCGAGTGATTCAAAAGCAAGTTTCTCTTGGCTGCATGAAGGCAGTTCTTGAAGCAAAACAAATGGAAATGCCCGCCCGGCTTTGTCGACCGAGGGCATCAAGACGCCGATCGCCGGATTGTTGTGAAACTTGGGTGTCACTCGCGAGCCCCACACAAATCCGTGTATGGGCATTTGGAAATACGCATTTGTCCACGCGCTACCGTGCAAGGCTTGGCCTTCTTGCATGGTGCTGCTCAGCCAAAGGTCCAGTGTTTCAAGTAGCCCGGCAGGCATGTTGTGGCTGCAAAAATCGCCCACACAGGGCAGTTTGCCAAACCAGCAAAGTTTTTCGGCATGGGTGTTCATAAATTGCCTGGGCAGCGGAATTGTCTTAGCTCGGCGAGCCGCAGCGGGTTGAAGGCAGAATTGGCCAGTACTTCAAACTCAAATTGTTTGCCATCCAGATTGAAAGTCGCCCGGAATTTCTCTGGTCGCTCTGTGTTCTGAATTTGAGCTGCATCGAAAAGACGGAACAGTGCCCAAGGTCCGTTGTATGTTTTGTGGTTTCCCTCTGAGGCCCGAATGCGCAATGTGGTTGAAGGCGATTGCCCGCCCCATTGAATTCGGTGTGTGGGCTGAAACTGTTTCGAAAACATTTTCAAGTCGCCATTTATTTCAAGGTAAAACACATCACCGGGGTTGCTGGCGTTGATCAAACGCATTTCCACATCGAAGCTTGCTGTCGGTTTGCTGCCTTGAAAAAAGACATCGCGAATACGCGCTGCGCGCTGAAACTGCACCAGAGAAGGATTGGCCTGCGGTGCAGAACCGTCACTCAAGGGTTTCAGTGTCCAGTTCGCGCCACCTGTGTCGATCACGCTCGCCAAGCGGCTTGAAAAGAACTGATCCATCAGGCCACCGGGTCCAAAGAACCGGGCGAAGTCGTCTGTCAATACATCCAGACCTGAGCCGGGGTGAATTGGATAACGGTTTGTCACAGTGCGTCTGCAAACCTCTTGCAGTGGGCGCAGGTCTGCCGTCAAATTCGCCCGTTCTGCGGCACGCCCTTGAGCGCTGCCTTGCCCCGCCAATTGACCAACAATCGCACGTACGGGCTCAGGCAGTACGCCAGCCCCAACCTGCAGCGAGTCCATCGCAGAAGCAGGTGGGGGTGGAGCCTTGCTTTTCTTTGCGCTGGAAACAGCCGCCAATTGTGCATACAAATCGTTCAACAAGGTCGCCACCTGGGCATAGGCTGGCGGGTTGCCCTCAAACAGATTGTTGATGTCGCTGAAGTGGTCGTCCACTTGCTGTTCAAGCGGAACCTCGAAGTCGACAGGTTTGAAGTCTGACCCAGCCAGTAGAGCCACATTGGGTGACAGCGCCTGATTGGCTTTTTGGTTGGCAAGTGCTTCGGTTTTTTCTCCAGCCTTGCTCATGGCAGAAGCCAGTCGAGTATGTGTTGAAACTCCCTCGAGAAACTTTTTCAGGGGTGATTGCGGCGAGGCCAGTACGCGGGCCAAATCGACGGCTTGGTCAAATTGTGCAGGTTTTAGAATTTGCACATCTTTCAGGTAGGTGTCCCAGGTGCGAATATAGTCCCGAACATAAAGCTGACGGGCCTGTTGAAGCAAGGCTTTGGATGTCAGCTCACTGGCCCGGTTGTCTGTGGAAGTGTCCCCCATCACCCAGCTTGATTCCTGACGCAGGCGATCCGCTTCAACTGGCAATTTAGCCAGAAAATAGCTGACATAGCCTTGGCTGGTATACAGAGCGTCCACCCCTTGGTTCAGTGATTGCCCACTGGGTCGATTGAAAATTCCAGCGGCACTGACACCGACCGTTTTGATCAAATTGAAATCTGCACCCGGTTGCGGTTTGAAGAAGCGCTGCATTCGTTTGTACAAGCGTTCATCCAGCGCCTGGGCGCCGATGATTTGGCGCGCGGTATCGATCAGCTCTTGATCTTTGGGTGGAAGGCTATTGGGTGCCCCCAAGTGAATTGCCGCCTCCAGGTGTAAAGCAGCCGAATCCCGCAGCTCGGGCTCATAGGCCACAAAAACATTTTGCTGCCAGTCATACACCACCCAAGTCGACAAGGCTTCTGCATCATAGTGCTTGGGTGTGTGAATCATCACATAGGCTTTCAGAGATTCATATGCCAGTTCCATGTCCTGATTCAAGGCATTCCGCAACCGGTCTTCAAGGCGCTTGGCCACCCGGGGTATAAGCGCATTCGCCAGGGCATTCCGATAGGCAATTTGTTCGGCCTGTTGCAGCTTTTCATCCTGATTCAGCCCCAAGGTGTGGTTCACTGCGTCGGGGCTGGTTTGGGCCAACGCGCGCAAATCATTCAGCGCCTTAAACAATTCCTGCAGCGGTGCCTGTGCTTCTGTTGGCAAGTTGGCGGTTTGCGCAGCCAGTGCAGTGCTCCGTTCTAGTGTCTGTGCAATGGCTTCACTGTTGTTGCCGTGGCTAATCCACCACCCCAAAGACAACAATGAAAACCCAATCACTGCCACTGCGATCGTGCTGAAATAAACCAATTGCTCAAGAAGGGCTTTCTTTTTCACATAGGCAGCCTGGTGCCTTGAATGTTCAGGGTCGGGCTGACCTGCGTGCAGCAAATATTGATCTTCAAAATGCCGCCAACAACTTCGGCGGTGTTGTGGATTTGCAGGTCAGCGACACGGCACAATTGCGCGATGTCAATAATCTGGTTTTGCAGGGTGATGTGGGTACCTTGAATGTGAAGGCTTCACAGCTGGCACAGGCCGGTTCACTGACTGTTCGAAACAATTCAACCATTGAAGCAGCCGCAGTTGATTTGAATCATCAAGCCAATGACTTCCAAGGCAATGTGGCATTGAATGTTTCGGGCACAACGGTTGTGGCTGATGCGAATGTGCTGAATGTGTCGGGTCAATTGAATGGTGCAGCGGAGCTGCGTGCCCAGTCGATTGAACAAGCCGGTACGCTGACCACAAATTCCAGTGTCTTGCTGCAAGCCGATCATGTTGATCTGGGTAACCAGGGCAACAACTTCAACAGCCTGGTTCGTGTGGAAGGTGCAAGCGAAGCAACTTTGAGCGGTGCCGGTACCTTGCGGGTACAGGGCGCAAATTTGGGTACTTTGAGTCTGCAAGCACAAGAGGCCAGTTTGGGTGAGCTTGGTGAGTTACAAGAGCTGGATGTAGCAGCTGCTGAAGTTCGCCAAACAGTTGCTTTGAATGTGAAGGGTGATACAAACCTGCGCAGTGGCCGGGTAAATTTGAACAATCCAGACAACGATTTTGTCGGGAAAATTACGGTTCAAAATCCGGATTCCACCAACTCAAGCCTGTCGATTACAGACAAAAATGATTTGTCCATGCAAGGTGAAAACCTCGCCTTGGCCGCACGCGTGTTAGGCAACTTTGAATTGCAAGCCAAAAATGTGGAGCTTGGAAGCACACAAGTGGATGGTGCAAGCCAGATCGAATTGACTGGTGCATTAACCCAAAGCAGGTCGGTCATGTTGAATGATGCAAGCTTGACAGCAGCCCAAATCAGTTTGAGCAATTCTGGCAACCGGTTCAATGGCAACACGCAAGTACAGTCAGGCGGTTCGGTGGCACTGGGTACTAGCGGCAACTTGAATGTCGACACCACTTCCTCTAGTGGTACCTTGGCCCTGAATGTAGGTGGTGATGCGCAAGTTAGGGGTATGCAGGTGCAGTTTGCGGATTCGCAATTCGATGGTGAACTGGCTGTTTCTGCCAATCAGATTTCCCAGGTTGGGCGGTTGCAGGTTGGGGGCGATGCCAAGTTTGAATCAATCGGTGGTGACATTGATTTGCAGCATGCAGGCAACCGCTTTCGGGGCACGGTCAGTGCCAGCGCGGAGCAAACCCGTTTGTCGACCGTGGGCGACATGCAGTTGTTGAACCTGAACAGTCGGGGCGGGCAGTTGACAGCCGACGGCCGCATGCTTCTGCTGGGCACCATTGAGCAAACAGGTGGCGCTTTAACCTTCACCGCGAAGGGCGTGTCTCGACCATTGTCTTCCGCCGACATTGCTCTGGTGTTGCCACCTTCGCTGGATGTATTCTCCAGCAAAGAAGCTGTGAATCCATTCACTGGACTTGGTCGCATTACTTTGGCCAGCCCGATGATTCATCAGCGTTCAGGGCAATTGCTCACTACGAGTAGTGCCACAACCCAGTTCAATTCACCCGAAAACGGTTCAGTTATCCTGACGCAGAATAACCAGATCAATGGTCAGGTGGGCGTGCTGGCCGGGCAAAGCCACAATCAATCTTTCTCTTATCTGGCAGATCGTGGCGCGAGTTTGTTTGCAGTTAACAACGACGTGCGGTTGAATATTGGAGGGCAGGGTGCAGAGGCAGACTTGATTGCTGTTCGAGCGCGTGGCCTGGCCACACAGGGCAGTGATGCGGTGATTCGTGCTCGGATGCCTTACAACGACCTTGCTGTGGGTACAGCGCGCTCTTACGCAGGCCTGACACTTTCAATACCGTTGGGGGGCGTGAATGGGCAACCGGGTGGTTTGGCCACATTTGGTGAATCGTCCGGTTCAGGTCAGTCAGCTGGTACGGGTGCCATCCGGGTTGAAGTTGGTGACATCAATCGTCAGGGCTTGGGTGGTTTCCTCACAGTACTACCCTTTGAGGGAAGTAATCTGTTGCCCGGGCAAGTGGTTTACCTGGCGGGCCCGGAGCGCAAAGGCACTCAAGCGTTTTTTTACGATGGGGCACGCAGTCTGGATCGCATTCCCGTGGTTTACAACGGCACCTTGCTGCTGTCACCACAAGAAGCCGCCGCCTTGACGACCGCGCAAGGTGCTGTGGTATTGGCTCGCCAAGAGCAAACCCGTTCCGTGGTTCGCACTGAAAACGTGGCTGGCAAAATTATCAATGGTGTGGTGGCGGAAGTGGGCCCGGGCAGGCCTGCAACTGAGGGTGAGGGTGGTGCAACAAAGCCGGCTACTTGTGATGCAGAAGACTCAGGCCTAAGCTGCGCACCCTGATAATTTCGCATTAGGGACTTCCTGTGTAGCCACCACAGGGAGTCTGCCGCATACTTCGCTTTGACATTTTTAATTCAAAACCGGAGTAAGTTCATGAAAACCAAAGCTGTCTTGTCTGTAGATGACGTACAAGCCATTTTGACTGCCGCCCGTGCGGAAGCCGAAGCCAACAACTGGGGTGTAACCATTGCTGTGGCCGACGATGGTGGTCATTTGTTGGGCATGCTGCGTTTGGATGGCGCACCCCCCATGAGCGCACACATTGGCCCATCCAAGGCCAAGTCTGCTGCCATGGCCCGCAAAGACACCAAAATTCTGGAAGACGTGATCAACAACGGCCGCACTGCCTTTGTAACCGCCCCTTACGTAGACGGCTTGCTGGAAGGCGGCGTAACCATTGTGGTTGATGGCCAGGTGGTGGGCGCTGTGGGTGTTTCCGGCGTGAAATCGGATCAAGATGCCCAAGTGGCGCGTGCCGGTATTGCAGCACTGAAGCTGTAATCGTTGCCATTCCTGCAGTACAGAAAACCCCGGGCATTGGCCTCGGGGTTTTTTTATGCCGGTGCGCTCGTCTAAAATGGGCAGGTACTTACCGACACTGGAGCGCTATGAGCTATCAACCTAATCCGGTTCCCAATCAGGAAGAGTCCAACCGCACCATCGTTTTGGTGGCCTATGTGTTAGGTGCTGTGGGTATATTCACGGCGTTTATTCCAATCCTGATTGCTCTCATTATTTGTTATGTGAAGCGTGGCGAATCAGCGGGCACCATTTATTACAGTCATTACGACTGGCTTATTGCAACCTTCTGGATTGGCATGTTCTGGTTTGTGGTGGCCATGATCACCATGGTGTTTGGCGTGGGCTTTATTGTTTACGGCATTTTAAGTGTGTGGTTGCTTTACCGCTTCGTGAAGGGTTTGCTCCGGTTTAGTGAAAGGAAGGCGGTTGTTTAATCAAGCTGTAGCTGTGTTTGGCCGGTTTGCTGGCGTGTTCCTGCTGCTGTTGTTGCAGGCCTGTGCAGGTTTGCAAGAAGGTGGTTCAGATACTTTGGTGCTTGAAGATGGCACCGTATTTACCGGTTTTGAAACCGAAAAATCTGAGGTTCAAAAAGCGTTACTGGCCCAGTTTCGGGAGTGGCGCGGAACACCTTACAAATTGGGCGGCAATTCAAAGGCAGGCATTGATTGTTCGGCTTTTGTGCAACAAACTTTGGATACCCATTTCAACATCGCCGCGCCGCGAAGTACCGATCAACAGGTCAATATGGGTGCAGAGGTGAAGCGCGACGCCATTCAGGTGGGCGACCTTGTATTTTTCCGAACAGGGTACACCACCAAGCACGTGGGCTTTTACTTGGGCGATGGAAAATTTTTGCACGCCTCCACCAAGGTGGGTGTCACTATCAGCCGGCTTGATGATTTGTACTGGCGAAAAACTTTCTGGAAAGTTCGCAGGGTAATGTGAATTTCAGCCAACAAAAAACCCGCCAAACTTCGGCGGGTTTTTTTATCAGCGCACAGCGGGTTTATCGCTGCTGGGCCAGTGCTTCAATGCGCTGCTCAATGGGTGGGTGGCTGCTGAACAAGGCCATTACACCACCTTTGCCTGAAATACCGGATGCAGCCATGTTCGAGGGCAGTTCACCGGCCTGCATGCCGCCCAAACGCTTCAAAGCGGAAATCATGGGTTGCTTGTTGCCCATTAGCCAGGCTGCACCCGAGTCGGCGCGGAATTCACGCTGACGCGAGAAGTACATCACGATGATGGACGCCAAAATACCCAGCGTAATTTCCATCACGATTACCGTGATGAAATAACCCATGCCGGTGCCGCTCGATTCGGAATCGTCTTTGCGCAAGAACTGGTCCACCATAAAGCCCACCACGCGGGCCAGGAAGAACACAAAGGTGTTGACCACGCCTTGAATCAACGTGAGCGTGACCATGTCGCCATTGGCAATGTGGGCCACTTCGTGCGCCAACACGGCTTCGGCCTCTTCGCGGCTCATGCTTTGCAGCAAACCAGTGCTAACCGCGACCAGTGAGTTGCTTTTGCTGGGGCCGGTGGCAAATGCGTTGGGCGCGCCTTCGTAAATGGCCACCTCTGGCATGGGTATGCCGGCTTTGTCTGCAAAGCGCTGAACCGTGCTAACCAGCCACTGTTCGGTGGCGTTGCGTGGTGTTTCAATAACCTGTGCGCCAGTGCTCCACTTGGCTACTTTTTTGCTGATCAACAGGCTGATGAATGAGCCACCAAAGCCCAGTACAGCACTGAATGCCAGCAGCATGGTCAGGTTAAGCTGACCCCCGGCCATGAACTGGTTCAAGCCCAGCACATGTACGGTAATGCCCAGTACCACCATAATGGCGACGTTGGTGGCTAAAAATAAAACAATGCGTTTCATGATGCGTGTTGTCCTTTCAACAATTGCAAGGGGGTCACCTGGTGAAGGGTGTGTTTCAGTTGGCGGCGAACAGCACGTGCTGCTGATTCAACCGCCTGGTCAATTGCGCTAAGCCAATGCGGCCCGGCGCTGTCTACGATCAAGGGCGCTTGCCCGTCGATACGAATTTCAATCACACAGTTGCGTTGGTCGGCCTGTTTTGCGGAGTGCCTGTCCAGTTTCACGGTGATGTTTTTAATCTGGGTCGAAAGTCGATTGATGGCCGAGCGCACGCGGCGAAGTACATACCTGCGCAGGGTTTCATCGATCTCGGGATGCCGAGCCACAATTTCAGTTTTCATGGTTGCGTCCTCCTTTCGGGGAAATAGACAGTTGAAGTGTACGCCGGTTCAATGTAAGAATAAATGGAACAATTGCTTAATAAATATTCGAATAAATCGAAGGGTTAATGAAACTTACCGACCTGAACTTCCACCACCTGCGCTATTTCTGGATGGTGGCCAACACCGGCAGCCTGACAGCGGCGGCCGAGCGGCTTGGGCTGCGCGCGCAAACGCTTTCAAGCCAAATTACCCAGTTGGAACAAACTTTGGGGCGTGCCTTGTTTCAGCCAGTCGGGCGGGGGTTGGGGCTGACCGAGGCGGGGCGAATTGCTTTGCGCTATGCCGACCAAATTTTTCAGCTGGGCGAGCAAATGGCCGAAAGCCTGGGCGACGAGCAACTGGATTACACGCTACGTTTGTCGGTGGGCATTGCCGATGCCTTGCCCAAAACCGTGTCGTTTCACATGATTGAGCCCATTCTGGGCATGCAGCGCCCTGTGCGGCTGGTGTGCCACGAAGGTCGGTTCGAGGCCCTGTGCTCGGAGCTTGTGCAACACAGCGTAGATGTGGTGTTGGCTGAGCGCCCCGGCGGGCAGGGCACTGCACACTTGCAGGTGGCCAAGTTGCTGACTTACCCGGTGCGAATTTTTGCAAGCCCGGCTTTGAAGGAGAAATACAAAACGAATTTCCCGCAAAGCCTGCACCATGCGCCTTTCCTGATGCCATCGCGCAACAACGTGTTGCGGCTGAAACTGGAACACTGGCTGGAAAGTGTGGGGGTGGAAGTCACGGTGGTGGGTGAGTTCGACGACCTCGCTTTGCTGGAAACCTTTGGCCGGGCAGGCTTGGGTTTGTTTGCCGTACCCGCCATGCTGATTGAAGACGTGGTGCGCGACCACACCGTGGTGCACATGGGCGATGCACAGGGTGTGGTTGAAGATTTTTTTGCGTTCACGCACCCGCGCAACCTGAACCACCCTGCCTTGAAGCTGTTATTTAACGTCAACCCCAATACAAACCCGAATCGCCCCGATTAAACGCTTGCAGTACACTGCGACCTTCCCTGTTCTTTCCCTTTGCGGCCTTCTATGTTCTTGCGCATTGTTGCGGTAATTTTTCCAATTTTTGCTGTGGTTGCTTTGGGCTATTGGTATGGGCGGGTCAAAAAGCCCGACATGAAGTTTGCCAACCAGTTGAACATGGAAATTTTTGTTCCGGCACTTGTTTTTTCAGCCTTGGCCAGCAAGTCTTTCAATATTGAGGCGTATTGGCTACTGGCTGTTGGCGGTGTAATTGTCATTCTTGGTTCGGGCCTGCTGGCGTGGCCGCTGGCGCGTTTTCTTGGAATTGACAGCCGGGTGTTTGTACCGCCGATGATGTTCAATAACTCCGGCAATATGGGCTTGCCGCTGGCCATTCTGGCATTTGGTGAGGAGGCCTTGCCTGCTGCCGTGATGCTGTTTTTGGTGGGCAATACGCTGCATTACTCGCTGGGCACCTGGCTGATGAGCCCCAATGCCCGCATTTTGATGTTGTGGAAAGAGCCCGTGATTGCTGCATCCATTGCGGGTTTGCTGGTCAGCGTGCTGAAAATTGAAGTGTGGGCGCCCCTGTATTTTGCGATCGACATGGTGGGCGACGTGTCCATTCCACTGCTGCTGTTTTCATTGGGGGTTCGCCTAACGCAAGCCGATTTTTCGGATGTGAAGCTGGGTGTCATTGGCGGTGTACTGTGCCCACTCACCGGGCTGATTTTTGCAGCCCTGTGTGTGTGGTTGCTGCCTTTAAGCCCCGAGCACACGGCGATGCTGATTGTGTTCGGTGCCCTGCCACCGGCGGTACTCAGTTTTGTGTTTGCTGAAAAGTACGGCCTTCAACCCCAGCGTGTGGCTTCACTGGTGATGATGGGGAACCTGATGAGCCTTATCTTCGTGCCGATGGCCCTGTATTGGGTACTGTGAACCATTGCCCGGGCTGGGCATGCTCACCCAAACCCGTTCACTTCTCGGCAGGCGCAAGGTGGCGTTGGCCAGTAAGTCGGGGTATTGCGCAAGGTCGATGATCAGCCTTTCCTTTCGTGGGTCGTTGTAAACATGGCCCAGCGTGGGCCCGGTGCGCATGCCCAAGGCGGTGAATTCGGGTGTTTTCATCCACAGGCCCAGTGGCAACAATTCCATGGTGTTGTAAATCTCGCCGATTTTTTCAGTGGGCAATGTGCCCACATGCACTTGCAGGTAAGGCCCCATTGGCGAGCGCAGCACGGTTTTGATGGCTCGCAGCTCGGTGCTTAATTGCAGTGGGGGCAGTGCGCTGCCCAAGGCAATGCGAATGGTGTTGTCGTGCAGCTTGACTGCAGCCTCTTCAATTTTGATGAAGCTGCTGAGTTTCAACCCGGCGTAATCAATCAGCGGCAGCATGGACAGGCCAAACATGCGCACTTCGGCGGGTGTAAATTCCAGGTGCTGTTTGTCGCTTGAAATAAGCAAGGGGCCGCTGAGTTTGGCAGGCAACCAGAACAGCGGTATGCCGAAAATCTCGGGTTTCACTTGCAGCGAAAGCTGCAAATGAGGTTCGCCAATGGTGGTGTTTACTTGTCGAATTGGGCTGCCTTCGAAGTTGAACAGTGCTTTGTTCATCATGGTATTCATGGCGGCTTCGCTCAGCGAAATCTCGCCCACATGCACGGTTTGTTTGGCAGTCGGTAGTTGACCAAGGTCGGTGGATTGAGTACTGGCCAACAGTTTTTCAACACGCAGTTCAATCCCCTCGCGCGACAACAGCGTGGCATGGTGCACCGCCAAGGTCACTGCCTCTTGAGCAGGATTCAAACCTTCAAGTTGGGAAATGGCAGCCTCGCCAGTGTTGAGCAAGGCCGTTTCAGCAGGGTTGAGTAGCCCTTCCTGGGCGCTGATCCACAGGGCACCGTCGGTGCGAAGCTGCACGGTGCTGGTGCTGATTACGCTGTTCAAATCATGTAGCGCGATGGGCAGGCTGCCATTGCTGATGCCTGTGACCAAGGTGGGCTGGCCAGCCAGCACCATACCCGCGGCCCGCAATTCGCCGCCGTGGGTGTACACAAAATTGGCGGGGCAATTGGCTTCACAAAAGAAACCAGGCGCCTGGCTGGCTTTGCCCAACAACACGGTAACCTCGCCTTGCCCCAGTTGCACGGCATTCAGTTCGAATGAAAGTTTGGGGGCGGGCAGCACTTGGTCCAGGCGCAGCACCATGGCCTGGCCTTGCAATGCTACGGCTTTGGACCTCATGTTGATCAGCGACTGCAACTGAATGTTGGTGGCCAGCAATGTTTTGTAAAGCGGTACGCCTGCTACCTTTAATGTACGCGGGGTTAAGGTAATTTCCCGTGTGTTGGCCACGGAGGGGGTGCCTTCCATGGTAAATGGAATCCACAACCCCAGCTTTTTGATGTCCCCGGTAATCAGTATTCCATCGGTTTGCGTGGTCACTTGCTTGATTCGCAAGGGGGCGTCGCTGGCTTGCAGTTCTGCCTGTACCAGTGCCTGCAAAACGTTGTCGGCAATTCGAAGTTGCGCATGTTCCACATTCACGGCGTAGGCCGCCGGGTTCTCGAGGGAAACAGGCAGGTTGGGTTGCATGGCGGCAAGCGTGCCGTGCAGGCTTTGAATATTGAATTGAATGTTGTTGGCCAAGGCCAGTCGACTGTTGCGCACTTGCACCAGGGCCTTTTCGCCGGTCGGCCAGGTGTCGGGGAGGGCAGAGCGCCAGTCCTGAACTTTCTCGAGGTTGTCAGCCCACGCACTGGAAGCTGCCTGCATGATGAATGCAGCAAATGCGAGGGTTGCCAACAGGCGTGCTTGACGCTTCATCACAGTCGGTCAGAGTGAATTTGGCCTGAAGTGTAGCTGGATGTGGCTGTTTTTACTGGAATTGTAGTTCTAGGTGTTGTTATTTGGGTTTGTAGCCCCAAACCTCGTTCAAGCGGTTTTCGCGGCCACAGGTGGTTCTGTAATACCGGTAGCGCAAGGGGTTTTTGCGGTAAAAGTCTTGGTGATAATCTTCTGCCACGTAGAAGGTTTGTGCGGCCTCAACAGTGGTGTAAATGCTTTTGAACTTGCCTGTGCCCAGCAATTGCTCCTTGCTTTGCTTGGCCTCGCGGTGTTGTTGTTCGTTCAGGTAAAAAATAGCCGATCGGTATTGTTCGCCCACATCGCAAAACTGTCGGTTTTCAACGGTGGGGTCAATATTGGTCCAAAAGGCTTTCAACAGGGTGCTGTAGCTGATTTGCCGGGGGTCGTATTGCACCCGCACCACTTCAACATGGCCGGTGTTGCCTTGGCTTACCTGCTCGTAGGTGGGGGCGGAGGTTCGCCCGCCGGTGTAGCCTGATTCAACCGATTTCACGCCACTGATTTTCTCGAATGCTTCTTCCATGCACCAAAAGCATCCGCCCGCGAATATGGCCTGTTCCAGCTGTTGGGCCTGTGCAAGGGGCAAAAAGCCGGACAGCCCCAACAACAAAGTTGCAGTGTTACGCGACCAAACTACCCAAGCCATGCAAGTACTCCTTGTGCAACATTCAAACGGATTGTGGAACTAACCACGGTTTTGCTTTCAATCAGACCGGCTTTTTGAAATAATGTTCACCCTTTGCCAGAAATATCAGTGAAATCATGAGTTTGTTGCCACACGAGTTGGAATTGCTAGCCCCCGCACGCGACGTTGAAATTGGTCGCCAAGCGATTCTGCACGGCGCAGACGCGGTATACCTGGGCGGGCCAGTGTTTGGTGCACGTGCCAATGCAGCCAATTCGGTGGCTGATATTGCAAAGCTGGTGGAGTTTGCGCACCGCTACCATGCGCGAATTTTCACGACCATCAATACTATTTTGCACGATGCCGAGCTTGAAGAAGCCCGCAAGCTGGTGTGGCAGTTGTATGACGCTGGTGTGGATGCATTGATTATTCAGGACATGGGTTTGCTCGAGATGGACTTGCCGCCCATTCAACTGCATGCCAGCACACAGTGCGACATTCGCACCGTTGAAAAAGCAAAATTTTTGGCGGACAGTGGGTTTTCCCAGTTGGTATTGGCGCGCGAGTTGACGGTTGATGAAATCCGGGCGGTGCATGCTTCGGTGGGTAACACGGCTACTATCGAGTATTTCATTCATGGTGCATTGTGTGTGGCATTTTCAGGGCAGTGTTATATCAGCCACGCTGAAACAGGCCGTAGTGCCAATCGGGGCGATTGTTCGCAGGCCTGTCGCTTGCCTTACACGCTGACCGATCAAAGCGGTGCTGTAGTGGCCTTTGACAAACATTTGTTGTCGATGAAAGACAACAACCAAAGTGGCAACCTGGAGCATTTGATTGATGCGGGTGTGCGGTCCTTCAAAATTGAAGGCCGCTACAAAGACATGGCCTATGTGAAAAACATCACGGCCCACTACCGTATTTTGCTGGACGAGATTATGGAGCAGCGCGGCGAGTTTACCCGCGCCTCCAGCGGTACTACGCGTCACTATTTCAGGCCCGACCCTGACCGCAATTTTCACCGGGGCTCTACCGATTACTTTGCCAGCGGCCGGAAAATTGACATTGGCGCATTCGATTCACCCAAGTTCATTGGCCAACCGATTGGCCACGTGGTGGCTGTGGGCGACAAAAGCATCGACATTCAAACCAGCGACGAACTGAACAACGGCGATGGCTTGAACTTCATGCGCAAGCGGGAAGTGGTGGGTTTGCATGTGAACCGCGCCGAGAAGTTGAACAACAAAGATGATGGCCAAGTGGTGTACCGGGTGTTTCCCAAAGATCCAGTAAATAGTTATGGCGGACTGAAGGCCGGTTTGCCCATGCACCGCAACCGCGACCACGCTTGGGACATGGCGCTAACCAAGGAAAGTGCGGAACGCCGAATTGGGCTCTGGCTCACTTTGACTGAGTGGATGGAAGGCGATGTGTTGAAGGGCTTGCAATTAAGCCTGACCGACGAAGATGGAATAGCTGCGACTTCACAGCTTGATCTGAACCTCGAGTTGGCCAAGCAGCCTGAGACTGCCGTGGACAGCATTAAAACCCACCTGGGCAAGTTAGGCAGCACCGATTACTCCGCTTTGGGCCTGAATGTGCATTTAAGCCAGCCCTGGTTTGTGCCCGCCAGCATGTTGAATGCCATGCGCCGCGAGGCGATTGACGCCTTGAATGCCGCGCGAATTGCGGCTTGGCAACGCCCACCGCGCAAGGAGCCGGTGCTGCCTTACGTGGAGTACCCGGAAAAGTCACTGAGCTTCCTGGCCAATGTTTACAACGACAAAGCCCGCGAATTTTACAAAAAACACGGTGTTCAGATGATTGCGGCTGCTTACGAGGCGCATGAGGAAGCTGGTGAGGTTCCTGTCATGATCACCAAGCATTGTCTGCGATTTTCGTTTAATTTGTGCCCAAAGCAGGCCAAAGGTGTAAAAGGTGTTCAGGGTCAGGTGAAGGCGGAGCCCATGGTGTTGGTCAATGGCGATCAAAAGTACACCCTGAAATTCGATTGCAAACCCTGTGAAATGCACATCATGGGTAAAATGCGCAAGGATATTTTCAATAGCCCACCCCCGTCGGTGGTGCCAATTACGTTCATGAAACGCAAGCCTGTTTGAATTAAAACAACGTTTCCGACCCGTGATATTCGATTTCACGGGTACGTCAAATTTTTGTCATTTATTTGTCATAATGCGCGGGTAACCTTGTCAGTCTGCGCGAAACCTTCTGCTGGATTAAACACTTACCAACATGTCTGATATCTCGACGATCAAGGCCCCGACCAAGCGGGGCGACGCCATATTCGCCGTGTTAACCAGCGGTGCATCTGTTTTCACATTGTTGATGCTGGGTGGAATTATTGCCTCTTTGGTGGTCGCTTCATGGCCCACCATCACCGCATTTGGTTTCGATTTCCTGTTCACCGCCAACTGGGACCCCCCCATCGACGAGTACGGCGCCTTGGTTCCAATTTACGGTACTTTGGTTACTTCGTTTATCGCATTGATCATCGCTGTGCCCATCAGTTTTGGTATTGCCTTGTTTCTCACCGAACTGTCCCCGCCCTGGTTACGCCGCCCATTGGGTACGGCGATTGAATTGTTGGCCGCTGTGCCCTCGATCGTATATGGCATGTGGGGTCTGCTGGTATTTGCTCCAATTTTTGCGAAGTACGTGCAGGTGCCTTTGAACGCAACCATCGGTCAGGTGCCGGTGATTGGCGCATTGTTCTCTGGCCCGCCCATTGGTATCGGCTTGCTGACCGCTGGTGTCGTGCTTGCCATCATGATCATTCCTTACATTGCGGCCGTGATGCGCGATGTGTTTGAAGTGACCCCGGTGATGTTGAAAGAAGCCGGCTACGGCATGGGTTGCACTACCTGGGAAGTGGTCTGGAAAATTGTATTGCCCCACACGAAAGTGGGTGTGATTGGCGGCATCATGCTGGGCCTTGGACGCGCTCTGGGTGAAACCATGGCCGTCACGTTTGTGATTGGTAACACCAACTACCTGAACGACATTTCGCTGTTCTCGCCGGGCAACAGCATTACGTCAGCGCTGGCGAACGAGTTTGCTGAAGCGGATGCAGGCTTGCACACATCGGCCTTGATGGAGCTGGGCTTGGTGTTGTTCTTGATCACGTTTATTGTGTTGGTCGCTTCGAAGTTGCTGTTGGCCAAGCTGTCGAGCAACGGGAGATAAACCATGAGCAGCATTTACACCGACCCGACATCAGTGCCCAAGGACAACGTGGTGACCACAGTGGCCACTGACGAGAAGATGCGCCTCAAGATGCAGTCCAAGCGTAAGCTGGTGAATACCGTTGCCTTGACTTTGTCGCTGGCTGCGATGGCCTTTGGCCTGTTTTGGTTGATCTGGATTTTGTACACCACGGTGACCTTGGGTGTGAGCGGTTTGTCAGCCCAGTTGTTTACTGAAATGACTCCTCCGCCCAATGCAGAAGGCGGTGGTTTGGCCAACGCCATTACTGGAACCTTGCTGATGGT
Source organism: Gammaproteobacteria bacterium (assembly GCA_018812945.1). GTDB lineage: Bacteria > Pseudomonadota > Gammaproteobacteria > Burkholderiales > Burkholderiaceae_B > Limnobacter. The sequence continues at coordinate 6,839 of JAHJCM010000148.1, read as the reverse complement.
GGGTTTTGCCACACTGTTTGCTACCCCGTTGGGTATTCTGGCCGGTGTTCATTTGGCTGAATCCAGAAAAGACAACAAACTGGCGATCTCCGTGCGATTCTTTAATGACATTTTGTTGTCTGCGCCATCCATTGTGATTGGTTTGTTTGTGTACGCCGTGATGGTGCGACCCATGGGGAATTTTTCAGCTTGGGCGGGTGTGGTTGCCTTGGGTTTGATTCAAATTCCGATTGTGATTCGCACCACCGAGAACATGTTGCGCCTGGTGCCGGATGCTCTTCGTGAAGCCGCCTTTGCCTTGGGCACGCCCAAATGGAAAATGGTGATGGCCATTACCGTGAAGGCCAGCTACGCAGGCATTTTGACGGGCGTTTTGCTGGGTGTGGCGCGTATTGCCGGTGAAACTGCACCGTTGTTGTTTACAGCGCTGTCGAACCAGTTCTGGAACACCGACATGATGAAGCCCATGGCGAACCTGCCCGTGATTATTTTCAACTTCGCGCTCAGTCCGTTCTCGAACTGGCAGGAACTGGCATGGGCCGGCGTTTTCCTGATTACCGCAGGTGTGCTGGTGTTGAACATCATTGCGCGCTCGCTACTAAAGAACTCGAAATAACTGACCTTTGAAGGCCAAGAATATGTCCACGATTGATGTTGAAGAAAAGATCAAACTTGAGGTGAAGAACCTGAATTTTTATTACGGTTCGTTTCATGCGCTAAAGTCGGTTAATTTGAGCATTCCTGAAAAGAAGGTGACCGCGTTTATCGGACCTTCCGGTTGTGGCAAGTCCACTTTGCTGCGCGTGTTCAACAAGATGTATGCCCTGTACCCTGAGCAACGTGCCGAAGGGCAAATCCTGATGGACGGCGAAGACCTGATCACCAGCAAAAAAGACATCGCCTTGATTCGCTCTAAAATTGGTATGGTGTTTCAAAAGCCAACCCCATTCCCGATGTCTATTTACGAAAACATCGCATTTGGAGTGCGCCTGTTTGAGAAGCTGTCAAAGGGCGAGATGGAGGAGCGCGTGGAATGGGCGCTGACCAAGGCTGCCCTGTGGAAGGAAGTCAAAGACAAATTGCACCAAAGCGGCAACGGTTTGTCGGGTGGCCAGCAGCAGCGTTTGTGCATTGCCCGTGGCATTGCGATCAAGCCTGAAATTTTGCTGTTGGATGAACCTTGTTCAGCACTGGACCCCATTTCAACCGCCAGCATTGAAGAGTTGATCACGGAGCTGAAGGAAGACTACACCGTGGTGATTGTGACTCACAACATGCAACAGGCTGCCCGCGTTTCTGATTACACAGCCTATATGTACCTGGGTGAGCTGATTGAGTTTGGCGTGACCGATCAAATTTTCTTGAAACCCAAAAAGCAAGAAACCGAAAATTACATTACAGGCCGCTTTGGCTGATGAATTTTCCAGCCCTTGCTTGAAGTTTGTTTGTTAGTAAGTATTTGAATTGATTTGTGAAAAACCACACGTGGGTAGCCGGGTGTGGTTTTTTGACATTTATGTTAATGCCTTATATTTGTCATGATTCTGAAATATTTGTAGGGCACTATGACCGTACTTTAATAAGTGAGGTGAAAAATGTTCAACATCAAAACAATCGCTACAGCGATTTCCGCAGGTGCCTTGGCCCTGAGCATGACTTCTGTGAACGCCGCTGAAATTACTGGTGCTGGCGCTTCATTCCCCGCTCCGATTTACTCCAAGTGGGCCGATGCCTACAACAAGGAAACCGGCAACAAAGTGAATTACCAGTCCATCGGCTCCGGTGGTGGTATCAAGCAAATTTCTGCAAAAACCGTAGATTTCGGTGCCTCTGACATGCCCTTGAAGCCTGAAGACCTGAAAGAAAAAGGTTTGATGCAGTTCCCAACCGTGATCGGTGGTGTTGTACCCGTAGTGAACCTGCAGGGCGTGGCCCCAGGCCAGATGAAATTGTCCGCTGAAGTGTTGGCCAATATTTACCTGAACAAGATTACCAAGTGGAATGACAAGGCAATTGTTGACCTGAACCCAGGCGTAAAGCTGCCAGACATGGACATCAGCGTGATTCGTCGTGCAGATGGTTCAGGCACAACATTCATTTTCACCAACTACCTGAGCAAGGTTAGCGCTGAATGGAAGAGCACTGTTGGCGAAGGTACAGCAGTGAAGTGGCCAGTCGGTTTGGGTGGTAAGGGCAACGAAGGTGTTTCCGCTTTCGTACAGCGCGTGCCAGGCTCTATTGGTTATGTTGAGTATGCATACGCCAAGCAGAACAAACTGACACACACACAGTTGAACAACAAAGAAGGCGTTTTCGTACAGCCTGACGAAGAGACCTTCAAGGCTGCTGCTGCCGGTGCTGACTGGTCCAACAGCTTCTACGAAATTTTGACACTGCAGCCTGGCAAAGCCGCATGGCCCATCACAGGTGCTACGTTCATCCTGTTCCACACAGAGCAGGCTGATGCCGCCAAGGCCTCTGAAGTGTTGAAGTTCTTCAACTGGGCCTACGCCAAGGGCGACAAACTGAGTTCAGACCTGGATTACGTTCCACTGCCAGACGCTACAGTGAAGCTGATTGAAAACGCCTGGAAAACCGTCAAGACCACCGACGGCAAGGCCATTGCGATGAAGTAAATGTTGGCACTCGTGTCGATGTGAGAAAGAGGCCCTTCGGGGCCTTTTTCTTTTTCTACTGTCGGCAAAGTTGGGATTGAGCGACTGCGGATACAAGGTTACGATACGTTGCAATAAATGAAGTTGTTGTAATGTTTTAGTGTCAGTCGCAGGAGATTTTGCCGTGGGTTTGACTTTGCCCGATTATGAACAACTGACCATGTTGATGTATGTAGTGGCCATTCCTTACTTCTTTGCTGCAATGGCCATCGAAGGTTGGGCAATGCGCAAGAAGCCCAAGGGTTTTTATGCGGGCTATGAACTGAAAGATTCGCTGTGCTCGATAGCCATGGGCGCATTGAAGCTGGTGACCATGGGGCTGAGTGTGTTTTGGGCCTACCCCATCATGCTGTGGCTGTTTGAATACCGGGTGGTGAGTTGGGATATTTCAACCTGGTGGTTTGTACCCCTGTTGCTGTTGGCCGATGATTTTTGTTATTACTGGTACCACCGCGTGGCCCACCGTTGCGCCGCGTTTTGGGCCGAGCATTCCAACCACCACACCAGCGAGCGCTACAACCTGAGTACCGCATTACGCCAGTCTGTGTTGGGCCCTTTCTATACCTTCGTTTTCTGGTTGCCTTTGCCCCTGCTGGGCATGGACCCTTTGGTGCTTACCTTTGCACACACCGTGAACCTGCTCTACCAGTACTGGATACACACTGAAACCTTCGAGGTGCATGGCTGGTTTGAGAAAGTGTTCAACTGCCCGCAGCACCACCGCTTGCACCATGCCAAGAATGAGGAGTACCACGACTGCAATTACGGCGGAATTCTGATTGTATGGGATCGCTGGTTTGGCACCTACCGTGAGTTTGTACCGGATGTAAAGCCGGTTTACGGCACGCTGACGCCCGTGTTGACCACCAACCCGTTGAAACAGGCAGTGGCCGGTTGGGGGCATTTGATTGAGAAAATGAAGGCAGCACCCGATTTCAAAAACCGGGTGTTGTGCTTGATCAAGCCGCCGGGTTGGGTGCCTGAGAAGTAGTGGCCGCTTTGTCGGTGCTGAAGGATTTGTACAACACCAAGGCCAGTAAAGCGCCGATGACTTCGAACACGACATAGGCCGGTACATCGGCTGGCGCAATGCCGGCAAAGCTGTTGGAGAACTGACGGCCAAAAGCAGCAGCCGGGTTCGCGAAAGACGTACTGGAAGTGAACCAGTAAGCCGCGCCGATGTAACAGGCCACCATGCCAGAAACCCGTTCTGCTTTTGCCATCAGAATGACCAGCAACAGCCCCGCAGTGGCCACAATTTCACCGGTCCAGATTCCCCAGCCCGTGCGGGCTTTTTCAGAGAACTGAAGGAGCTGCATATCGAACATTTGGTGAACCAGAATGGCACCGAAGAATGCGCCAGCCAGTTGAACCACAATGTAAGGCAACAATTCAGAACCCGGTTGGCGTTTCAGTAAAACCATGGTGAGCGTGACCACTGGGTTGAAGTGGGCGCCACTGACGGGGCCAAATACTTCAATCAGAATGTACAGACCGAAAACAGTGGCCAAGGTGTTGGCAATCAGTGCCACGCCGTTGTTGCCTTCTGACAGGTTTTCAGCCATGACGCCTGAACCAATCACGATGGCCAGAAGCAGCAGGGTGCCCAGAAACTCGGCGCCCAAACGTTTGGGTAAAGAGTACATGTTGGCTTAGCTCCGTGCGATGGCCGCCAGTGCGGCGTTCAGTTCTGCGGTGCTCATGGTGCTTAAAGGCAGCTGGATCAGTTGCATCATCTTGAAGCCGATGGCCTGACGTGTCAGCTCGAATGCACGTGGTTTGTTTTCCTCAACTTCATTGGAGGGGTCGGGGTAGCCCCAGTGGGTTTTCACCGGGCTGCCGGGCCAGTAAGGGCATTGCTCGGCAGCGGCGCTGTCGCACACCGTGATCACGATGTCGATTTTTGGCGCGCCAGCTTCAGTGAATACATCCCAGCTTTTGCTGGTGTACTGGCTGGTGTCGATGCCGAGATTGGCCAAGGCTTGCAAGGCGTATGGGTTCACGCGGCCACTAGGCGCACTGCCTGCGCTGAAGGCTTTGATGTCTTTGCCGTACTGCTGGGCAAGGTGGTTGAGCATGCCTTCAGACAGCACGCTGCGCGCAGAATTGTGGGTACAAAGAATGAGTACGTTGGTGCTCATGAAGATACTTTTCCTATTTGTTCACTCATGGTGAGCCTCGTTGTGGTGTGGTAACAGGTGTGCAACTTTGACCTTGGCAGCAGTTCTCGGTGAGGTAGGCAATGACGCCATTCATGTGGGCAAACTGAGCGCTGTAGATCAGATTGCGCCCGTCACGAATGGGTTGAACCAAACCGGCATTGCTCAGTTCTTTCAGGTGAAATGACAGGGTGGCTGCTGGTATGTCCAGCCGCTCGCAAAGTTGCCCTGGTGTAAGGCCCGAGGGGCCGGTGACCACCAAGGCTCGGAACACCCGCAAACGCGAGCTGTGTGAGAGGGCGGCCAGTGCTTTGATGATGTCGTGTTCTTCCATAGTTCGATAATAATGGAAATATCGAATTGTTTTATGAAACTTGTGTGACAAATGCACAAAAGAAAGGGTGACTTGAAGCCGCTGGTCGCGACAGCTTACGCAGCTTTCTTGATGGTTGAATTCTTGATTGAAGTGGTCCGTGGTTTACGGGGTTTAGGTGCGGGTGCCTCCACCTGCGAGTGGCCGCGTAACCAATCGGTTGCTTTGGTCCATACATGCTCGCGGGCCTGGCTGCCCAGAATAACGCCCATATGCCCACCGGGAGCAAGCAGGAATGATTTGTCTTTTGAGGAGACGAGCTTCAGGCTTTTTTTGGCCATGCTGGCAGGCACCAGGTGGTCGGTCTCGCCTGCAAACACCAACATGTTGGCGGTGATGTTCCCCAGGTCCGAGAATTTGTCACCAATCTTGACCTTGCCTTGCGCCAGTTTGTTGTCCACCGCAAAACGGACCATGAAGTCGCGCAACACGCCGCCCGGGTACAACATCATGTTGTTCAGGTAGTCGGCCGTGGTGGTGTGTTGTTCAACGAAATCGCGGTCGTTCAGGCGGGTCAGCAGGTCCCAGTAGGTGGTGATGCTGGCCACCGGGGCTGTCAGTTTGAAGCCAAGGCTGACCATCCAGCCGGGTGGGCTGAACAGGGCTGGGTTAATGCGATCCAGCCTGAATTCGCTGTACTTGCGAATAAAACGAGCGGTGACGTTCAGGGTGTTGGAAGCCACAGCCATGATGTTTTTGCCGTCGCGCAGGTCGATTGGGCTGGCCACAGTGACCAGGTTGCGGATGTGTTTGTCGTGCCCATAACCGGCATACAGCAAACACAGCAAACCGCCCATGCACCACCCGAACAGGGAGATGTCTCTGGAGCCGCTGTGTTCGCGCACGGCTTGAAGTGCTTGACCCATCATGTCGTGGCTGTATTCCAACAGGCCCAAATGTCCGTCTTTGCGCTCTGGTTTGCCCCAGTCCACCAAATACACACGGAAGCCGGCTTCAACCATGGCCTTCACCAGGCTGCGGTCGGGCATCAGGTCGAATGTTTCGGTGGTAACTCCCAAAGGGGGCACCAGTACCAAGGGCACCGGGTGCTGCCGGTTTGTGGGAGTTTCGATTTCACCCTCGGCCAGACTGGCGCCGGGTGTGCATGCAGCCGGTGCGTAATAGCGCACGCGCATGGGCAGGTGTTCAGCAATGACCTCATATTCAGTTTTGCCCGACTGAATCAGGATTTCCTTGCGAAAAAACCAATCCGCCGCATTGGTCGCGGTATTGACGGCCAACTCATTGATTTTCAGGGCGGTTTTGAATAGTTTTTTCACGGTTGCTGCGGTGCAATGTTGAGATGTTCGAAGTTTATACGCACAGTGGGGCGTTTCGGATGAGGGTTTACTCTAAATACAGATTTCTGATCCCAACTTGAAGGTGTGCCGCTGCTGTTTGTAGCCTACTCGGCATGTGTTACTTGTGCCGCACTGAACTGGTGATTTAAGAGCTGAACTTGAAGGGTCACCGCTGCCCGAAAACTTGGCATTTCGGCTTGTCGTCTTGAGCCTGCACTAAGCCAAGCCCTCCAAAAGTAACGGTCGGGTCTTGGCTTTCGCGCCAGGGCGCGATCGTTAGTCTCTGGGCGCCAAGCCGGCAAGTTTTCTGACTGGTCATCGTGCGACCCAT
>JAHJCM010000147.1 GCA_018812945.1 Gammaproteobacteria bacterium | reverse complement strand
CGAGCCTCTCAGCACCCACCAACATTGCGAAACAGCAACCAACTCTGGAGTGGTAGTTCAGTTGGTTAGAATACCGGCCTGTCACGCCGGGGGTCGCGGGTTCGAGCCCCGTCCACTCCGCCAAACAAAAAAGGGAATCTTCGGATTCCCTTTTTTCATTTCCGCCCACATTCATTTCCAACCCCAGCCGCGCCCCACACGGTTTTCCGGTGTGTACCTTCAGGTATAGTATTCGCTTGTTGTTCAACACTAAACCACCTACAAAACATGTTTGAATTCATCCGAAACAATCAGAAGATCATGCAGTTTGTGCTGCTGCTGTTTATTGCACCCGCATTTGCCTTGTTTGGTCTTGAGGGATACAACACTGTCAGCGCTGACGCAAACGCGCTGGCGATTGTGGGCGATTATCCAATTACCCAGGAAGAGTTCGATCAGGTTAAGCGTGAGCGTATTGAAGAAGCACGTGCACAGTCAGGCGACAACTTTGATCCCAAGGTGTTTGAATCACCAGAAATCAATCGCCAGTTGTTGGATACACTGGTGCTTCAATACTTGCTCCAACAGTCGGTACAAAAGCAATATTTGACGGCTTCAGACAAAGCCTTGGCTGAAGACATTGCTCGCACTCCCTTGTTTCAGGTGGATGGCAAATTCGATCTTGAAACCTACAAGCGCGAATTGGCTGCACGTGGTTTAACGCCTGCGCAACACGAGGCAAATGTGCGTTTTGGCTTGGCGAGAAACCAGGTGCTCGACCCGGTGCTGCGCGCTTCTTTTTTTCCGGAAACACTGAAAACCCAGCTGGATGATGTGCAGTTGGCCGGTCGAGTGGTGCGCGTTAAAAATATTGACTTGGCCCCATACCTAGCCAACGTCAGTATTACTGATGAGCAAGTGGCTGCATTTTATGAAGCGAACAAAACCCAGTTCATGGCACCTCAAAAAGCCGATGTGGAATATGTGGTGTTGTCGCCAGACACAATCAAATCGAAGATTGCAGTCAGCGATGCAGACATTGCTGCCTACTACGAACAAAACAAGGCCCGTTTTTCTACGCCTGAAGAACGTCGTGCCCGCCACATTTTGCTGAGTGCCGAGAAAGAGGGCGCCTCTGCCGATGAGCTAAAGGCCGCAGCGGAAAAAGTACTGGCCGAGTTGAAAGCCAACCCATCGAAGTTTGCTGAACTTGCCAAGCAATACTCAATCGATCCTGGCTCGGCAAACCAGGGAGGCGATCTCGGATTCTTCGGCAAAGGCGCGATGGTTCCCGAGTTTGAGCAAGCCGTTTTTTCTCAGACAAAAGGTGAGTTGAGCGGACTGGTGAAAAGCCAGTTTGGTTATCACATTGTTGAAGTAACCGACATTCGTGGTGGTGAGGTTCAAGCACTTGAAGAAGTGAAAATTCAAATTGCGGATGAAATCAAAAATCAAAAGATGACTGCGCAGTATGCCGATGCACAAGGGCGCTTCGCTGAGTTGGTGTATGAAGGTGGGCAGTCGTTTGAGAACGCCATCAAGGCACTTGGTGTACAGGCACAAACGTTCAATGGTTTGACGCAAGGTGCGGCCAACGCGCCAGAGGTTTTAAAAGACGCGAAAGTGTTGGCAGAAATTTTTTCGTCAGACTCGATTGAAAATAAAAACAATACCAAGGCGGTGCAAGTGGGTGAAGCCATGGTGTCTGCGCGCATTGTGAATTACACGGCCGCAGCAGCACGCCCCTTGGAGGAAATGAAGCCTGTGATTCAGGCTCGCCTGAAGCAGGAGGAAGCTTCAAAGGCTGCATTGAAAGACGCAGATGCTTTGGCTGCCAAGCTGGACAGCGAAAAGCCACAGGCTGGTTCCGATTTGTTGACTGGTTTTGCGGATGCAAGAACTGTGTCTGCTTTGAGTGCTGAGGGTTTGCCTGGTTTGGTGGCTCAGTCCGTGCTGAATACAGGTGTGTCTGAACTACCCAAAGCGAAGGTGGTTGGATTGGGCAACAACGGCTACGCCGTGGCTTGGGTTGAAAGCAGCGCACCGTCTTCGGAAGTCAAATCGAAAGCAGATCCGCAGGTGGTTCAGTACTACGAGAATATTGCAGGGCAGGTGTATCAGGAAGCCTTGCTGCTGGCTGCACGAGATGCCATGAAAAAGCGTGTTGAGGTCGAGATCAAGAAGACGTTTTAATCTTGCTGATGTAGGCTCGGCGTTTGCAATTCGTGGCGAGTGAGTTGTGCTTGTTTGTGATACGACTGTGATCGATTTGTAGCAGCGTTACATCGTTCTGCCGATTTAAGGTCAAGTCGCCCTTTTTGATTTGCAGCGAGGGGCGACCTTCAAGGTCGATGCGAAGACGCGCTCGCGTTTCGCATGCCCCGAGCCAGATTCAAAAAGGGGAATTCGACTTGATCAAGGCAGAATGAGTGACGCGCTGCAAATCTTGACCGCACCATCAGCGGCTACTTCCTTGCAGGCAAGTTTCCATTCACTTCAACGTCGCTGAAAACGTCGGCCAAATATTTTCCAGAATTTTCGGTTGCGCCCCCGCATTTGGATGAATTCCGTCTGCTTGGAATGCAGTGGTGTCCAGCGCAAAACCTTCAAGCATGAATGGCACCAAGGGCACCTTCTGCTTGCGCGCAATCTCTCCGAAAGTATCACCAAAACGGCGGGCATAGGCAGGGCCGTAATTTGATGGAATTTGCATGCCAATCAATACAGCTTGCGTGCCATTGCGCCGGGCCGCCACCAGCATGTTGGTGAGGTTGTCTTTCATGGTGTCTAGCGACAAACCGCGTAATCCATCGTTGGCGCCGAGTTCCAGAATCATGTGCGAGGGTGAATGTTGTTTTAGAAGGGCTGGCAAGCGTGTTTTCCCCCCGGCTGTGGTTTCACCTGACACTGACGCATTCACGACCTTGCAGTGCGGAACTTTTCAGCCAAACGGACCTCCATTAAAGCGACCCAACCTTGTTCTTTGGGCAAGCCGTAAGCGGCCGAAAGGCTGTCGCCCATCACCAGTATTTTGCATTCCTGGCCTGTAGTTGCCGCAAAGCTGGATACACTGGTTGATAATCCAAAAGCGATCAGGCCCAATGCGAAGGCGTTGTTAATTTTTTTTGCAGTAAAGGCAAACATGAGTCGTGCAATCCTCGAAGTCGAAGGTTTAAATCAGCTGGTTCAAGACGGGCAAAGCAGTTTGTCCATTCTTGAGAACATTTCGTTCACTATAAATCAAGGCGAAGCGGTTGCCATTGTGGGTGCCTCCGGTTCAGGCAAATCCACATTGTTGGGCATGCTTGCTGGGTTGGACATTCCATCCAGTGGCGCAGTTCGCTTTTTGGGGGAAGACTTAACTCAACTTAACGAAGACCGCCGTGCCAGCCTGCGAGCTGAGCATGTGGGTTTTGTATTTCAATCCTTTCAGTTGTTGGATCACTTGAGTGCACTTGAGAATGTGATGCTGGCTACTGAACTGACGCCAATGCAAAATCGCGAAAAGGCCTGTAAGGATATGCTTGAGCGGGTGGGTTTGGGTGATCGCCTCAACCACACACCCAAAACCCTTTCGGGAGGCGAGCAGCAACGCGTGGCCTTGGCCAGGGCGTTTGTGCGTAAACCCACGATTGTGTTCGCCGATGAGCCCACTGGCAGCCTGGATTTTGCAACCGGCCAGCGAATAATTGACTTGATGTTTGACCTTCAGAAAGAGCAGGGCACCACTTTGATTCTGGTGACCCACGATGACAAGCTGGCGGCACGCTGTTCACGGCAATTGACCATTGCGGCGGGCGCTTTGGCCCAGGAGGTGGTTTAACCACGCTTTCATCCGCCCGGCAATTTCGCTCGCATGTGAAACGTACAAACCCTCTCGCTCACCCGCCAGCGGTTCAAGCGACAGCCCATGTAGATACACCGCGAATGATGCGGCTTTGAATTCATCCAGACCTTGCCCCAACATGGCCGCTACTGCGCCGGCAAGTACATCTCCACTGCCTGCGGTCGCCAGTGCGGGGCCACCCGTGGTGTTGATCTCAATTTGATTCGAATTGCAGACCAAACTGCCAGTGCCTTTCAACACCACGGTGCAGTCAAATTGAGAGGCCAGGGATTGCGCCGCCTTCACGCGATCGGCCTGAATCATTTCAGTTGTGCTTTGGAGAAGGCGTGCGGCCTCCAGCGGGTGCGGCGTCAACACCAGGTTTTTAGAGCGATGTTTTCGCCGGTAGTGCTGTAGCCGCGCACGCAATACCGAATTGGCTGCAAGAAGGTTCAGTGCGTCGGCGTCCCACACCATATCCAGACCTTTGTCGTGTTCAAGCAGTGCATGAACCATGTTCAAGGCCTCTTCACTTTGCCCCAAGCCTGGGCCGATCACAGCCGTATCCGCAAACTCAAGATTGCTTTCCAGCCCCTTGTTCATGATTTCCGGAAAGATCAGGTCGAGAAAGGGTGATTGGCCTTGACGCTGAACATCGGGCAAGTGCATGTCGGCTTCATGCAGCAGCGTCAAGGCTACTCGCCCGCAGCCCAGCATCAGGGCGGTTCTGGCGCTCAGTACGCAGGCTCCTACCATGCCTTGTTGGCCACCGAGCACAGCAATGCTGCCAAAGCTGCCTTTGTGGTGCTGATGGCCTCGTTTTGGCAGGTGTTGCAATTGATCAAGCCGGGAAACCGCGTGAACAACCATGCCCAATTCGGCCGTGTGCGGCCCCGTATCAAGCAGGGCGTCGCAATTTAGCGTGTCTATCCACAGCTCACCGCACAAATCTTTGCCTTGTTCACTTAACAGGCCGTGCTTGCAGGCCAGGTAGCTGAAAGTGGTGTGCGCCTGAACCGCTGCGCCGGGCGCACTACCCGTATCGCAGTTCAGCCCGCTGGGGCAGTCCAGCGCATAAACCCAGGCCTTGTGGTGGTGGGCATTCACATGTCGAATCAATCGCTCTATTGCACCCTGTGGGGATCTGTCACAGGCTATTCCCAGCAGCCCGTCGATAATCACTGTGCCGGTATCAATGTCAGGCAAGGGCATGTCGGGTTCGAATTCCATGGGTTGAACACCGTGTGCCAAAGCCCACAATACAGCCTGCATGCGGTCTTTTGAGCCTGTTTTTCCATCGCTTACTTGCAGAAGGTTGACTTGCAGGCCTTTGCGTTTCAACTCCCCGGCCACAATGCAGGCATCTCCCCCATTGTTGCCTGGCCCGGCGAGCACCAGGCAAGGCGGTGAATGTGTCTTGCTGTGAACAATTTGATCGACAATTTTCAGGGCCGACCGTACCCCGGCGGCTTGCATGAGCAAAAAAGAATCGATGTGCGCAAAAGCAGCCTGTTCCAGCGCCCGGATTTGCTTGACTGACAGCACCGGCATTGATTTTTGGTCCAACTGTTGCCATTTGGCATGGTCAAGGTTCTCGGGGCTTAGTTCAATCAGTTCGGGCATGCGTATTCCAAGGAAATTCAGGGTGGTTTATCCGGGCTTTGTGCCCAGTTTCGGGGCCATAGCACTTATAATTCAAGATTACCTCAACCACCCCCGCTGCTGTTATGTCTCTTGCCCTGTCTTCGGCTGATCAATTCGATGTTTCCACCTTCCACGGCGCGTCTGCCTTGTCTGCTTTTCGTGCAGAAGGTTTGCTGAAACGCCTGCAAGCCATTGATTCAAACGTGTCGGCGGTGCGTGCGCATTTCGTTCATTTTGTGGCCACCCGGGGTGCGCTGGAGGGGCCGCAGCGCAAGGTGATGGAAGGCCTGCTCGATTACGGCCATCCTGCGCCGGCTTTGGACCGTGTCGACCTCAGCTGTGTGGTTGTTCCCCGCTTGGGTACGGTCAGCCCCTGGGCCTCCAAGGCCACCGACATTGCTCACAACGCTGGCCTGGCCAATGTGGTGCGAATGGAGCGCGGTATTGAGTTTCAACTGACATTCAAAAAGGGCCTGCTGGGTGGCAGCAAGCTGCCCGAAGGCACAGCGTTGCAAGCCTTGAAGGCGGTTCTCTACGACCGCATGACCGAGACTGTTTTGCCCGATGGCTTTGATGTAAAAGGCCTGTTCCTGCCCCTGCAGGGTAAAAGCCTCCAAATTGTGGAGCTTAGCGAAGGACGTAATTCCCTGGTGAAAGCCAACAGCGAACTTGGTCTGGCGCTGAGCGACGATGAAATTGATTACCTGCTGGATGCCTATACTGTGATGGGTCGCTCACCCACAGACGTCGAACTGATGATGTTTGCGCAGGCGAACAGCGAACACTGCCGTCACAAAATTTTCAACGCAACCTGGACGATTGACGGACAGGCGCAAAACGAAACACTGTTCGGGATGATTCGCAACACCCACAAAACCACGCCGCAAGGCACGGTGGTGGCATATTCCGACAATGCAGCCGTAATTGCTGGTGGCAAGGCTGAGCGCTTTTTTGCTGATGCGGATGGCGTGTATCGACCGCACGAGGAAACCACGCATTTTGTGATCAAGGTTGAAACCCACAACCATCCCACCGCTATTTCGCCATATGCGGGCGCTGCCACCGGTTCAGGCGGCGAAATACGTGACGAGGGTGCCACTGGCCGTGGCGCCAAGCCCAAAGCTGGCCTGTGTGGTTTTACCACCTCGCATTTGCGTTTTGAAGGTGGCAATGAAAGCTGGGAAAGTGGGCAAGACGCATTGGTGCCACTGGAGCAACGTGCAGAGCAGCCACAGCCTGTCGGCATTCCCACACGCATCGCCACGCCTGAACAAATCATGATCGATGGCCCAATTGGTGCGGCTGCCTTCAACAATGAATTTGGTCGCCCAAACCTGGGTGGCTATTTCCGCACATTCGAGCAACGTGTGGGTGATCGTGTTTATGGTTATCACAAGCCCATCATGATTGCGGGTGGCCTGGGCAACATTCGGGAAGTGCACACCCACAAGTGCGATTTGCCTGCGGGCAGCTTGTTGATTCAACTGGGTGGCCCTGGCATGCGCATTGGCATGGGCGGTGGTGCAGCTTCGTCGATGAATGCCGGTACCAACACAGAGTCGCTCGATTTTGATTCTGTACAGCGTGCTAACCCTGAAATGGAACGCCGTGCGCAGGAAGTACTCGACCGCTGCTGGACTCTGGGCGAGGCCAATCCGATTTTGAGCATTCATGATGTGGGCGCGGGCGGTATTTCCAACGCATTCCCCGAACTTGCCGATGCATCGAACAAAGGTGCAGAATTTGATTTGCGCAAAGTGAATCTGGATGAAAGCGGTTTGAGTCCTGCAGAGATTTGGTGCAATGAATCGCAAGAGCGCTATGTGATGGGTATTGCGCCTGAATCGCTTGAACTGTTCACGCAACTGTGTGAGCGCGAGCGTTGCCCCTTCTGTGTGGTGGGTGTTGTAACCGATGAACGGCAGTTGAAAGTGCTGGATGCTGAAAGCACCAGCAACCCCGTTGATATGCCCATGGAAGTTTTGCTGGGCAAGCCACCACGCATGGAACGAAACGACAATCGTGTTGAAACGGTAAAGGCGGCAATGGATTTGACCCAAACCGAATTGGGGCAGGCCATTGAACAAGTACTGAAATTCCCCGCTGTGGCTTCCAAGCGTTTCCTGATTACCATTGGCGACCGCACGGTGGGTGGTTTCACAGCCCGCGACCAAATGGTGGGGCCTTACCAGGTACCCGTGGCCGATGTGGCAGTGACCATTGACGATTACACCGGCTACGCTGGCCAGGCCATGGCCATGGGTGAGCGCACACCGCTTGCGGTGTTGAATGCACCTGCTTCAGGCCGCATGGCGATTGCAGAAAGTATTACGAACCTGCTGGCTGCACCTGTTGAAAAACTGGAAGACGTGAAGCTGAGCGCCAACTGGATGGCGGCTTGCGGCACACCCGGGCAAGATGCGGCTTTGTTCGACACCGTGAAAGCCATTGGCATGGACCTTTGCCCACAGTTGGGCTTGGGCATTCCAGTGGGCAAAGATTCGCTTTCCATGCGCACCCGCTGGAACGAAGGCGATGTTCAGAAAGAAGTGTTGTCGCCAGTCAGTTTGATTGTGACCGCATTCTCGAAAATCAATGATGTACGCGGCACGCTAACGCCTGTGCTGAACACTGCTGAAGACACCGTGCTGGTGCTGGTTGATTTGGCACGCGGCAAAATGCGCATGGGCGCCAGCGTGTTGGCACAGGTGACCAACCAGTTGGGCACCGATGTACCCGATGTGGAGGATGCAAGCGACATTAAAAACTTCGCACAGGCTTTGAATGCCTTGCGCCAGAAAGGCTTGGTACATGCTTACCACGACCGCTCCGACGGTGGTCTGCTGGCCGCCTTGGCGGAAATGAGTTTTGCCAGCCGATGTGGTTTGTCGATTAACCTGGACTTGATCACCATTGACCCATATTCAGCCGATTGGGGCGACTTTAAAATTCGACCAGAACAGGTCAGCGTGCAGCGCGGCGAACTTACCCTGAAAGCCTTGTTCAACGAAGAACTGGGTGTGGTACTGCAAGTGCCAGCAGCTCAAAAAAGCGAAGCCATGCAGGTGCTGCGCGACTTCAATTTGAGCAAACACAGCAATATTATCGGCAAGCCAAATGACCGCGATGTGATTGAGTTCTACCGCGACGCGAAATGCATTTATTCGGAAAGCCGTGCCAAGCTTCAAGGCATTTGGGATGACACCAGCTATCAAATTGCCAAGCGCCGTGACAACCCGGCCTGCGCAGAAAGCGAACACAAGGCCGCAGCAGAATTGCCAAATGCCTTGGTGTGGAAACCCAGCTTTGACATTACCGAAAACCCCGCAGCGCCTTTCATCGCAACAGGTGCCAAGCCGCGTGTTGCTGTGCTGCGCGAACAAGGCGTAAATGGCCAGCTCGAAATGGCCGGTGCGTTTACGCTGGCAGGGTTCGAAGCTGTGGATGTACACATGAGCGACCTGCTCACCGGCAAGCGCAAGCTGACTGATTTCCAGGGCTTGGCCGCTTGCGGTGGTTTCAGTTATGGCGACGTGCTGGGTGCTGGCGAAGGTTGGGCCAAAACCATTCGCTACAACAGTGTATTGGCCGATCAGTTTGCTGAGTTCTTTGGCCGTAGCGATGTGTTTGGTTTGGGTGTGTGCAACGGTTGCCAAATGATGGCCACGCTGGCTGATTTGATTCCCGGTGCAACGCATTGGCCAAAGTTGATGCGCAACGAAAGCGAGCAGTACGAGGCGCGTTTGGTCAATGTGAAAATCAACAAGACGCCTTCGATTTTGTTAAGTGGCATGGAAGGCTCTGTAGTGCCTGTGGTGGTTGCACACGGCGAAGGTCGCGCAGATTTCTCACGCCAGGGCAACCACGGCAAATTGAGCTCGGAAGGTTTGGTGGCCGTGCAGTATGTGAATTCGCAAGGCGAGGCCACACAGCAGTACCCATTCAACCCCAATGGTAGCCCTGAAGCCTTGGCAGGTTTCACCACGCCAGATGGCCGATTCACCATCATGATGCCGCACCCGGAACGCGTGTTCCGCAATGTGCAAATGAGCTGGGCGCCCAAAGATGCAGGCGAGTTTTCGCCTTGGATGCGTTTGTTCTACAACGCGCGCAAGGCCTTGGGTTAAATGGGCAGTAAAACCGTGTGGCAACCCCTGGTCATGGATCAGCAATGGCCCACCAGGGTGTTTGATGTGAATTGCACGGCATGCCCGCGCCTGCACGCTTTTCATGAACAAAACAGGCAAAAATTTCCTGACCATTTCAACGGGCCGGTGCCACCCTTTGGCCCGGTAAATGCTGAGTTGTTGATTGTTGGCTTGGCCCCCGGACTGCATGGCGCAAACCGCAGCGGAAGGCCTTTCACGGGTGACTATTGCGGCGACTTGCTGTACAGCACCTTGCACAAATATGGCTTTGCCAACAGGCCAGTTTCCATGGCTGTGGGCGATGGCATGCAACTGCTGAATGCGCGTGTAAGCAATGCTGTAAAGTGTGTTCCGCCGGAAAACAAGCCAACGCCGGCTGAAATAAAAACCTGCAACAAGTTCATTGCCCATGAGTTCAAAGTACACCCACCCAAGGCAGTGCTGGCACTGGGTTTGGTGGGGCACCAATCGGTGCTGAAAGCCATGGACCAAAAGCAAAGCGCGTTCAAGTTCGGGCATGCCGCCCAACACGACTTGGGTGCATTTCGTTTGTTCGACAGTTATCACGTTAGCCGATACAACACGCAAACGGGCCGGCTAACCGCACCCATGTTCGAAAGCGTACTGGAATCGATCAGCCATTTCCTGCAAGGGTGAGGACAGGACAATGACCGACGAGCAACAAGCGCCCGAAACTCCTTTTGACATTGCTGCGTTTTTGAAGGAATTGACCACAAGGCCCGGTGTGTATCGCATGATTGACGCGAATGGCACAGTGATGTATGTGGGCAAGGCCAAGAACCTGAAAAAACGGGTGTCTTCGTATTTCCAGAAAACCCATGCCAGCCCGCGCACCAGCCATATGGTGGAGCGTATTGTGAGGGTGGATGTAACGCCGACCCGTACCGAAGCAGAGGCCTTGCTGCTTGAAAACAACCTGATTAAAAGCTTAAGCCCACGCTACAACATTTTGTTTCGCGATGACAAAAGCTACCCCTACTTGCGGCTGACGAATCACAAGTACCCGCGTGTGGCTTATTACCGGGGTGCGGTGGATAAAAAATCACAGTTTTTTGGCCCCTTTCCAAATGCTTGGGCTGTGAAGGAAAGCATTCAGGTTTTACAGCGCGTATTTTTGCTACGCACCTGTGAAGACACCGTGTTTTCTCATCGCTCACGCCCCTGCTTGCAGGCTCAAATCCAACGGTGTAGTGCGCCTTGCGTGAACTGGATCAGCCCCGAAGATTATGCGAAGGATGTTGAAGCCGCATCGCGTTTCCTGCGGGGCGACCACAAGTCAGTTTTGGCCAATCTGGAAGAGAAAATGCTAGAGGCCAGTGGCTTGCTTGAGTTTGAAAAAGCCGCCATGTATCGCAATCAGTTGGGTGCATTGAGCAGGGTGTTACAAAAGCAGTCTGTTGACACCACCGGCGGTGATGACGATGCTGACATTATTGCTGTAGTCATCAAAGGCGGTGCGGTTTGCGTGAATTTGGCCATGGTGCGTGGTGGGCGGCATTTGGGTGACAAGCCCATGTTTCCCAGTGTGGCACAGGCCAGCGAGGACATTGGCCCTGAAGTGCTGGAAGCTTTCTTGAGCCAAGCCTATGTGGACAGGCCCATTCCCAACCTGTTGATTGTGAACCAGGATCTGGATGCCCCCGAACTGTTGATGGCCTTGAGCCAACAAGCTGGTAAAAAAATCAACCTGATTCGACAGCCTCAAAGTGAGCGCCGAAAGTGGCTGGATATGGCTGTAGACAACGCTGAAATTGCGATTGCGAGGCGAATCGCAGAGCAGGGTTCTGCGCAGTTCCGTACGCGTGCGCTTGTTGAAACCTTGGGCCTGGAGGCACGGCTTGAAGAGGCACAACAGGCCAGCGAGGCGGATCGCTTGTTAAGCGTCAGCGCCACTGCGTCCGACAATGCTGGGGATACACCTGCTGAAGAGATTGATTTGCTGGCCACCTTGCGTGTGGAATGTTTCGATATTTCGCACACCGCAGGTGAGGCCACGCAAGCTTCTTGTGTGGTGTTTCACAACCACGATATGCAAAGCCGCGAGTACCGCCGTTACAACATTGAAGGCATTACCCCAGGCGACGACTATGCCGCCATGCGCCAGGCAGTAACACGACGCTATCAACGGGAGGGTAAAACCCCAATCGTGATGCCGCACGTGGTATTGATCGATGGTGGCAAGGGGCAGATAGAAGTGGCGCGGCAGGTATTTGAACAATTGGGATTGGACATCAGCCTGATTGTGGGTGTGAAGAAAGGCGAGAACCGCAAGGTGGGTCTGGAAACTTTGGTGTTTCCAGATGGTCGCCCTAGCCTGGAGTTGGGACCAGGCCACCCTGCACTCATGTTGATTGCACAAATTCGGGATGAGGCTCACCGTTTTGCAATTACTGGCATGCGGGCCAAGCGGGCCAAGGCAAGGCAGGCTTCCGAGCTGGATGAAATTGAAGGCATTGGTGCACGCCGCAAGCAAAAATTACTGACCCGTTTTGGCGGTTTGCGCGGCGTGAAAGCGGCCAGTGTTGAAGACTTGCAAACAGTCGAAGGAATCTCCAAAACGCTGGCCGAAGAAATATATCGGCGTTTGCACTGAAGATGTGCGCCTCAACGGGTGTTGTCGCTGATATATTCTGTACCTCTATAGAGTGTATTTTTACTTAACAAAAGAACAACAGCTATGCCAATGAACCTGCCCATGATCCTGACCTGGGTCCGGATTGTACTGATTCCCTTGGTTGTCGGCATTTATTTTCTGCCTGAAACAATCATGTCCATCTCCATGCAAAACTGGGTAGGTGCCTGGGTGTTTGTTTTCGCGGCCATTACCGACTTTGTGGATGGTTACCTGGCACGCCGCTGGAATCAAACCTCGGCTTTTGGTGCATTTCTTGACCCCGTGGCCGACAAGCTGATGGTGGGCGCTGCCCTGATTGTGTTGGTTGACCTTGGGCGAATTGGCCCTTTTATTGCGCTGATTATTATTGGTCGCGAAATCACCATTTCTGCGTTGCGGGAATGGATGGCCAGTGTTGGTGCGCGCAACAGTGTGGCTGTGAACAGGCTTGGCAAATTCAAAACCATTGCGCAAATGGTGGCCATTCCCATGTTGCTGGTCAATGAAACCTGGATGGGCATTGACTTCCATGTGTTGGGTACTTTGGGTATTTATGTGGCAGCCGTTTTGACGGTTTGGTCGATGTGCTATTACCTGATGAAAGCCTGGCCAGAACTTCGCAATCGAAGCTGATCGCTTCCCTACATTTCGCCATGAACAAAAGCAACTTGCTGCCCCAGCCCTACCCGTTGCGGCAGGCACTCAATGATGAAGTACATTCCCGCCCCACCGAGGCCTTGTGGCCGCAGGAAAGGGTGTTTCACATTGCTTTGCTGGTGCAAGGCGATGTAACACCTGAAATCGTTGGGCAATTACAAGCCTTGGTGGACTATTGTGGTTGCAAGCCTGTTTCTGATGAGGAACTGGCTGCACCCCAGGTCAGCCTGAGCCTGTGTGGCGGCGAGTCGGCCTTGCGCCTGCGCCTGGAGCGCCACAACGAATTCATTACCTTGACGTTCTTTGAGCGGGCTGACCATGCGATTGTGTTCGATCGCCCAGTGACTCGCCGTTTGCCTCCCAGCTGGATGGCCGCTTTGCCAGGGGTAATGCTGGTGGCCATTGAGCTGTTTGTTCAAAAAACAGAAAACCCCCGAGAGCCGCGCAGTGTGGCAGGTTATTTTGATGGCAATACCTTGATTGGCGGCATGATTGCCAACGGAGCAGGGCAGGTGTTTTCTGATCTTCGAATTGCTGATCGTGGTGCTACGCGTATTCTGATCTGTAATTTGAAAATGGGCTCACGACAGCTGGGTAGGGTGGTTCAGCGCACTATCGAGATGGAAACGTACCGTATGATGGCTTTGCTGAGCTTTCCGGTGGCGCGTGCCACGTTGCCAAAGCTCTCTTCGTATGAAGACCGCTTGGTGAAGCTGGCTACAGAAATGGCCGAGACCAGCAAAACCGAAGATCTGGCCGAGGTAACTAGTGAGGATGTTGAACTGGATCGAAAGCTGTTGAGCCAACTGACCGACCTGGCCGCACGCGTGGAGCAGTTAAGTGCCGAGAACAGGGTGCGTTTTACCGCTGCTGAAGCGTACACCGACTTGGTGAAAAAGCGCATTGCTGAACTGAAAGAGATTCCCATGGTGGGCATGCAAACTTTTGGTGAGTTTATGGATCGCCGTTTGGGCCCCGCCATGAAAACCTGCACCTGGACTGCGCGCCGGCAAGATGAGTTGGCTGCCCGTATTTCGCGGGTTACACAGTTGTTGCGCACACGCGTTGAAATTGAGCGGGAAAGCCAGAACCAGCGGTTGCTAACCAGTATGGACAAGCGTGCCAAGGTGCAGTTGCGTTTGCAGGAAACCGTAGAGGGATTGTCGATTGTTGCCATTTCCTACTACGGCGCCAGTTTAGTGGGTTACCTGGCCAAAGGGCTAAAAACCTTGGGAGTGCCGGTTTCACCCGATCTGGCCATTGCCGTGGCAATTCCATCCATTGCGGTGTTGGCTTATGTCAGCATGCAGGCCATGAAAAAACGCATGGGTTTGAAAGGCTGAGGAATATTCGGAAATATTGCCCCGAGAGGTTTCCAAACCAAAGGGTTTGTGGTTATAATTGCGGGCTCGGAAGCTTGGCAGAGCGGTTGAATGCACCGGTCTTGAAAACCGGCGAGGGTGCGAGCCCTCCGTGAGTTCGAATCTCACAGCTTCCGCCAAAAACATCAAAACCCGCCCTCGTGGCGGGGTTTTTGTTGTTGCGACCTGTGAGTCGATTCGGACGAACGGATCATGACATGAATAACAAAAAACCGCCTCGAGGGCGGTTTTTTGCATTTGGAGATACCCAACATCTAATTATCTGTAAAGCACGCTTGGCAACCACATGCCGATTTGTGGGAATACATACAGCACGAACATGGCAAAGATTTGAATAAACATGAAAGGAATCATGCCCATGAAAATCTGGTTCAGCGTGACTCCGGGTGGCGATACGCCTTTCAGGTAGAACGCTGCCATGGCCACAGGTGGAGACAGGAAGGCGGTTTGCAAATTCAGTGCGACCAGCAAGCCGAAGAACAGTGGATCTACATCAAAGTAGGGCAGCAGCGGGATGAAAATGGGCATGAAAATCACGATGATTTCGGTCCATTCCAAAGGCCAACCCAACAAGAAAATAATCACTTGTGACAGCAGCAGGAATTCAATGGGGGTCAGGCCCAAAGAAAGCACCCATGTTTCAACCAGTTCTTGCCCACCCAGCAGTGCGAACGCAGCAGAGAAAATGGACGAACCCACGAACAACCAGCACACCATGGCGGTTGTTTTGGAGGTGAGGAAGGCGGATTCTCGCAGCACAGGAAAGCTGAGTTGACGATAGCCGGCAGCAAGCAACAAGCCACCGAAAGCGCCCAATGCGGCTGCTTCCGAAGGTGTGGCCAAGCCCATCACGATACTGCCCAACACAGCGCCGATCAAAATCGCCAGTGGGAAGAATGAGGTCAGCAGCATTTTGAATACTTCCAGGCGCTCAAAGCTGAGGCGTGAATAGTAGTATCCCAATACAGCCACAATCGCCATTAACCAAATCCAGAAGGTTGTGGGTGCAGGAGTTGACTCAGCTTCAGCAGCAGCTTCTTTTGCCACAGGTTCTTCCACTGCAGGCGCTGCCGCAGCTTCGGTGGTTTCGGCGCCAGCAGGCTCTTCCAGACCAAAGTCATAGTTGCTGCTGCCGGAGCTTTCGTAACCGGAACCAAAGCTCACCAATCCTGAGGTGTCAAATGCAGCTTCTTTGGGGGCAGTCAGTGATGAATACACCAAGCCCAAAATGAAGGCAGCAAAAATCGCGGGGATCATCGCCACGAACAACTGGCCAGCAACTTGACCACCGGTCAGGTTGCCTTCACGACGCCCTTTCAAGCCATTCACCAAGGCAGACACTGCGCGGCTGCTACCGTAAGTGCGCTTCAATGAATCAAGCACAGGGCTTAGTGGCACACGGCGTTCTTCTTCGGACAAAGGGGGCGCAGATTTTGGGTTGATTTTCGCGCGAATAATGATGTAGGCGATGTACATGGTTGTCAGCATCAAACCAGGAAACAGCGCACCCGCGTACAACTGAACCACTGAAACACCAGCCGTTGCGCCATAAACGATCAACAGCACTGAAGGTGGAATCAAAATACCCAAACATCCGCCTGCGGTAATTGCACCGGCAGCCATTTTGGTGTCGTAACCCGCTTTCAACATGCTGGGCATGGCCAGTAGACCCATCAAGGTAACTACCGCACCCACAATACCAGTGGCAGTCGCGAAAATTGCGCAAGTTACCAGCGTTGCGACGCCCAAAGCGCCAGGTAAGCGGGCCATGGCGAGG
>JAHJCM010000146.1 GCA_018812945.1 Gammaproteobacteria bacterium | reverse complement strand
TACCATCGCGCAAAGCAGAGTTTTGCGCATTATTTGTTTCTCCTCTCTTCATCCGTTACTTTGAGGTTCTCGCCCCTCGTTTGCAGAGTCGGGGCTACCCAGTGACAACCTAGCGCAAGCTTCATGCCAAGTAGAATAATTCATCTAAATAAATTTTTTATTCAATAAAATCAGTACTTTAAGAAAACACCCTCATTTGAGTGATTTCCTTCACCGCGATCAACAAAAAAAGAGACAGTTTTGTGACATTGCAACAGCGCACCTGTTCAGCAACACACAAACTGTCCCTTTTTGACACACTTGGTACAGCGTTAACCCTGATGATTTTTCTCAGAATCCGCCCAAAGCCTGCTTCTCATATAGAGGATACAAATTGGTCACATTGCGATAAAACTCGGCCGGGTAAGCGGCAAAGTTCCGGAATCGCTCGGGAGCACCTTTCCTCATTACATCATTGATTTCCTCGCCCATATTGGCTGCATCAGTGAGTCGTTTGTCCAGCCAGGTCAGGTAATCCAGCGTTTGGTCAATCGCTTCACTACCCCAACTCACAGGGCCATGACTGGGCACCACCACTTTGGGTTTCATGGCTTGCAGTTTTTTGAGGCTTTCAATCCAGGGTTTCAACTGGGCATGCGGCGTGGTCACAATGCGCTTGTAAAACACCAGGCCCCCCGCCCACATCACCCTGCTTTCCGGATCAAACACCACCAAATCCGAATCAGTGTGGCCTTTTAACTCCAGGGTTTCGATGGATTTGTCCCCGAAGGTCTTCAACCTGCCCGGCACAATGGTCTGCACGGGAAATACGCTTTCCGTGCCCTTCATCCAGTCGCCACACAAGCGGTACAAGTTGGTTTCATACAATTCGGCTTCCGCCTTGATGCCCTGGATGGTCAGCTTCGTCGCGGCCAGTGCTTCCTTTGGATAAGCCTGATTGCCCAAAAAATAATCCGGGTGAAGATTCAGTGCCACCACCTGCTTGACCGGCTTGCTCTTGCTGACTGAATCAATCAAGGCACGCTGCTGCTCGCCATAAATACGCGAGGTTCCGGTGTTGATGACGTACACCCCGGCCTCATCCACATAAAAGCCGGTGTTGATGATGTTGCACCCATTGGCCTGGGAAAAATCATCATTCGCACCTGCAATGACATACCAGCCGTCCGCCAGTCTGGTGGCTTTCAAGCCGTAATCAAGGGTCGATTTATTGGGTGTTGGTTTGGCAACATTGGGCAGTTCGGCCAACGCAGGGGCAGCAAGAACATTGAACATGGACACGGCAACTATTGCGCGCACAGCTTTGCACAAACTCATTGGGTAACCTTTGCATCAATCCGGTTGCCATTGTTGTCGCGCCCTACCAAACTGATTGGGCCCACCGGTTTTTTGTCAAAATCAAACGAGAACAAAGGGTTCTCCGATACGGGTTCAAATGGGTATAGCTTGGCCAGCACTTGTTTGTTCTTGTCCTGCAGAATCATCTCTTCGATGTAAAAAGCGGGTACACCAGCCACCAAACCTGTGTCCATCGGGTGGGACACCTGCACACGCAGACGTGCGTCATCGCGCAACTGGTTGGCATCAAACATTTTCCCAGCCACTTTGTTCAAGGTTTGGGGCCAACTGCCATCGGCCCGTGTTGCGCCGGGCACAGTGCAACCACCGCCAGACGCTTCAATAAAAGCATAGCCCACATGCCACACGTTCTCCTCGGTCAGTGCAGCCACCCGGATCGGGCTGGCTTGCTCCAGCTTGAAGCGAAAATTCAAGGCTGGTTTGGCTTTCTCGGGAATGAACTCCAACACTTTTCGAATCGGGTTTCTGTCCACCAGCACCACGATTTTTTTCACCTTGCCGAGTGCGGAAGCATCGAATGAGACTGGCACATTCATGGCGTCTTCGGCGAACAAGGGCACCGTAACCTTGATGCGGGAATCAAATACGGTTTTTGCATCGGCATCGAAGAACTGGCCTTTCATGTCAGGCCACTGCATGGAACCCAGCGGGTCTCCACCAGTCAAATCGCCTTTGACTGCACCAAGCTCCGCGGGTGCTGAAAGAACCGGGCTGGCGAAGAAATTGCTCACCAGCAAGAAACCGCTCAAGAAAACCCCTAGCGGAGTCATTTTATTAATCGATTGATTTGTACTGCTGAACATCATGATTACCTGTCTCCTGCATTTTGTAATCTGTCAGAATGCAAGCAATCGACATGCCTGTATTCGCAAATGCTCAACCTAAAAATATCAGCGCGCTGGAAAAAAGACGACGGTCAGTTTGTTGAAGTTGACCAGCGTATGTTGCACACCCTTAAAACCATTGACTCGGAAGGCTCCATTTCGCTCGCCTGTAAAGCGCTGGGCATCTCTTACCGTACCTTATGGTCGCAAATCCAGCAATACAACCAACTGCTGGGTGAAGAACTAGTGGCAACGCACGGACGTGCGGGAGCCTGCCTGACCCGGTTTGGGCACAAGTTGATCTGGATGGTGGAACAGGGCAATGTACGCGTGGCCCCCGACCTGGGTACCGTGGGCGAGCAACTGAACGCCGAATGGCTGGATGTCGATCAAAACAAGCCTTGGATCAGCTTGGCATTGAGCGACGACCTGGTGCTTCAAAACCTGTTTCAAAACACCGCACTGTACAAAAAACTGCAACTGTCGCTGCGCTGGTCGGGCAGTATCGCGGCTCTGTCGGCCCTGCACCGCGGTGAAGTGCGCGTTGCTGGTTGCCACTTGCCGGTTGGCCTTGAGGAACACTCCCATGTCCATCACATCATGCGGCGCTGGTTGCGCGGTTCCAACCTCAGTGTGATTGAACTGTTCGAGCGAGACATCGGCTGGATGAGCCGCCCAGCCGCCAAGCCCCCCACGCTGGACGACGTGGCCCAACGGCGCGCCCTGCTGGTAAACCGCAACTCGGCATCATCCACACACCACCAACTGGATGCCTTGATCACCAAGGCCTGCCTGAAAGCAGAGGACTTGCCGGGATTTTTTCACGAAGAAAACTCCCATTTGGCAGTGGCCTGTACGATAGCAGCGGGACACGGTGATTTGGGCTTGGGTATTCGAGCTGCGGCTGACTATTACGGCCTGCAATTCAGGGCAGTTTCCAAAGAGCGTTACTTTTTGGTGTTGCACAACGGCGATTTGCAATACCCGGCACTGGACATTTTGCTGCCTTGGTTGCGCAGTGCGGAAGTGTTGGACCATGTCAAGAATGCGGCGGGCTACAATCCATTGAACTTGGGAAGAACACAGGCACTGGAATTGTTTCTCAACGAAATTCAGGCCAACTAACCCCCATTTTGGGTGTGTCAAAACTGTGCAGCGCAACAAAATTATGCAATCGATTGCATAATAAATTCAAATCCCTTCTGCCACCCTTGCCCCAAGTCCGGCAACTTTATTCCTGATTGCTTTTCAGGCCAAGTCAACTTTCGGAAAAGAACTTCCGGAAATTGTTGGCAATCAACGCTGGCATGCCCATTGCGCAAAGCGCCCTACCACCATCAACACTACAAAGGAGTTAGGGACATGAATATGGTTGACGAATTAAAACTGGGCGTGGCCTTCCCATTCAAAGCAAAGTACGACAACTTCATCGGCGGCAAATGGGTTGCTCCCAAAAGCGGACAATACTTTGACAACTTGACCCCAGTCACAGGCCAAGTGCTCTGCAAGGTAGCCCGATCGCAAGCCGAGGACATTGAACTGGCGCTAGACGCTGCGCATGCAGCGAAAGACGCTTGGGGCAAACGCTCACCCACAGAGCGCTCCATGATTCTGAATCGCATTGCCGACCGCATGGAAGAAAATCTGCGCTTGATCGCAGTGGCGGAAACTCTAGACAACGGCAAACCCCTGCGCGAAACCATGGCTGCAGACATCCCGCTGGCGATCGATCATTTCCGTTATTTCGCAGCCTGTATTCGCGGCGAAGAAGGCAGCATTTGCGAAATAGACCACCAAACTTACGCTTACCATTTCAACGAGCCCTTGGGCGTTGTGGGGCAAATCATTCCCTGGAATTTTCCAATTCTCATGGCAGCCTGGAAACTTGCACCGGCACTGGCAGCCGGCAATTGCGTGGTATTAAAGCCCGCCGAGCAAACGCCAGCTTCGTTGCTGGTGGTTATGGATCTGATTGCTGATTTGTTGCCTCCTGGGGTACTGAACATCGTGAACGGCTTTGGCCTTGAAGCAGGCAAACCTCTGGCAAGCAACCCGCGAATTGCGAAAATTGCATTCACTGGTGAAACATCCACGGGTCGATTGATCATGCAGTACGCTGCCCAAAACCTGATTCCGGTCACATTGGAGCTGGGTGGAAAGTCGCCCAATATTTTCTTTTCAGACATCATGGACGCCGATGACGCATTCTTTGACAAAACCCTTGAAGGCTTTGCCATGTTTGCTTTGAACCAAGGCGAAGTGTGTACCTGCCCATCACGCGCCCTGATTCAAGAGGACATTTACGATGCCTTCATCGAACGCGCCATTGAACGCGTGGGCAAAATCAAACAAGGTAACCCGCTGGATGAGAGCACCATGATTGGCGCACAAGCTTCTTCAGAACAACTGGAGAAAATCCTGAGCTACATCGACCTGGGCAAACAGGAAGGCGCCAAGTGCCTAATTGGTGGCGAACAAAACAAACAAAGCGGCGACCTGGCTGGCGGCTACTATGTGAAGCCAACCGTATTCAAAGGCCACAACAAAATGCGTATTTTTCAGGAAGAAATTTTTGGCCCGGTGCTGTCCGTGACCACTTTTAAGGACGAAGCCGAAGCCCTGCAAATTGCCAACGATACGCTGTACGGCTTGGGCGCTGGGGTATGGAGCCGTGATGGGGCACGTGCCTTCCGCATGGGCCGCGCAATTCAGGCTGGCCGCGTGTGGACCAACTGCTACCACCTGTACCCGGCACATGCCGCATTTGGTGGCTACAAGCAATCGGGTATTGGCCGCGAAAACCACAAAATGATGCTGCACCATTACCAGCAAACCAAAAACCTGCTGGTGAGCTACAACCCCAACGCATTGGGCTTTTTCTAAGCACGTGAATTGAAGTAGCTTGAACCGCTCAATTCCACTGGGGTTGAGCGGTATTTTCATTGATGTGGAGAAAATGATGGCAAACCGAGTTAGCGCAAGCGCGCAAGCACTGGAATTGATCGCGACCTTGAAAGCGCAACATGGCGACGTGATTTTTCACCAAAGTGGCGGCTGTTGTGACGGCAGCGCACCCATGCTGTTTCCGCGCTGCGATTTTCCCTTGGGCGGTGCAGATGTAAAACTGGGAGAAATTGGCGGTGTGCCGTTCTACATGAGCAAATCGCAATTTACGTACTGGGAACACACGCACCTGACGATTGACGTGGTGAAAGGCAATGGCGGTATGTTCAGCCTGGAGCGGCCCAGTGGGCTGCGATTTCTGACTCGGTCTCGTTTGTATTCCGAGGAAGAATTTGCGGCGCTGCCACCGGTACAAGCCGTGAAATAACAGGAAATCTTGGGCGTGCAGCAAGGGTCATCCACAATTGACCCACAGTTCAGCAATGAAATAATAGCGGCTACCTCAAGACACGCCTGTCAACATGAACCAAGCCAATGTGCTCTCAGAAATTCTGGGAGTTACCGCCCCCGTATTTGCCATGGTTTTCATGGGCCTGCTGTTGCGCAAAGTCAATCTCATCAACGACTCGTTCATTCAAACCGCATCAACCCTCACCTACAAAGCCACCATGCCCACGCTGTTCTTCCTGTCCATTTGGCAGGCTGATCTGCAAAGCGCATTCAATGCAAAATTGGTACTTTTTCTCTGTGCTGCAACGGTGTTGGGTTTTCT
Organism: Gammaproteobacteria bacterium; assembly: GCA_018812945.1. Taxonomy (GTDB): domain Bacteria; phylum Pseudomonadota; class Gammaproteobacteria; order Burkholderiales; family Burkholderiaceae_B; genus Limnobacter. Next base: position 28,087 of record JAHJCM010000146.1, on the reverse strand, counting down.
GGCCAGCTGGTGGTGGGCCACCCGCTTTGTTCCCTATGGTCAACGCGGGGTGTTTGTTCAGGGCGCGTTCCGGGGCAATTGTGGTGTGGTCAGTTTCGCGCTGGTGGCCAGTTACTACGGCGACTACGGCCTGTCAGTGGGCGGCGTGTTGGTTGGCTTTACCATTTTGTTGTTCAACGTGCTGTCGGTGTTGATCCTCTCCGTTTACAGCCCCACCCTGAAATTCAGCCCAGCCGCTGTGGGCAAGGAACTGCTTAAAAACCCCCTGATTATTGCGGTGGTGCTGGGCATGCTGGCCAGCGCAATCCAGCTTTACATTCCGCAGTGGTTGTTAAAGTCGGGAGAATACTTTGCCGGGCTTACTCTCCCACTGGCACTGATCTGTGTAGGTGGAACACTTTCATTGGCCGGGGTCAAGGCCTCGGGCATGTCAGCCACGCAATCAAGCGCCATTAAAATTGCAATACTGCCTGTGCTGGCCTGCGCTGCTGCATGGGCCATCGGCATTGAAGGACGAGACCTGATCATTCTCTGGATGTTTTTCTCAAGCCCCACCGCTGCGGCCAGCTTCGCAATGGCCGTGGCCGCGGGCGGCGACGGCAAGTTGGCCGCCAACATCATCGCGCTCACTACACTGGTGTCCATCGTGTCCATGACTATGGGCATTTATGCACTCACCGCGCTGGGTCATTAAGTTAGCGCGTTAAACTCAAGGTCAAACACAAGAGAACATCAACAGGTCGCAGTACATGAATAGCCCCACAGCATGCCAAGTGAACATGACTCCCCAGCGCGAGTGGGCCTTGTTGCTGCTTCTTGCGGGCATACAATTCACCCACATCCTCGACTTCATGATCATGATGCCGCTAGGCCCACAGCTGACGCGGGCCTTTGCAATTTCCGATGCTCAATTCGGGTTGCTGGTGTCGGCATACACCTTTGCTGCGGGTGCCTCGGGTTTGTTGGCCTCTCTGTACATCGACAGGTTCGAGCGACGCCGCCTGTTGCTGATTCTGTATTCTCTGTTTGCTGTGGCCACTTTGGCCTGCGGTCTTGCCCCCACCTATGAAACGCTGATGGGGGCCCGAATTGCGGCTGGGCTTTTTGGCGGCATTTTATCGGCCATGATTCAAACCATCGTGGCCGATGTAGTTCCTTTTGCCCGAAGGGGCAAAGCCATGGGCGTCATCATGACTTCTTTCTCGGTTTCCACCGTGATGGGCGTTCCTCTGGGGCTTTATGTGGCAGCGAACTCCAATTGGCACACGCCATTTTTCGGCATCGCTGGCATCAGCTTCTTGCTGGTGGTGGCAGGTTGGTATGTGATACCCACATTGCTGGGTCATTTGCACGCACGCGGAGAAACGGGACCCTTGCAAGGCATTGGGCAAGTACTCAGCGATCCCAACCATTTGCTGGCGTTTTGCTTTTCCTTCTGCATGATTTTTGCGGGGTTTTCAATCATCCCGTACATCACGATTTACATGCAAACCAATGCTGGCCTATCCGCTTCGGACATTCCCTTGGTGTATCTGGCCGGTGGTGCGGCCACGCTGTTCAGTGCGCAAATTATTGGCAAGCTCAGTGACCGAATCGGCAAACTGAAAATGCTGCAAATCATTGCAAGCCTCGCGATTATTCCCATGGCGCTGATTACGCAAACCGAGGGCATGGGCATGGCTGCCATTCTGGTGATCACCACTTGCTTTTTTGTATTTGTGAGCGGAAGAATGATCCCGGGCATGGCCATGGTCAGTGCCGCAGCCAACCCAAAAAACCGGGGGACTTTCATGACCCTGAACTCATCCATGCAATCGGCCGCCATGGGGCTTGCAGCACTGGTAGGCGGGCATTTGATTACACGCAGCCCAGAGGGCTTGATTCAAAACTACTGGCTGTGCAGCTTGGTCGCGATTGTATTCAACGTGATCGCCTTGTTGATTGCACGGCAGGTGCGAATGTACAAATAGGCGGCGTGGCCCGTTTTAGCTGGCCATGCGGCGAATAATCGACGACACCACCAAACGCAAACCTTTGATCTCTTTGACTTCCAGCGGACGTTTTTCTTTCAGGTCTTTGTCTTTGCTCAATTCTTCGAGCTTGTGTTCAATTTCTTTCAACAGCTCAAGTTGTTGCTTCATGATCATTTACCAATAGAATCGGGTACGCGAAATATACACGCAAGCGGCTGCGCCTTGGATGACACTTTTGTGACAACCCAGGTGCGCCACTTTGCAACAACAGCAGTGGATTGATCCTTGCTTGCATCTTCGGGCAATTCCAATCCAAAACGACAACCATGACGCTGCACAAAGCCTTCGCCGCCGCTTTTTCCCTGCTCATTTGCACCGCCACGCTTGCCGGCTCAGACAGAGAATGGCCGGTATTTGGTGGCAACTGGGATCATCAGCGGCACAGTCCGTCCACGCAAATTACGCCTGGCAATGTCGGGCAGCTAGACTTGGCCTGGGAGTTCGACACGGGTGTGTCATCCAGCTTTCAAGCCACACCTATCGTAGTGAACGGCATCATGTTTGTGTCGCTGCCGTTTAACCATGTGGTGGCCTTGAAAGCCGACACTGGAAAATTGTTGTGGCGTTACACACACAACCGGATCAAAGACCGACCCATGTGCTGTGGCCCCGCCAATCGGGGCGTGGCCGTCAGTGATGGCAAGGTATTCATGGGCACAGTCGATTCCCGCCTTCTGGCACTGGATGCACGCACTGGCCAAAAGCTTTGGGACATTGATGTTACCAAGGGCGAACAAGGTGTGCAGGAAGATGCCGCAACCCTGGGTTCGCAACTGGACACGCAAGGCGGAAAACTTGAAGTGTCTGGGGCGTCGGGCGCGGGCATCAACATGGCGCCCATGGTGTTCGATGGCAAGGTCATTGTGGGCATTACCGGGGTGGGTTATGGCTTGCACCTGGACTCGCCCGATCCCGATGCGCCACTCGGTGCAGTGGTAGGTATAGCGGGCAACTACGGGCGCTGTGGTTTTATGGCCGCCTATGATGTTAACACCGGCGCAATGGCGTGGAAATTTGACACGGTGCCCGACCAAGGTTGGGAGGGAGAATTCAGGCAAACCACACCCGACGGCGTGGCATTGCCCCGAAACATTGAACAGGAAAAAGCAGCTGCAACCCAATACCCCGATGCCTGGAAATTCGGCGGCGGATCGGCCTGGAGTACACCCGCGATTGACCGGGACAATGGCATTTTGTATTTCGGCACGGGCAACCCTTCGCCGCAAATGGAAGGCTCATCGCGGCCGGGAGACAACCTGTACACCGCCTCCTTGGTGGCGCTGGATGTGCGCACCGGCAAGCTGAAATGGTTTTACCAGCAAGTTCCGCACGACATGTGGGGTTACGACGTGGCCAGCCCACCGGTGTTGTTCACCACCAGGCATGAGGGCCAGGCGGTGAAAGCGGTTGGCCAGGCAGGCAAAACTGGTTGGTTTTATGTGCACAATCGAATCACGGGTGAATTGTTGTTCAAGAGCGAGGCCTTTGTACCGCAGCACAATATGTTTACCCTGCCCACTGAACAAGGCAATGTGATTTACCCCGGTGTAATTGGCGGCTCCAACTGGTCGCCTGTTTCAGTCGATGAACAACGCCGCATGGTGTTCATCGCTGGTATTCACTGGCCGGTGAAGTATCAATTGCACGAGCTGAAAGCGAAAGGCAACAAGCCTGCGCTGAAGTATTCGTCGATGTCACCAATTGAAGACGGCGAGAAATACGGTTTGTTGTCGGCCATCCACTTGGACACCGGCAAGCTGATGTGGCAACACAAGGTGAATGCACCCTTGATTGGCGGTGTACTCAGCACACAAACAGGTTTGGTTTTTTCAGGTGAAGGCAGTGGTGAATTTTTTGCACTTGATTCAAACACCGGCAAACGAGTGTGGCAACACAGCAATTCCGCTGGCGTGAATGCACCACCGATCGCCTACGAAGTGAGTGGAAAACAGTTTTTGGCAGTGGCCGTGGGTGGTAACAAACTGTTTGGTTTCAGGCAGGGACAAACCATCAAGGCTTGGGCACTGCGGGTTAAATAAGCAGCCAGTGATTGTCCAGCTCCAATGGCCTGCTGAACTCATTGGCTGAGCTACCCAGCCACACCTGCTCTCCTTCAGCAGCCAGTGCACATGCCGCGTTCGCAGCCTGTGAATGCAACAAGTTGCCTTGCATATCGAATTGCCCGGCAGAATTATTCTTGGTGCAACTGATCACAAAGCCCTGCGGGGTGGCCACAATGTCACCCGCATAGCCATTCACCCCAGCTGATTCATTCACCGTGCGCAGTCCGTTTTCATCAAGCAAAGCCAGTACCGGCGCAGCATCCCGAAGGGCAGCGGTGCTGTGGTGTGCCTGCAAGGCAATGCCCACCACGCCACTGGCGTGTACTGCCATGTGCCGCAAACTCAGTCGGGAATCATTCAGTGTCCATTGTTTGAGCACTTTGCCTGTGATCGGGTTCATCGCCACGACAGAAGAATCCATGGGCAGTTGATTTAACTGGGTGCGACCCATGTCCGCATGCGTGGGTATTCCGCCGTTGGCCACCAACAAAAAGGGTTCGTCAATGCCCAACCCACCCTTGGGCAGCACCAGCATTTCATGGGGATCTTTACCCAGCGTGGGCCACACATCCAGCAACTCAAAGCTATGGCGGTTTCGCACGGCCAATGCACCAGTGCCGCCGAGCACATCGGTTTCTGTGGTGTAAAGCCAATCACCATGCACAGCGCTGTGGCCGTTCAAATGCCGGTCCTCTTCTTGCCAAAACCGAGAGGTCTCGCCGCTGTGAATATTCAGGCGCATAAACCAGTCACCGGGGCGGCGAGCGATGAGCAAATACTCATCGCCCTGCAGGTGCATTAAACCGTGCGGGCGTGTAGGCAGATCGACTGCCGTGGTTACGGTATAAGAAAGCGCTGCACCTAGCCCGGCTGCGTTGAGCACACCCACCTGATAGACCCCACTGGGGAGTTGCCAGGCTGCCAATAAACGGGCCTGACGAGTGTGGGTTGCAGATTCGCCAGGCATGGGCAAGGCCATGCTCAAGGCCAACGCGCTGCTTTGAAGCAAAAATTGTCGACGCGAATTGAACACTGGATCAATCACCATCAGAAGATGAAAACTGAATAGACACTTTCAAACCCTTGGCCACCTCGCTTTCCAAAAACCCCTTGAGTACCTTGAGTGCTTTCACTGACTGCTGAACACTTGCCGGCTTTGTGATGTCGTTGGACCGAATGGCCACATCCACAGCACTGCTGTGCGCGACCAAAGTGTCGGCCAGTTCAATTTTCCCCAAGCCTCGCAAATAAGCCTCCAGCGGTATCACTTGCGTATCGGCCTGCGGCACCGTTTGGCCAGTCACCATCAACAAATGTTCGATGCCCTGCCACTGTGCAGCCCATGCTTTTTCGGTCAGCTGAAATTCTGAAAATGGCCAATGTCCTGCATTTGCATCGGCTTCATCCCTGTTCTTCAAAAGCGGTTTTTCCATGCGCTCCCACGCCAGGTTGTGCGTGGCTCCAACCAACTGGTTGAAATACAATTGCATGCCTGCACCCTGCGCCTGTGTGTCGTCCCACTTCAAACCGGCCACAGTGCGTGCAATGTCGAGCACTACCTCGTGCGCATAATTGCATTGGGGGGTGCCCGATTTGAAATTGTTTTGCGTCAACAAATACTCAAGGGCAGGAAAACCTTTGGCAGGGCTTCCGATCATGGCCATGGCTTGTGCGCCTTGTGGCTGTTTTTTGATTGCACGCTCAAGCAAGTTCAAGCGCAAAGGTCGAAAATCGATTTGGCGCACCGTGTTGTTGTCCAGCATGGGCCCCATCACCACCGCCGACAGTTCCAGCCAGGCCAGGTAGGCTTTGGCATATTGCGCCTGTAACTGTTGCATGTGGGCAGGCTGCGCCTTCCCATCCGTTTCGCAATATTGCGCCGTGGCCACACTCAATGCCTCGAGCTGATCACGCAGCACGGCAGTGTCCTTGGCGTGGTGGTGTATCGCCACACTATCCAGTACCTCTGCCACCTCGTAGTAAGGAAACAGCATGTCGCTTCTGTCCGCAGGTTTTGCAGCCACGGCTGAATTGGCAAAATTCAGCACCAACAACAACACGAAAGCCAACACCACCCAGGCCAGGCCGCGCAATACCCCATTTTTAAATTCATGTTGGTGTTGGGGATTCATCACAAAGACTCCACAAATCGAATCAAGGCTGCGCGGTCTTCAGCCGAAAAGTTCATGAAACGGGTTTTGCTTTTTTCTGCTTCACCACCGTGCCAAAGAATCGCCTCTTCCACTCCATTCGCACGGCCATCGTGCAGCAGGCGCATGTGGTTGTTCACATCAGGAATCAAACCGATGCCCCACAATGGCGGTGTTTTCCATTGGCTGCCGTTGGCTTTGAAATCGGGACGGTTATCCGCAAGGCCTTCGCCCATGTCATGCAACAACAAATCGGTGTAGGGCCAAATTTCCTGTCCTTCCAACACCTTGCTGCTCAAGGCCGGGAAAGGCACTTTGCCTGTGGTGTAGGAAGGGCGATGGCACACAGCACATTGTGCTTGTTCGAATAGCTTCTGTCCTTTCAACACTTTTTCATCGTTGACGTTGCGGCGGGCCGGCGGTGCCAACACGGCTTGATAAAACACAATCTCGTTGAACAGTTTGTCGCTCAGTTCAGGCTCTCCGTTCTCGGAACCATTGGGTGCCTGCACACAGTCTTTCTGGGCAGGCGTGCAATTCTCGGAAGGAAACAAACTGCTGGTAATACCGATGTCGCCCAAGAATGCGCCACCGGTTTGGTGCGCCAATGTTGCTACATTGGCCTTCCATCCAAAACGACCCAGCATTTCACGCTGCGCATAAGCGTCCCACACCTGGTTGGGCACACCCTTGATTGGGCCAGGATGTGCCGCCTGCTGCTTGGCATTGCTCAACACATCCTTTTCCTCAATGGCTTCCAGCAAGCCCACGCCAATGACCTGTGGCGCAATTCGAGGGCTCACCATCACTTGGGGGTGCATGGGGCCATAGCCCAAATCAGAGAAAGAATAGCTCGGCTTTTTCAACACATAGGGTGTGCCATCGGGGTACTTGCCAAGTACTTCAGTGATTTGAATGTGCACCTTGCCTTCTGGCTTCACGCCCGCAATGGCAGCATTGTTGAACTGATCGCCATACACAGGATCGGGCACCACACCATGTTTGGAATCGGTGCTGGGGATGGACAGGCGGAACAAAAGGTCCACCGGCTGTTCAGTGCTTAAGCGATCCAGAATTTCGGGCGGCTTTCCTCTGCCGTCCTGCACATGGCAACCGCCGCAGGAACGTGCAATAAAATGCGGGCCAAGTCCGTCACGCGCAGTGGTCGATGCAGGGGCTTGAACCCAGTTGCGCTTGAAAAATGAATTGCCTATGGCAAACCGGGTTCGTTCATCATCAGGCAAATTCGCTGCGGGAAAAGAGAATGCGTTGCGCCCATCTGCAAACACAGTCGCATCACCTGCCGAGCGAGCAGTCATTCCTTCAACCGCGGCCCATGCAACCCCGGTAAGCAACAGGGTTCCCCCTGCCAAACAAACAGCTACTTTCATCATGGCAAGGTCAGGGTAAGTTGGGTAATGCCAATTGCATTGGCTGATTCAACCAGCAAAGTGCTTTGCGCAACCAGGCTATCCACGGTGGCTTTCACGCGTTGCGGGCCAGGCGCATCCGCGCCGCCAATAATTTCCCGATCGAAGGGTGCTTGAATGGCACTTGCGGCTTTCACTGAATTCTGGATTTGCTGCGTGGTTTTCTTCGCAACCTCCGGTGCGCGTGCCCCCACCAACTCGGCCAGTGAAGGCACCTTCAACTGTGCCCCATCGGCCTGTTTGTAAGTGCCAGTCCACACATTCAAAATACCTTGCGCGTTGGTCACCGCATCGCGATGGGTGTTGTCAGAAAAGCAAGAGTGTTCGTCCTCTTGATCCTGGCTGAACAAGGCCACTTCAAGGCGTTCACCGGCAAGCTCGCCGCGCGACAGGGAGCCAAGACCCACCAGAATTTTGCGAATGGATTCCTTGCCGTCTTTCTCGAAACTGGCTCGGAAATTATTGGGCTTCTTCGGAGCCCAGGCTGATTGCACTGTTTGAAGATCGTGGATCAACAGAGCCGTGACCTCGCGCAAATAAGCAGCGCGACGTTCTGCATTCTGACCTTTGCCTTTCACGTAATCGGTATAAGGTCTGTTGCCGGAGCCATTCTCATTCAAATCCTGACCCCACAACAAAAATTCAATGGCATGCCAACCTGTGGCAATATTTTCTTCACCACCCCGCTCATTCTGTTCAATCAAGGCATCGCGGGTAATCTTGAATTTTGGATTGTTGATAAAACCACTGCGTGCATTGCCTTGTACATAGTCCACATACGATTCATCCATAGGCCAGGCATTCATTTGCCCTTCGGGCCCGTTTTCATCGTCAATTGGACCGCCGTAAAAACGGAAAGCCTCTGTTTGCCCGTAAAACTCGCGAGCATTCAGCCATGCTTTTTTTGCAGCCTCCAGGCCTGTCTGGGAAGGGGCTTTCAAAAATACGTCAATGGCGGCTTGCATTTTTTGGGCAGCATTCACTGAATCGGTGTAATTGGCATACACCAATTGACCATAACCCTTCACCACATCTTGATCAGTGGGAGCGGCCACGGCCATATTGCAAACTGCCAGCGCCAAGCCAGCAACCATCCCTTTTTTTGTTGCGTCGAACCACGAATACATCATGAGGAGATAAAACCTTTGGATCAATCAAAAACAAGGAATATGATAATCTTAATGAGAATGATTTGCAATTAATAAGACAATCCGCTACACTTCGATTCATTCAACGCAGACAATCCACTTTATTTCGGGCCACCATGAACACCCAATCTACGCTGAAAACTGGCACTGCCCCTGAAAGTCACACTGAGCCAGCGGTCGCAGGGCCTTTGAATACAAAAACCTTGTTTCCTTTGGGTAGTCGAGAAAGGACGATTGTTCATGACAACACCGAATATCGCTTGCGAATTACTGCCCAGGGCAAACTGATTTTGACCAAATAATCTTCTCTCACCCTCGATCGCAAGCCAGCAACACCGATAGCCAGCCAGCGTTTTTTTCAAACAGCATCATGAATCCGAACATTGAAGACCAAGGTGCACTAACCCTGCAAGACGCGCTTGGCTGCACAGCAGGCATGAGTGCTGGCTCTTATGGGTTTGACAACCGTGGCGACTGTTTCTATGGGGTCGAACGCAAGGTGGTTTTCAGTGCAAACTACCGTTTCTAAATCAAACTGGTTAAAAATCAGCAGTCGGCAAATTGTTTGCCTGCTGCTGGCTTTTCCTGGAGGCTTGGTTTTAGCCAACCTGCTTGCGGCAGCATTGGCCATTTTGCTGTTCAAAGCTGGCATGGAACAAAGCGAAGCCATGACCCTAAGCCTGCTGCTGGCCTACCTTGCCATGCCCTGCTGGGTGCTGTGGATATACTGCACAGCCAGCCTGGCCTGGCTAAGTGCCAAAGGACTGCTGTTTGGTTTGCTTTGCGCAATCGTGATTTATTTTCCTTGGTAATCCCCGGCCGTGAGCAAGCAGAAAGCACCTTCCGTTCGTCAACACATGGCTTGGTTTCACACCTGGTTTGGGCTGTTCGTTGGCTTCCTGCTATTCGCTGTGTTCTGGATGGGTACGCTCACTGTATTCGATAAAGAGTTCGACCGCTGGATGCACCCGGAAAGCCGCAGTATTGCTGGCGAATGTTGCATACTGAGCCCAAATCAACTTGAAACAGTGTTGCTGAAGGCCCATGAACTGGCGCCGGGATCCGACAACATTCGACTGCGCTTGCCCACCGAGCGAACGCCCATGACACTAATTCGGATCGTAGAACCCGACCGAACCTTGAAAACCTATTTCATCGATCCAGACACAGGCAAAGTGGTCTCCAATGAACACACCTTGGGTGGCAGCGGTTTCTTTTTTCCCTTCCACTACAAATTCAATATTGCCTGGAATAACGTGGGGTATTTTTTGCTGGGCATTGCCGGCTTGGCCATGATGGCGCTGTTGATCAGCGGCATTGTCATTCACCGAAAACTGCTGGCTGAGTTCTTTTTGTTTCGCCCCAACAAGCACACCGTGCGCAGTTTGCTCGACTTGCACAATCTGAGCAGCGTGGTGGCATTGCCCTTTCACTTCCTCATCACTTTCACCGGTTTGCTCATCTTTTTTTCCATCTATTTTCCGTGGGCCACACTGGCCGCATTTGATGGTGACAAAGCCGCCTCGCAGAAAGCCATGAGTGGTTTTGTGAATATGCCCCCCAGTGGTTTTGTTGAAGACGCCGAGCAACAACTCGCTGCACTGAAAAGCGTACCGGCTTTGGTTCAAGCGCGGGAAATGGCCTGGAGCCAGGCCCTGGGCGAAACCGCGCGTGCTGATTCAATCAATATTCGAAACCTGAGCGACAGCAACGCCACACTTGAAATTCGCCGGGTGTTTCCCGAGCGCAGCATCAGCATGAGCACACATGCTGACACCATGCTGTTGCACACCGGTGAACTGCTTCATGCACACGCGCCCAAACCCATCAAGGGCTTCACACACTGGATCAACGGCCTGCACTTCATCCAGTTTGACCACACTGCACTTCGAGTGCTGTACGTGGTGGGGGGCTTGTTGGGTTGCGTCATGATTCACACTGGTTTTTTGTTTTGGCTCGAGTCTCGCCATGTTCAACACCACAGGAAAAAACTGCCAGGCTTCACTGTGGTTCAAGCCCTGACCGTAGGCGGTACCCTTGGCATGATGATTGCCACCGCCGCCTATCTTGTTGCAAACCAGATTTTGCCGAATCACATCGAGAACAGGGCCACTGTCGAGACCTGGGCATTTTATGGCGTGTGGGTACTCAGTATCGTTTGGGCCTTTGTCAGTGCCTTCCGATACAAACACCTGCAAAACCAAGCCGAAGCGCACTGCAGCAGCCAGTGGCTGCCACCCACGGTCGTCTTTACCGCCTTGTGTGCAGCGGCCTGGTTGCTCAACCAGATCAACACAGGTGGACTGGTTCAAGCCATGGCTCAAGGGGAAATGAATTCATTGGCCATCGACATCGGTTTAATACTTATGGTTGCAAGCGGTGTCTTCACCGCCCACAAACTGTCAGTCAGCGCGACAGCGAAGTATGCTGAGCCCAGCGAGGTTGGACAATGCCACTAACGGTACAACTTGCGCTGGCTTTTTCGCTGCTTTTTTTTGGGTTGCTATTGATCGCGCTTTCACAGCAGGCACATTGCCATCATCACCGCTGGGCCGGGCGTTGCAATGCAGTGGGCCTCAAGTCTGTTGGCGCAAGGCGCACAACCGGCATTGTGGCGTTGCTGCTCAGCGCAACTGCACTGGCTGCCATTGAGGGACTTGCTTTCGGGCTCGTGCTTTGGGTCATGGCAGCGGCCATGCTGGCCGTGGTCTTGGCCTGGGTGCTTGCCCCATCGAGATAAACGCTCACTTGTATTGTGGGTGTATAATTGCTTCACATTCAATATGAGCAGTTGTCATGATCACCCGCTTTGCCACCACCGCCCTTTTGCTGCTCGCCAGTATTGCCGCGAATGCACAGTCCAATCCAACACCCGTCGCAGTCGACATGGCCAACCGCGTTCAAGCCTGTGTGGCCTGCCACGGTGCCGAGGGGCGCGCCAGTGCGGAAGGGTACTACCCACGTATTGCGGGCAAACCGGAAGGTTATCTGTACAACCAGCTGATTGCCTTTCGGGAGGGAAGCCGTCAACACGCTGCCATGAATGGCATTGTGCAACATCTGTCGAATGATTATTTACAGCAAATGGCGAGGTACTTTGCTGCGCAAAATCCACCCTACCCTGTGCCCGCAAAGAGCACCGCCTCTGCTTCAGAAATTGAGCAAGGCAAACGCCTGGTTTTCGACGGCGTTGCATCCAAAAAAATTCCTGCATGCGCAGCCTGCCACGGGCAAGCATTGACTGGTGTTGAACCCTACACACCCGGGTTGCTGGGTTTACCGCGCGATTACCTGAATGCGCAACTTGGCAAATGGCGTAACGGTCAGCGCCAAGCCGCTGACCCCGATTGCATGCATGCGCTGGTGAAAGCACTCAGCCCCGAGCAATTGAACACGGCCACTGCATACCTTGCAGCACAGCCCATGCCAGAAAACCCCAAGGCAGCACCCAGCAATAGCATTCAATTTCCGCTGAAGTGCGGCACACACACTGCCACAGCCGTGCCGGGCAGCAACAATGTCTCGCCCGAGCCGATTGCGTTGAATGTGTTGTCTGAACAAGAGAAACGCGGCGCCTATCTGGCACGCTTGGGCAATTGCGCCGGTTGCCACACTGCCAACCCCAAAAAACCCTATGCGGGTGGGCGTGCAATCGAAACACCCTTTGGGAAAATTTACAGCACCAACCTGACACCGAATGCTGAACACGGACTGGGCAGGTGGACTGCCGACGATTTTTACAAGGCCATGCACAGTGGCATCTCAAAGAACGGGGATTATCTATACCCTGCATTTCCCTACACCGACTACACCAAAATGAGCCGTGCAGAGGTGGATGAATTGTTCGCCTATCTAAAACGCCTGCCCGCCATTGCCCAAAAAACACCGCAGCCTGAGTTGCAATTTCCCTTCAATCAACGCCCACTGCTGGCCGTGTGGCGGGCTTTGTATTTCACCGAAGGCGAGTACAAACCCGATACAACGCAAACTGCGCAGTGGAACCGCGGAGCCTACTTGGTCAACGGCCTGGGCCATTGTGCTGCGTGCCACACACCACGCAACACCTTGGGTGGACTGAAAGACAAATTGAACTTAAGCGGCGCCACAATTCCAGTACTGAACTGGTTTGCACCGGCCTTGAATAATCACCCCCTGCACGGGCTGGGAAAATGGACTGAAGACGACATTTCCCAATATTTGCAAACCGGCATGAACCGCCACGCAGCGACTTATGGCCCAATGAGCGAGGTGATTGCGCACAGCCTGCAATTTGCCTCGACTGCCGACACCAAAGCCATGGCGGTTTACCTGAAAAGCCTGCCTGCGCAAGCCCCTTCAGAAAAAGAATCAACCGGTCTCGGCCAGCTTACCTTGCAACCCCTGATGGTGCGCGGCGCAAACATTTACACCAACACCTGCGCAGAATGTCATGGCAAACAGGGCGAAGGCAAAGCTAATCAGTTCCCGGCATTGGCTGGCAATGTGAACGTGATAGCGCCCAATCCGGTCAACGCAATACGAATGGTGCTGAACGGCGGTTTTTCACCCAGTACACAAGGTGCCCCCTACCCACATGGCATGCCACCTTATCGTGTAGAACTGAGCAACAACGACATTGCAGCAGTGGTCACTTACATTCGGCGAAGCTGGGGCAACAATGCCAGCGGCGTTGCCTCAATTGAAGTGGACAAGCAACGCGGCAAACAATAAAAAAAGCGGGTGATGAATTCCTTCACCACCCGCTTTTCACCATGGTGTTCGTCGATTAAAAATCAACTTGCATTTCAACCAGCAACATACGTCCAGGTGCAGGCACCCGGCCGATGGTACTCACATCCACACCACGGAAGAAGTATTGCTCATCAAACAGGTTGTTGATGCCAAAACCAAGGTTCATGTTTTTGCCCTGACCAATCGGAAAATCACGACCCACTCGCATGTTCACCAGGGTGTAGGCAGGCAACTCGCCGGCGCTGCCGTTGGCAGTTTCAGCCTGTGTGTTCGCTGAATCACTGAAACTTTCAGAAACATACAAGGCATTCGCATTGGCAGTCCACTTGCCAAACTTGTGTACAGCGTCAACACCAATGTGGTGAGTTGGCGCATTGCGAAGTTTCTTGCCTTGATCCGCGCCCGATAGTTGTTCCGTATCCAGATAGGTGTAGCTCATGCCGAGTTCAGTTTGACTGTCAAGGTTCCAGCGACCTTCCAGTTCAACACCTTCCTGGCGTGTTTCACCCAGGTTGCGGAACGCGCCCGTGTCGAAGACGATTTGGTCTTTGTAATCCACTCGGAACAAGGTTGCCGCGATATTGGCATGTGGGTTAATTTGCCAGCGTGAACCAATTTCATAGTTTTCAGCGGTTTCATTGCCCACATCACCACCGCGGGTAACCTGCGCAGTTTGCACCGGCACCAACGAGCGCTGCGCATTGGCAAATACAAACACATCTTTCGTGGCCTGATAACCCACAGTCAAGCCGGGCAACCATTCATCCGGGTTGTTCTGAAACTGTGCGCCCGTGTTCAAATCCCTGTAGTTGGTTTCCACGTCCTCATAGCGAATACCAGGGGTAACGGTTAATCGATTCTCCATCAATGCGATTGAATCGCTTAAGTAATATGCCATTGCAGTGGTTGAGAAATCCCATCTGCGCAATGGGTTCACCGCGCCTGTGGCCAAAGTGGTACGCGTTACATCAAATCGCACATCTTCTTCGACAAATCGTGCACCTGCGATAATGGTGTGATTGCCAATTTTCCGGGTAATACGCGGCTCGGTGCCGTGCACACTGAAAATTCTTGGCGATTCACTCACACTGGTCGGTGACAAGGCCGGGTCCATTGGATCGCTGAAAAAGAAGGTGCGGTCGGCCTGGTGTGCAAAATTACGCCAAGTCAATTTGGTATCTTCGTTAAAACTGTGATTCCAGGTGAAAGTGGCACGCCACATGTCTGCATCATAAGCATCAAATGGACGTTGAGACTGATTCGGATTCTGTTCATACGCAGCAGGGCTCAACGCGCCGGGCAATTCAGCCTTTACCTCGTAGTACTGCAACTGTGCCTTGAAATCATTGTTGGGATTCAGGTAGTACTCACCATCTACGATAAAGTTTCGCACTTCGGTGTCGGAACGATCGCGCTGACCCTTTCCATCCACAATATTGGCCTGAAATTGCAAGCCAAGGTCTTCGCGCACAAAGCCACCAATGCGGTAGTACGTGTCGGTCAGCATGTTGCCGGTTTCTTCGGAAATTTGAAGACGCTCGCGGAAGGTTTGACTGGTTTTTGCGGGAATGGGCTTGGTCACCAAATTCAGCACGCCACCCACGTTGTTCGGGCCATAATGCACGGCAGCACCACCACGCACCAAATCCACCGCCTCAAGACTGGGCAAAGTAACGGGGAACAGCGACAAGCCCACGTTGGTGTAGGGGCCAATGGCAATCGGGTAACCATCCACCAGAATTTGTAAACGCTCACTGCGCAAGGGATTCAAGCCACGCACACCAATGTTGGGCAAAATGCCGGTCCCTGTTTCATCCAACACCTGAACACCCGGTACACGACGCAAAGCGTCTTCCAGGTTCAATGCGCCACGTTCCTCAAGGTCTTCTTTCTCAAGCACCGTGCGTGCACCCGTGTAGGTTTTTACGCTTTCTTCGGTGGGTGGGCCCAACCAATCTGATTGCACGGTGACCGGTGCCAGGGTTTCTGCCAAAGCAGTGTGACTTAACGAAACACAGACCAAGGCCACCGCCATGGAAAGGGGTGAGATACGGGGACGTTGGCGTGTTTCGGCACGCGCACGAATACAAGACATGACAGCTTCCTTTTAATAATAAAAATCGTTCTCATTATCGTTAGTTTTACCAATTGTTTACTGTAAGACCGTCATAAACGCCGATTTTTTTCTCTCTACGCGGGAAAAATAGACCCAGAACCCCTATTTCGAGCGATGAATTGTTAAATTTTTTGAAGCGTTATTTTGTTTAATGCTAATATTAATCATTATCATTTACGTAATTGAAAATGATCCCTCCTTACTTGTTGACCAAAGCAGCATCCAACACATCGCCCAAGCTGGGCCTGCTGAACTCCCTGCCCTCCCCGTTGATCATCGACATGATTGCCCAGTGCAACTACGACTTCGTGATTATCGACACCGAGCACGTGCTGCTCGATGAAAACACCCTGCGCGAATGCATTCAAACCTGCCGGCACCACCATTGCGTACCCCTGGTTCGCATTGCAGAAATTCGCCCCAACTTCATCGGCAAGGTATTGGATGCGGGTGCCATGGGCATTGTGCTGTCACGCGCAGAGAACGCAGATCAAATTGATGCGATTGCCAACGCCATGAAATTCCCCCCGTTCGGCACACGCGGCATCACTGGCGGAACAGTGACAGGCTACGGCCAACTGCCCTTGAGCGACTACATTGCGCAGGCCAACACACACACATTGCTAGTGCCCATGATTGAAAGTGAAAGCGGCTTGAATGCCCTATCCCAGATGCTGGCCACCGGGCAGGTCAGCTTTGTCATGGAAGGTGCACTGGACCTTGCCTTGAACATGGGCCTTGGACCAAGCCCGCTGCACCCAGCGGTGTTCGACGCATTGAACAAGCTGCATCAAATTTGCCAACACGCCGATGTGCCCTTTTGCCCCAACCCAAGAACACCCAGCCAACTGCGGCACTGGCAAGAACTTGAATGCAAACTTTTCTTGTGTGGCGAAGACCGAAGCCACTTCGGTCATGCACTGCGAACCAAGCTTCTACCTTTCCAGACACCCCATGATGTTCCTCAAGGAGCCTGAATTGAAACCCACCCTAGTTTTTCTGACCCATGTGTTGAACAACGCAGTAGTCGACGGATTCATTCCCGCAGCCCGATCACTGGGTCACGACGTCATCGTGTTGACCGACCACGGCCACGCCCACCAGCAAGCACTTGCCGATGTGCGTGTGCATGAATGCGATGTGTTCAACCCAATCGGGGTAATCGACCTGATTGCCGCACTGAACATTGAACCAAGCGCCGTGTTCTCCAACAGCGACCACCTTCAAACCTGCACCGCCATGGTGGCTGAACTGCTGGGCCTGCCTGCCAAACCCTCGAAGGTTTGCTACCACGCCAAAAACAAACACTGGATGCGAAAGCGGCTTGAATCGCTTCGCCTGCCCACCATCTGGAGCCAAACCATTCGCAGCACCGACGCAGTTCGCAACGAATGGCCGTACCCCTTGGTAGTTAAACCCACCCAAGGTGTGGCATCGATGGATGTGGTTCGCATCGACACACCTACTCAACTGGCACAACACCTTGCGCAGCTGGATGAATCGCAAAGCGTGTTGCTGGAAGAATTCATGGAAGGCCCATTGATTACCCTTGAAACACTGGGCGATGGCGAACGGCTGCACACAATTGGCGGGTTTGATGTAAGCCTGTCCAATCCACCTTACTTTGTCGAAACCGCAGCGCAATGGAATGGGCCGCATACGGTGCAATGGCGCGCCCACATGGCATACACCCTTGCGCAGTTTGGTGTGGGGCTTGGGGCGTGCCACAGCGAATTCGTTGTGACGCCACGCGGCCCGGTGCTGGTGGAAATCAATTATCGAAGCATTGGCGACAACCGTGAATTCCTGCTTGATCAGTTGGTGGAGCAAGGCTGGTTCAAATCCATTCTGCAAACCCACCTTGGGCAGGAAATTGAAGTGCCGCAAGTAAAACCAAAATTTGCACAAATCGATTACCTGGTTGCCCCACATGCAGGCACCTTGCGCGTGGCACCGCGTATTGAAAACAATGCAGCCGTGCAGTACCGCGCCATTAAGCAGCAAGGCGAAACCATCCAGATCAGCAACTCCAACAAAGACTACATTGGCGTATTCACTTTTCAAGCGGATTCCGACAGCGAACTTCAACGCCTTCGAACTGACATACAGCACCGCAACCCCTGGAGCGTTCAATGAGCACTTTGCACAACCAACGAATTGCGCTTCGGCTGATCAACACCTGCCTGCGGGAAAACGTTCGCAACATACTGAGCATGGGGCGTATTGAAGCAAGCGAAGGCCACAAGTTTTTGGTGTTTGAACACCTGCCTGAACCCTGCCGAATTGAAGTGAAGGAAAGCCACAGCATGCAAACCCTCAGGGCAATCAACCCACATTGGGAGGTACTTCAACACGGTCAATGGATTGAACAACAGGGTGCACGGCAATGGATCCGTTTTCTGGCGCAAGGTTTGCCTGGTGAAGCAAAAGCCCTGTATCAAAACTATGAACTGGAAGTGCAGGCTGCGATTGAGCAAACCATGTTGTGCGATCAAACCTACACCGAACAACAGCACCAGCTTGGCTTTCATGCAGGCCCACGAAGTTGGGCAGAACGCATGTTGCACGCCGATCAAATGGCCAGCTTTCTCGACCACCCTTATTACCCCACGGCGCGAGCAAAGTTCGGCATGCAAACCAGCGAGCTGAAAGCCTACTCGCCGGAATTCAACCCAACTTTCGAGTTGACCTGGTTTGCAGTGCCCGCAAGCGAATTGGAACGCTCCGGCACAGAGCCTGCGTGGTGGCCAACACTAACGCAAGTGGGCTTGCCACAATCGCTTGCCAACAGCCACGCATTGCTGCCAGTTCACCCCATGATGCGCGCCGCAATTGCACAGGAAATACCGGAAAGCATTGAAGCACCACACACTTATTTGCCCGTCAAACCCACGTTGTCAGTGCGCACTGTGGCTGCGCTGAACCACCCGGCTTCACACATCAAACTGCCGATGCCGATTGCCACGCTGGGCCAGAAAAATATTCGCTACATCAAACCATCCACCCTGAAAGACGGTGACTGGTTTGCGCGCGCACTTGTGTCGATTGAGCAAACGAACGAAGGGATCAAGGGTTTGTACCGCCATGTGGATGAATCATTCACTGGTTGCTACAAAAACCTGAATATTGCGGGTTTTCTGCACCGCCAATACCCGCCCGAACTGCCAGATGAAACACTGGCCACCGTGGCCACACTGTGCAGCCCCATGCCCAGCGGCAAACCTTACCTGCTTGAATACCTGGAGCAACATGGGCAAAACTTGCAAAGCTGGTGGGCCAGTTACTGCACCTTGATGATAGGTGTGCACCTGCGTTTGTGGATTCAACACGGCATTGCGCTGGAATCAAATCAACAAAACTCGGTATTGTCGTTGCGCCCCGGGCAGCCGCCCACGCTGGTGATGAAAGACAACGACGCCGCACGCCTGTGGCCGCAACGGTTTGAAACGACTGTGGCAAGCCACGGGCACAGCGTACGCATGCTGCAAGACGCCCGCATTCTGGTGAACGACGAAGCACCGCTGGCCCACATGTTCATCACCATCACCCTGCAGCTCAATTTGCTGGCCGTACTCGATGGGCTTGCGCAAAGCGGTGCACTAAATCGCCAACAGGCTTTGCTTACCTTGCGCAATGCAATCGAACACACCTTGCACAGCCTGCGCAAAGAGGGGTGCGACATCGACCTGGCCAACGAACTTTTGCTGTGCGCACGCATGCACCCTGTGAAGTACCTGCTGCAAAGTGCAAGCCTGTTGAGCAAACAGGAATGCGGTGCCAGCGATGTCAACAAGTTTTACGGCATAACCGGCCCCAACCCCCTGCGAGACCTGCCATGAATCGCGTGCTGATTGCCGTACTGGCCTGTCATTTTCTGGCCGCGTTCACCGTGCTGGGCATGCCCCTGTACCTGCCCGTTCTGTTCACTGATTTGGGGCTAGCGCCGAACAGCCCCTGGATCGGCTTTGTGTTTGCATGGCCCACCCTGCTGACCGCACTCAGCGGTCCGTTGTGGGGCAAAGTGGCCGATCGTTTTGGCCGACGCTTCTCGCTGATTCGCGCACTGGCGGGTTTGTCCATTGCATTCGTGTGGGTGGGCGTTTCAAGTTCAGTGGCGGAACTGGTCATGGCATTAACCCTGCAAGGCTTGATGGGCGGCACATTGGCTGCAGCAAATTCCTACCTGGCCACCACCATGCCGCGTGAAGCGCTGTCCAACACTTTGAACTGGACACAATTCAGCGCGCGCATGGCGCTGGTTACCGCGCCTTTGGTGCTGGCTGTGGGCATTCAATACTGCAAACTGCAACAGCTGTACATTGTGTTGGCAAGCCTGCCCATGCTGGGTGCCTTGTATGCCTGCACACTGCCCAAAGATTCACAGCCATCGCATGCATCGAAAGCAGCTTCAAGTACGCACTCAGTTACCACATCCACCAACACAGCCACCCCTGTGCAATATGCATCGGCCCTTGCGGTGTGCAGCTTGCAAGCGCTGTTCTGCTTTGCCATGGTGGTCACCTTTCCGTACTTCCTGCCCTATGCAACCCCTGGCGTTGCAAGCACCACTGCCATTGCCCTTCTGTACGTGCTGCCCCACCTTGTTTACTTGTTTCTTCAACCGCTCTTGAAAAAACGCCTGCCAAACTGGGCTTTCAATTGCCACCTCAGCATGCTGGCCCTTGCCATTGCAGCGTGTATGCAGTGGCAATTCAACAGCGGTCTGGCCCTTGCAGCGGCGCGTGTTCTGTTTGGCATGGGTATTTGGTTGGGCTATCACGGCACTCACCAACTGGTGGCAAAGTCGTTTCAGGCGGCACGTGCTGGCACCTGGTTTGGTTCGCTAGACAGCGTGGGGAAACTGGCTGGCGTGGCCGCTGGTATTGCAGCCGGTTTTGCAGTTAACCACTTAAACCTTGCTTCGCCTTTTCTACTTTCCGCAGTGGCCAGCCTTGCAGCCATGCCACTTGTTCACCACATTCAAAAAACAGGATCAAACCCATGCCCACATTTGAACAACGAATTCAGCAACACCAAGCCGAACACCACAGCCTGAACCATCTTCTGAATTGCTACTTGCGTGAATTCGCAGTGCCGCAACAATTGGTCGACTGGAACGCACAAGGCGATCTGCCCAAAGCCTTGCAAAGCGATCTGCTGGAAGGTGAAACCGTGAGAATTCGCATGGCTTACCCACTTCTAAAAATCGCCTTCAAGGTGCAAGCCCGGGGCGCACTGAACCAGATCAAACTGGGATCCAAACTGTTCGGAAAACCCATGGGAAAACCCTGGCAAGTGCTGGGCACCCATGCTGCCATTGAAGCCCTGCTTAACCACATGACCATGCTCACGAAAACCGAACCCAACATTGAATTGCAAGCCCAAATACACAACAGCCTGCTCAACATGCAACGGTTTTTGGCACACGCAAACGTGCCCCACATCAACGCCCTGCAACACACAGAACAATCGTTGCTGTGGGGCCATCCATTTCATCCCAGCCCGAAAAGCCGATCAGGCGTAGAGCCCGATCAACTGCTGCAATGCTCACCCGAAGTGGGTGCTGCCTTCCAGTTGCACTGGTTTGAAATTGATCCGGTTTTGCTGAAAGAACTTGGCAACCCTGTGATCAACAAAGTGTCTGAAACCCTGACTGGGCGCGCTGGCCTGTACCCCTGTCACCCCTGGGAAGTGAACCTTGTTGTGAACTCCAGAATTTATCAACAAGCAAGCCAGAATAATCTGATTCGCCACCTTGGCCCCTTGGGCAAAGTGGTGTGGCCTACTTCATCCGTGCGCACTTTGTACCACCCTGAACTGGGTGTGTTTTTGAAATGCTCCATTCATGTTCGGCTCACCAATTGCATTCGTAAAAACGCATGGTATGAACTTGAAAGTGCAGTGGGCATGACCCAACTTCTTGCGAATACGTTTGAACATGTTGAGCATACACACCCCGGTTTTCGGATGTTGCGTGAACCCTCGGCTTGCACACTAGACTTGTCACAGGCTTGCACAACTGCCGGCAGCGAAGAAATAGTAAGCCTGCAAGAAAGTTTCGGCATCATTTTCAGGGAACAACTTCAAAGCCAGCACACCGACATTCACATGGCAGGCACGCTTGCTTCATGGGACACGGTGGGCCAAAGCCAACTGGCGCAATTGCTTTGCGAACAAGCCGAACAACATGGTTTGCAAAAAACTGAATTCACACTGAACTGGCTGCAAAGCTATTTCAAACTGCTGGTGCCCGGCACCCTGACCCTGTTGTTCAAGCACGGTGTGGTGCTTGAACCGCATTTGCAAAACACCGTGCTGGCACTGGAAAATGGCCTGCCTGTGCGCGTGTGGATCCGCGACCTGGAAGGCACCAAACTGATTCCGCAACACTGGCCTTCTGACCGATTGCAGGGCCTTTCGGAACGCGCCATTGCCTCGGTGCATTATTCCGAAGACCAAGGCTGGAAAAGGGTCAGCTACTGCTTGCTGGTCAACAACATTGCCGAGATGATTTTTCACGCCTGCCAACACACACCCGGGCTGGAACAAAAGGCTTGGGCAATGCTGGCCGCCTTGCTTCAAAAAACCAGCCATGCGCTGGGTACACCACAGGCGCTTTCCGGTTTGTTGCAAGGCCAGGCACTGGCATCAAAAAACAACCTCAAAACACGTTTGTTCAAAAAGGCCGATCGCCTTTCCGACTACACATTCCTTTCACACCCACTGATTGCGCAACATGACAACCACACTGAACACACTGCTTACTAAACAAGCCAATTCCAGCACACAACCCTGGTGTGCCTATGTGTACGACTTGCCAGCGCTGGCAGCACATGCACAACACATGAAACGGCACCTGCCCCGCAATTGCGAGCTGTATTACGCAGCCAAAGCCAACCCCGATATACGGCTACTTGAAACACTCGCACCACACGTGGATGGCTTTGAAGCTGCCTCTGCGGGCGAATTGGCCCACTTGAGTGAACAGCACTTCGGCAAACCCCTGATTTTTGGCGGACCGGGCAAAACCACCGACGATTTGCAACAGGCGCTACGCCAACAAGTAGCCTGCATTCATGTGGAAAGCCTGACCGAACTGAAGCGCCTTGCATTGCTTTGCGCCCACACGGGTCAAACCCAAACAATCATGTTGCGCATGAATATTACGCTGGAAGGCATCGCAGGCAGCAAACTTCAAATGGGGGGGCAGGCTACGCCTTTTGGGCTCGACCCCTGCGACCTTGGCACCGCGCTGGCATTGCTTCAGGAATCGCCACAACTTGAATTTGAAGGATTTCATTTTCATTCCATGTCGCATCAGTTGTCAGTCGAAAATCACCTGAAACTGATGGCGCGATACTTCGAGATCACCCGGCAATGGGAATCGCAATGGCATATTCGCAGCAAAGTGATTAATGTGGGCGGCGGGATTGGTGTGAACTACCAATGCGCGGAAGAACAGTTCAACTGGCCAGAATTCTGCAAAGGGCTTGGTGAATTGATCACACAGCACGACATGCAAACACGGCAAATCCGGTTTGAGTGTGGACGCTACGTGAGCGCATTTTGTGGCTACTACCTGATGGAAGTGATCGACCTGAAACAAAGCCACGGGCAGTGGTTTGCGATTGGAAAAGGCGGCACACACCACTTTCGGACCCCTGCGGCACAAAACCACAACCACCCGGTGTGGGTGCACCGCAACGGACAGGCTGGGGTTGTACGCAATTCAACGGTGAATATCGTGGGGCAGCTGTGCACACCCAAAGACCGCCTGCACCAGCAACTGCCTGTTCAGGAATTGGCTCTTGGAGATTATCTGGTGTTTACGCTTGCGGGGGCTTATGCGTGGAATATTTCACATCAGAATTTTTTGATGCATGCTGCGCCAGAAACTATCTATCTCGAGTGAGAGTTGAACTCTTGGGCTGAGAAGGCTACCTACTTCGATTAACCCAAAGCACTTCATCAAAATGAACCCTTCATCAGCCATTGGTCGTACTCAGTCCCTTCATTCCTCACCAGATCGTAATCAAACAAACCAAACCCTACCTATCCAGATTGCCTCAGCCCTTGAATCCGCACTCCCCGGCGTCAACGCGAGCAAACTGGTTCATGCCCTCGACACCCTGCTAGGCGGTCGCGGCAACTACACCCTTGTGGGTAGCGCCGCCATGCACCTTCATGCACTTGAACACCCCAACGCCACATGCAAACTGCCACTTCCCCATGATCTTGATGTCGTTGTCAATGACACTGCAATTCGCCGAGTAGAACTGGCCAATCCAGAAACACTGGACAAACTGAATTTGAAACGCGACGCAAATTTCGCCCATGTGTTGCACATGACACGCGAGAATGCACCCAACCTGAAAATAGACATTGTCCGTTCCAGCACCCCGGGTTTTCTAAAATACCAGTTCAACCCGCATTCCATTCACAACTTACAAGTTGGCATGTTGGCCGACTGCCTGGCCGATTACAAAGCCAGGCGTACCGATCAGGAATTCGTAGAACAATGTGGCGGCCAAACCCAAGCGAATTCAAAGGTTCAACCCTGGCTGGATTATTTCGACCAGTTTCGCCACGAGGCAGGCACCGTGTTGCCGCGGCAAGCCGCGAAAAGACGGTTTACAGAATCAGGTAACTCAAGCCCCGAACAAGCCTTGGGTGAGCCCAGCCATGCCAGGGCAGCGGCGAGAATTTTGAAATTTGGGAGCTAAGGTGGAAGATTAAACCAAGCGATTGAATTGAAAATTAAACCGTTTGCTGGCTCATCTCACTGACTTGAATCAGCGTGTTGTGCGCATCAATTTCACTTTGACAGTGCATGCGACACTGGCCGCAGCCCGAGCAGGCGCCCGTTTTCATGGTGATGTCGTCCACTGAACCACAACCGCTTCGCACGGCTTCAGAAATGGTACGGTCGCTTACGTTGGCACAAATGCAGACGATCACGGTTGGCCTCAAATTGCGTTGAACTTGAAAGTAATAATAATGATTCGCATTACTACAATCAAGTGTTTTTTCAACGCAATTTGAAAATCTTTAGAAAATTTACTCTGAAACACCCATCATGGATTGCTCATAATTCTGTAAACCTACCCTGTCAATCAGGCTCAGCTGGGTTTCCAGCCAATCGATGTGTTCTTCGGTGTCTTCCAGAATTTCTTTCAGAATGTCGCGAGAAACATAATCGCGCTCGTCTTCCGACGCCTTGATGCCATCTTTGATGGTCACTTGAGCTGCGCTTTCCATTTTCAGATCGCTTTCCAGAATCTCGCGTGTATTTTCGCCAATCATCAACTTGCCCAGGTCTTGCAGATTGGGCAGGCCATCCAGCATCAGCACGCGTTCAATCAGCAAATCGGCGTGCTTCATTTCACCAATTGATTCCTCATATTCCTTTTTCTTCAGTACATCCAGGCCCCAATTGCCGAAAATGCGCGAATGCAGGAAATACTGGTTAATCGCAGTCAATTCATTCTTCAATTGCGCATTCAGTGCCGCAATTACTTTGCTAGAACCTTTCATTGTTCTTCTCCCTTGCATTCAAAAATCAACTCACTACACAGTGTACAACGCGCGCCAAGGAGGCCGAAACCCTTTTCTGGTGCGCTTCTTAAAAAAGTACTTGCTAAAATCAAAAAGCCAAATAATAATGAGAACACTTCTCGTTTCTATTTTTCCGAGTGAGATTGCCGTGGGCCTACCGATCAATCTCCTTCTTCGCAACAGTTGGCATCCTCACCGGTAGGCCTTCCTCGCTCGGAAAGACCCTCCCGCACCAGCCAGCCGCCGCAAGCCAGTGCATCTTTTCTGTTACAAATACGAGGTGCACAAAACTTGCTTGACTGCCATGGTGGCAGCAAGCTAAAAACAATTGACCCAATGAACACCACGTTGAACACCATGTCCGTTCCAATTAGTGCGCCAATCGGCAACAACTCACAAACAATCAGCAACGCCCTCACGTTTGCCGGTGTGGTGTTGTTGCACGTGCTGGGTTTGGTTTGGGCCGCGCAACAACTCAGCGTCAGTGAACCTGTTTTTACACCACCCAGTGTAGTGGGTGTATTGGTTGCGCCTGAACCTGAACCTGCGCCGCCACCGCCCAAGCCTGTAACACCTCCGCCCAAGCCGGAACCAAAACCCGTGCCCACGCCAAAGCCTGTCGCCAAACCGACGCCCAAGCCAACACCAAAGCCTGAGCCCGTGCGTGAAGTGGCCCCGGAACCGGCACAACAAGCCGCCCCGGCCGCACCTACACCACCCGCCCCGCCTGTACAACAGGCCACACCAGCACCCGAGGCACCAGCACCTGTAACGCCGCCACGTACGGATGCCGCGCACCTGAACAACCCCGCCCCCCAATACCCTGCCTTGTCGCGCAGACTGGGCGAACAGGGACGGGTGATGCTGGACGTGTACATTCTTCCCGATGGCAGCGTGGGTGAAATCAAATTAAACCGGTCAAGCGGCTTTCCGCGGCTGGACAACGCAGCCCTTCAGGCTGTGAAAACCTGGAAGTACGTGCCCGCCAAGCGTGGCGACAAACCAATTCCGTTTTGGTATGTACAACCGGTTTCTTTCGTATTGAATAACTGAGAACATTGAATTTAAGCGAGGTTTATTGAAATGGAAAACAACCCTTACGGTATGGCCGCCATGTGGGCCCAAGGTGACTGGGTCATCAAAAGCGTGGCACTGCTGCTGTTGATCATGTCGATTGCGTCCTGGTACGTCATCATCACCCGCAGCATTCGCCTGTATCGCCTGCGTAAAAATGTGGGCACTGTGGACAAGTTCTGGCACACCCACAGCTTCGCAGAAGGTCTTCAGGTGCTGGGCAAAGATACCGGCAACCCATTTCACCACATGGCGATCGAGGGCCAGGCGGCTGTGAACCATCACAGCACGAACAAAGACGA
The DNA here is from genome assembly GCA_018812945.1 of Gammaproteobacteria bacterium. Classification (GTDB taxonomy): domain Bacteria; phylum Pseudomonadota; class Gammaproteobacteria; order Burkholderiales; family Burkholderiaceae_B; genus Limnobacter. Next base: position 1,485 of record JAHJCM010000146.1, on the reverse strand, counting down.
CCTGCACGGGCAAATCAGCCTGGCCGACTGGCTCAGCGAAGCGCTGCGCGGCGCCATGGATGAAGCTGCTGAAAAGCTGCAATCTGGTCTGTCCATTTTGGCTTCCGTGGGTTCTACAGCCCCGTTTGTTGGCCTGTTCGGTACGGTGTGGGGCATTTACCATGCGCTGGTGGGCATTGGTGTTTCAGGCCAGGCCAGTATCGACAAAGTAGCCGGCCCGGTGGGCGAGGCCTTGATCATGACTGCATTTGGCCTGGCAGTGGCCATTCCGGCCGTGTTGGGCTACAACGCACTGACCCGCGCCAACAAAGGATTGCTGAGCAAGCTGAACCGATTTGCACGCCAGTTGCATGCCTATTTCCTGACCGGCTCACCCATGCAGAAAGACTCTGCAGTGCGCACCATGCCCTTGAAAAAGGAGGCGTAAGCCATGTCGTTCAATTCTTACGACGATCAGCAGGAAATGAGTGAAATCAACATGACACCCCTGGTGGACGTCATGTTGGTGCTGCTGATTATTTTCATCATCACCGTGCCAGTGATTACGCATTCGGTGAAAGTAGACTTGCCGCAAGCCAGCCAACAACCCACTGAGGTAAAACCCGATGTGGTCACGTTGACGGTACAGCGCGATGGCAGCCTGATGTGGAATGACGAGTCACTGACTTTTGAGAACCTGGAACTTCGTTTGCAAGCTGTGGCGCAACAGGAAAAACAACCCGAGTTGCGTATTCAGGGCGACAAGGCCGTGGAGTACGAGAAGGTGATTCAGGTGATGGCCGCTGCACAACGTGCCGGCGTAGAAAAACTTGGCTTCATGACAGAGCCGCAAAGCACACCCTGATCCAAATTTGGAGGCAGAGTAAACATACTTTCTTGAAGTCATGCGAAACTGGGCGCTGAAGCTTGTTTTCAGCGCCTTTTTTATTTTCTTATTGGCCTATTCATGAACACATCTGCCTTGAACCCAGGTTATCTTTCCCGCAGTGTTGGTCCAATCCATATCAATCTGGATCGACAGCTATACAACGCCAGCCATGTGCTGAACTTTGAAAAATCCCAGGCACATCAGCATTTGTCCACATTCATTCACCGCATGTTCAGCGGCGAGGTGGTCAACAGCACAGAACACCGGCCAGCCGGTCATTGGGCCCTGAGAGCAGCCTGCAACCAGCAGGCCTACCCTGCACCAGTTTCGCTGGTGGTCAATGGTCGGGATGAACTGGCACTGACCAGGCAAGTGCAACACCAGATGGAAGCCTTCGTTGAACAGGTGCGCTCGGGCCGCTACACCACTCCCGACGGCAAACGCTACGACAGCGTATTGCATTTGGGCATTGGTGGTTCTGACCTAGGCCCCCGTCTGTTGAATGACGTGTTCAGCAAACTGGATTTGGGTGAAGCTCCGGCATTGAATATTCGGTTTGTCGCCAATGTGGACTTTCATGAAATGAAAGCTGCGTTGGCTGCACTGAACCCGAAAAC
>JAHJCM010000145.1 GCA_018812945.1 Gammaproteobacteria bacterium | reverse complement strand
TGACCAGTCAGAAAACTTGCCGGCTTGGCGCGCAGAGACTAACGATCGCGCCCTGGCGCGAAAGCCAAGACCCGACCGTTACTTTTGGAGGGCTTGGCTTAGTGCAGGCTCAAGACGACAAACCGAAATGCCAAGTTTTCGGGCAGCGGTGATCCTTCAAGTTCAGCTCAAGAGCCTCCAACGACAGCCTACGCAAGCAACCCACTCCAAGTTGGCAATAGACACCAGCAGCTGCTCACATCGACCTGCGGTACTTCCCACCCACTTCAAACAGCGCCTGCGTAATCTGCCCCAGCGAACACACCCGCACAGCATCCACCAGCACCTCAAACACGTTGCCGCCGTCCATGGCAGTCTGCTTCAGACGCTCCAGCATGGGACCACTCTCAGCGGCATGTCGCTGCTGAAATTCAGCCAGGCGTTTCAACTGGCTTTGTTTTTCTTCCTCAGTGGCACGCGCCAGTTCAAGCGAGTTCAAGGAATCGGCGTTGTCATTGGGATTGGTGAAAGTATTCACACCCACAATTGGCAAGGTGCCGTCATGCTTCTGAATTTCATAATGCATCGACTCTTCCTGGATTTTGCTGCGCTGGTAGCCTGTTTCCATGGCACCCAACACGCCACCGCGTTCGCTGATGCGGTCCAGTTCAGCCAACACAGCCTCTTCCACCAATTCAGTGAGCTCTTCAATAATGAAAGCTCCTTGGCTTGAGTTTTCGTTTTTCGCCAAACCCCATTCCTTGTTGATGATCAACTGGATGGCCATGGCCCGGCGCACGCTTTCCTCAGTCGGCGTGGTCACTGCCTCGTCATAGGCGTTGGTGTGCAGGCTGTTGCAGTTGTCGTATACGGCAATCAGCGCCTGCAAGGTGGTGCGTATGTCGTTGAACGCGATTTCCTGTGCGTGCAAACTACGGCCACTGGTTTGAATGTGGTACTTCAGCTTTTGACTGCGGTCGCTTGCACCGTAACGATCGCGCATGGCAATGGCCCAAATGCGACGGGCCACGCGACCCAGCACTGTGTATTCGGGGTCCATGCCATTGGAAAAGAAGAAGCTAAGGTTGGGCGCAAAGTCGTCGATTTTCATGCCGCGTGCCAAATAGGCTTCCACAAAGGTAAAGCCATTTGACAAGGTAAACGCCAGTTGTGAAATCGGGTTGGCCCCGGCCTCTGCAATGTGATAACCGCTGATCGACACGCTATAGAAGTTACGCACTTCATGGTCTATAAAGTACTGCTGAATATCGCCCATCACGCGCAGGCTGAATTCAGTCGAGAAGATGCAGGTGTTCTGGCCTTGATCTTCTTTCAGAATGTCGGCTTGCACGGTGCCGCGCACTGCCTTCAAAGTGCTGGCCTTGATGTTTGCATATTCATCGGCATTCGGCGCGCGCTTGTTTTTGGCCGTAAACAAATCCACCTGCTGATCAATGGCGGTGTTCAGGAACATCGCCAAAATGCTGGGTGCCGGGCCGTTGATGGTCATCGACACACTAGTGCTGGGCGCGCACAAATCAAAGCCGCTGTACAACACTTTCATGTCATCAAGCGTGGCCACACTCACACCACTGGTACCCACCTTGCCATAAATGTCGGGGCGTAAGTCGGGGTCGAAACCATACAAGGTGACTGAATCAAATGCAGTCGACAATCGCTTGGCATCGCTTGCACCGCTCAGCATTTTGAAGCGGCGGTTGGTGCGGGCCGGGTCACCTTCACCTGCAAACATGCGGGTGGGGTCTTCACCTTCGCGCTTCACGGGGAATACGCCTGCGGTGAAGGGGAAATAACCCGGCAGGTTTTCCAGCATCACGAATTTCAGTAGGTCGGCCCGACTGGTGAACTTGGGCAGACTGACGCGATTGATTTTCAGGCCACTGAGCGAAGTCACGGTCAACGGCGCTTGCAGGGCCTTGCCCCGCACTTCATAGGTCAGCGTGTCGCCTTGGTAACCCTCAGTCAGCTTTGAATAGTCTTTCATGGCCTTTTGCGCAGCCATGCTGATTCGAGTGTTCGTCAGTTCGACAATGTCGTCCAGCGCTTCCACCGCCTTGGTTTTGTCAGGTTTGTGTTCAAGCAATAGGGCTTGGGCACGTTGCATGCATTCCAGGTCGTACACTGCAGCTACGTCTTTTTGTACTTGCGCCTTGTAACTGCGTACAGCCTGCGCGATTTCAGCCAAATAACGCACACGCTCGGAAGGCACTACGGCTTTCAGGGTGGTGGAATGTTTGGTGTCAATGGTGTTGAACAGGCCTTTGGAGGGCTTGGCAATGGGCAGGGCTGCGCGCAATGCTTTATACAGTGCGCTGACACCATCGTCGTTAAACCGGCTGGCCAGCGTGCCATACACAGGCATGGTGTCGGGCATGCTGGTAAAAGCCATGCGGTTGCGCTGCACCTGTTTGCACACATCCCGCAGGGCATCGAGTGCGCCCTTGCGGTCAAATTTGTTCACCGCCACAAAATCGGCAAAATCCAGCATGTCGATTTTTTCAAGCTGGCTGGCCGCACCGTATTCCGGTGTCATCACATACAGGCTGAAATCCACATGCGGCACAATGGCCGCATCGCCCTGGCCAATGCCCGGAGTTTCAATCAGCACCACATCAAAACCCGTGGCGCGACACAAGGCAATAATATCGGGCAGGGTAGCGGGTACTTCCTGAGCGGAATCGCGGGTGGCCAGTGAGCGCATGAACACTTTGGGGCCATTGCCAGCCCAAGGGCCAATGGCGTTCATTCGAATGCGGTCGCCCAGCAAGGCACCGCCGGTTTTACGGCGGGAAGGGTCCACGCACACCACGCCAATGGTCAGGTCGTCGCCATGGTCCATGCGCAGGCGGCGAATCAATTCATCAGTCAGGCTCGACTTGCCCGCACCGCCCGTACCGGTAATGCCCAACACTGGGGTTTTGCTGGCTTTGGCCTGTTCGCGGATGGCCTCCAAATCAGCAGCAGGCACTTCGTCACGCTCAAGGCGGGTAATCAATTGGGTAAGCAGGGGCCAGTTGTTGGCCAAAGCCTTGATGCTTTCCGGTGAGCAAGCTGTGTCAATCTTTTTGCGGGCATCGCGCACTTGTGCCGCACGGGCAATCATGTCGCCGATCATGCCTTC
>JAHJCM010000002.1 GCA_018812945.1 Gammaproteobacteria bacterium | reverse complement strand
TCAAACTTAATTCAGGAGTGCGTAATGAAGCTAATTTCAGCAGTCATTAAGCCTTTCAAACTCGATGAAGTCCGTGAAGCGCTGTCTGCCATCGGCGTGCAAGGCATTACGGTTACCGAAGTGAAAGGTTTTGGTCGCCAGAAAGGTCACACCGAGCTGTACCGCGGTGCCGAGTATGTAGTCGACTTTTTGCCCAAAGTGAAAATTGAAGCAGCCGTGGACGACAGCCTGGTAGACCAGGCATGCGAAGCCATTGAAGCAGCGGCCAAGACCGGCAAGATCGGTGACGGCAAAATTTTCGTGTTTGATTTGTTGAGTGTTACCCGTATTCGCACAGGCGAAACCGGTAAAGACGCCCTTTAACCAGAGAGAAGTGAGGAAATCATGAGAAAACTTCTGACTGTCTGGCTTGCGGCCGCAGCACTGGGTTTCAGTGTTGCCAGTCCCGGTGTATTTGCTCAGGAAACTCCTGCAGCGCCTGCCACCGAAGCCACCGAAACAATGGCTGCACCCGTAGAGGCAGCTCCTGCCGAAGCGCCTGCCGCTGAAGCCCCCATGGCCGCCGAAGCTGCTCCTGCAGAAGAGGCAGCCCCAGCTGTTGAACAAACAGTAAACAAAGGCGACATCACTTGGATGATGGTCGCGACCATTTTGGTGATCTTCATGACCATTCCCGGCCTGGCGCTGTTCTACGGCGGTTTGGTCCGCTCCAAGAACATGTTGTCCGTGCTGATGCAGGTCATGTCCGTGTTCTGCCTGATCGTTGTGTTGTGGGCCATCTACGGCTACAGCTTGACCTTCGGCGGTGGCGACAATCCATTCGTGGGTAACTTCAGCAAACTGTTCTTGAGCGGCGTGACACCAGACTCGTTGTCTGCCACTTTCACTGAAGGCGTGATGATTCCAGAATTCATATTCATTGCGTTCCAATCTACCTTCGCAGCCATTACGTGTGGCCTGATCGTGGGCGCTTTCGCTGAGCGCATCAAGTTCTCTGCCGTGCTGTTGTTCTGTGCAATCTGGTTCACATTCAGCTACATTCCAATTGCGCACATGGTGTGGGACGCTGCTGGTTTCATCTTCGCAGACGGCGCAATCGACTTCGCTGGCGGTACAGTGGTACACATCAACGCTGCAGTTGCAGGTTTGGTGGGTGCTTACATGGTTGGCAAGCGTGTTGGCTACGGCAAAGAAGCCATGACTCCACATAGCCTGACATTGACCATGGTGGGTGCATCCATGCTGTGGGTGGGTTGGTTCGGTTTCAACGCAGGTTCAAACCTGGAAGCCAACGGTGGTACTACACTGGCCTTTATCAACACATTGTTGGCAACTGCTGCCGCAACACTGAGCTGGGCGGCTGCTGAAGCGCTGCTGAAAGGCAAGGCGTCCATGCTGGGTGCCGCCTCCGGCGCAGTGGGTGGTTTGGTTGCTATCACACCAGCTTGCGGTACGATCGGCCCAATGGGAGCCCTGATCCTCGGCCTGATGGCCGGCCCAATCTGCCTGTGGGGCGTAACTGGCCTGAAGAAGATGTTGGGTGCAGACGATGCACTGGACGTGTTCGGCGTACACGGCGTAGGCGGTATCTTGGGTGCCTTGATGGTAGGTGTTTTGTCTGCACCTAGCTTGGGCGGCACCATGGGTGACGACTTCGTGATTGCTTCCCAGTTGGCCGTACAAGCCAAGGGCGTGGTAATCACTATCGTTTGGTCTGGTATCGTGGCTGCAATCTCCTTCAAGCTGGTAGATCTCATCGTTGGTCTGCGTGTTTCTGAAGATGCAGAGCGCGAAGGTCTGGACATCACCTCTCACGGTGAAACAGCCTACAGCAAGTAAATACACTCTCCACTTAGGTGGAATCCTTCAGCCCGGGGTAAAGGGCTGATTCAAAGGCACCTTCGGGTGCCTTTTTTGCTCTACCCCTCGATTTCCCTTCCTCAATGTGGCAGTGCAGCGTTTTGGATTACACTTGGCGAAGTGTCTTACCCAGGGAATGTTGATGGTTCCACATCTTGTAACTGCTTTAACCGGTCCGCTGTTGGATCTCGAAAAACGTA
>JAHJCM010000144.1 GCA_018812945.1 Gammaproteobacteria bacterium | reverse complement strand
TCTTTGGCGTTGGCCTTGAAGTGATCGGTCAACGAGTTGATTCGGGCTGTCAACAATGCCACTTGAACCTCGGGAGAACCTGTGTCGCCCTTGGCGCGTTGATATTCGGCAAGAATTGCCGCTTTATTGATTTCTGACATCTTTATTACTCCACTTGCGTGAACTTGCAGCCACAATGGCAACCGCAGTTCCGTGTAAAAAGACCACCCGATAATTTGATTAAATCAAAAGGTGGTCACCTGAACCCGCTATTGTAGGGGAAATCTTGTAAAAATCAAACCTGCGGATTCAACTTTTCATGTTTTGACTGCAATTTGTTCAATGCAGACAGATAAGCCTTGGCCGATGCAACCACAATATCGGGGTCGGCACCCACGCCGTTAACAATTCGACCGCCCTTTTGAAGGCGCATGGTAACTTCACCTTGCGATTCCGTGGTGCCCGACGTAATGCCATTGACCGAGAACAAAAGCAGCTCGGCACCACTTTGAACTTCAGCCTCAATGGCCTTTACCGTGGCGTCTACAGGCCCGTTACCCTGGCTTTCAGATATTACCTCGCGGCCATCAATCGAGAAAACCACTCGCGCTTTGGGGCGCTCACCGGTTTCGGAGTGCTGAACCAATGACACATATCGGTAATGCTCTGATTCACCACCCACACCGTCACCCGACACCAATGCATGGATATCTTCATCGAAAATTTCGGCTTTTCGGTCGGCAAGGTCTTTGAAGCGCTGGAATGTATCGTTCAAGGACTGTTCGCTTTCCATTTCGATACCCAAAGCTTCCAATCGCTGCTTGAATGCATTGCGACCGGAAAGTTTGCCCAGCACGATTTTATTGGCAGACCAGCCTACGTCTTCAGCAGTCATGATTTCGTAGGTTTGACGCGCTTTCAAAACACCATCCTGGTGAATACCGGATGCATGCGCAAAAGCATTGGCACCGACGATTGCCTTGTTGGGCTGAACCACGAAACCAGTGATGTTGCTGACCAAACGACTGGCTGACACGATCTGGGTGGTGTCGATACCGACATCCAGATCAAAGAAATCCCGGCGGGTTTTAACCGCCATCACGATTTCTTCGAGAGAACAGTTGCCGGCGCGCTCACCCAAACCGTTGATGGTGCACTCAACCTGGCGGGCACCACCAATGGCCACGCCAGCCAGGGAGTTGGCCACCGCCATGCCGAGGTCATTGTGGCAATGCACTGACCACACGGCCTTGTCGCTATTGGGCGTCAAGGTGCGCAAGTCGCGCATGAACTCTCCATACAAGGAGGGCACGGCATACCCAACGGTGTCGGGGATATTGATTGTTTTGGCGCCTGCCTTGATGACCGCCTCACAAACCTTGGCAAGGAAAGGCAATTCCGAGCGATAGCCATCTTCAGCAGAAAACTCAACATCGTCGGTATATTGCAAGGCCAGCTTCACTGCTTTCACGGCCTGCTCAAGAACCTGGTCGGGTGTCATGCGCAGCTTCACTTCCATGTGCAGGGGCGACGTGGCAATGAAGGTGTGAATGCGGCGGCGCTCGGCGGGTGCCAGCGCATCACCCGCCCGCGTAATGTCTTTGTCGTTTGCACGGGCCAAAGAACACACGGTGGAGTCTTTGATGACCGATGCAATGGATCTGATGGCTTCGAAATCGCCATTGCTGGAGGCAGCAAAACCCGCTTCGATTACATCGACTTTCAGCTTTTCCAACTGCTTTGCGATGCGGATTTTTTCTTCGCGGGTCATGGATGCGCCAGGGCTTTGTTCGCCGTCGCGCAGGGTGGTATCGAATATGATGAGGCGGTCTGACATGCTGTTCTCCTGATTATGCCTTAAGGATACAACAATGCACGCTGGCAGCGGTATTGCAGGGAGCCCGACTTAAAAATGTTCGTCCCTTTCGATGTCCAGCCCTTTGAGTCCCTGCCCTTTTACTTTCCGCACCAGGTACACCACATAACCGGAAAGCCCATACAGTACAAAAACGCCAAACAACACCTTAGGCGGATCTTGAGAAACCAAAGCAAATACCAAGGGGATCAAGGCGAGCACAAGGAAGGGAACACTGCGGCGGAAATGGAAATCTTTGCCGCTGAAGAATGGAACATTGGACACCATGGTGATCCCGGCGTAGAAGGTAATCCCCCAAGCCAGCCAATCCAGCTCGGCTCCAGCCATTTTGGCGTCGTCCATCACCCACACAAAACCAGTAACCAAAGCCGCAGCCGCCGGACTTGGCAGGCCCTGAAACCAGGCTTTGTCCACCACGGCTGCATTGGTATTGAATCGTGCCAGGCGCAAAGCTGCACCGGCCAGGTAAACGAAAGCCGCAACCCAGCCCAGTTTGCCCATTCCGCTGAGTGACCATTCGTAAATAATGAGCGCGGGTGCCGCGCCAAAGGACACCATATCCGCCAAACTGTCGTACTCGGCACCAAATGCGCTCTGGGTATTGGTCATTCGGGCAACTCGACCATCGAGGCTATCGAGCACCAAAGCGGCAAAAATGGCCACTGCAGCTGTGGTGAACTGCTGCCCCATGGCCATCACAATGCCGTAAAAACCACTGAACAAGGCCGCTGTAGTAAACAGGTTGGGCAACAAGTAGACGCCTTTGTGGGGTTTTCCAGCCGGACGGGCCGCACCACTCGAAAAGGCCCTTGGAGCACCAAACCGGTTTTTATTGCGCTTGAATCGCATGATCAGGACACCAACTCGGCCAACACGGTTGAGGACGCAGACACTTTGTCACCGATTGCAACTTTGGGTACAGAATCGGTGGGCAAATACACGTCTACGCGTGAACCGAACCGGATGAAACCATAACGCTGGCCTTTTTCAACAGTCTCATTCGGCTTGACGTAACAGAGAATTCGGCGGGCGATCAAACCAGCCACCTGCACAGCAGTGACCGTTGCCCCGCTTTCAGTGTGAATAACAATGGCATTGCGCTCATTTTGGGTACTGGCCTTGTCCAGATCTGCATTCACAAACAAACCCGGGAAATAATCCACAGATTTAATCTCACCGCCAATCGGAATTCGATTGGAGTGCACATTGAACACATTCATGAATACGGAAATTTTAAGGGCTTCACGCTGGGCATAGGGGTCTTCCACACGTTCTACAGCCACGATGCGCCCGTCGGCAGGTGACACTACCGCGTTTTTCTGGGCAGGAATGTAACGCGGGGGATCACGGAAAAACTGCAATACAAAAATGAACAGAATCCAGGCAAGGACCGACAGGAATGTGAGGCCAAACGACTGAAGTGCAAGCGCCAGGATTGCGACGATTGCCAGGAAAGGCCAACCTTCGCGGGCAATGATGGGATGTGGATAGTTCATGACTCTTTGTTGAGAATGGTTATGAACCCGATTTTATAAGCCAAAACGACCACGTGCGGTAAGTTTTGTGCGAATTGACCAATAAGAATCAGAATGAGCCCCCTACAACTCCTTCAAACAGGACCACCTTAGAAATTCGGGGACACGGCAGGCACGTTGACTATTGAACTTTGGTTCACCCCCAGCCACCTATCATCAGCCCCCCACAAAACCGTAAATTGCTCATCAAGTATGCCCCCCCACAATTCAATCCACACACCACCCCGAAGCCACGCGATTTCACCGAGCGAACAAACGGTCAACCAAGTAATCCATGGCGTGTTTGGAAGCGCTCTGCTTCGCATTTTCAGCCCGCTTGTTCAATTGGTGAAACTATTGCTTTCGGGCTTTCCTGGATCGATGGCACAAAGTTTGAAATTGTTAACAGCCCAAGCGAGAAATGCGCCTGCGGCAGCGCGCAACACACACAAGAAAGACGAAATCACCGAGACCAACGAGAATGAGGCTGATTATTTTAGCGCCTGTAGCGAGACCAGCTATATAGAAGAACTTGAGCGAAGCTCATCCGGCGAATCGGTCTCTACTGCCGATGCGATAGGTTTCAAACTACTTCACTACCAAGCCGCGCTTGAAGTGGTCAACGAAATACTCAAACAAAATTCAAAACCTGATGCCAACATTTCGCTTGAAGAATTCTCGTCACTAATTGACAGGGCTGCGAGCGCCCTTCGCGAGAAGCAATCGCAGAATATCAGCTTTGACAACACCAGCATCAAGCAAGGTATTGGCGGAAAACACAAGCGGAGCAAGATGACCGATGTTTTCCGGCAATTCAAACGAGAGCAAACCGCGCTGGTTCACGCGGGCACTTGGGGCCGTGACATCCCGGAGTCGACCCGGCATGTTCATGTACGTACGGCATTGGCCTCAGTGATCCACGGAAAGTTCCGCAGCCTTGGATTTCGAACAAAAAGCATGAGTATTGATGCCTTGGACAAACAGATTTTTGAGCGATACATCGATGTACTTCAGTCAAAAGACTGGAACAACATTTCTGTGCTGCATGATCTGCGTTTTACTGAGCCGCAATGCAAATTCAAGAATTTGAAATTTTTGACAACCATGACTCCCGCAAAAAACCTGGACAGCGCGCTGACGGAGAGTTATCGACGGGATGGCATCAACGGGGTTTGCAGCTACGCAATTCAAGAAGCACGCCATGCAGTGAACTTGTGGAGAACCAAATTCAGACCATATCCGAATTCGGACACTGACACAGGCTATGTGTTCTCCGGGCTAAGGCATGCTGTGCATGATGCGTATGGCATCAAAATACCTGATCAGCGAAATGCTGCGAATGATGCACGCGTCGAAGAATTTATTCACGCAAGCTTGCTGGATCACTTGAAGCGGAATGAATTGGACGCCCGCAATATGAATTCAGAAGAAGTCATTGAAATCAATATTGTTTCAGTGAATCTGTTGACTGCCGCTGGCAAAGAAAAAGAGATGATTGAGCAGCAACAGCGTGCATTTGCCCGAGCCAATGGGCAAGAAATGCGGATCCGAATTGCCGATGGAAGAGGCCACGAGAAAGAACTGAAGGTTAAACCAAGTATCTTCACTTTTTGCACACCAGTGAATCATTTGGCGCTGAGCAAAATGGGGAGATTGATCGGTATTTGGCGAACAGCAGACTCAATCAACAAAAAATCAGTCAAACATCTGATTGGCTCCATTGAAAAAAACAAACCAATCGGTGGCCTTGCGGGAGACCAACTGCGAAAGTTGAATGCCGAACTGGCAAACACGGATGGAGTGAGCCCTGCACAAATTGGCAAACGCAAGGCACTGACTGAAAAAATAAACCTGATCAAAGAATTGGTAAACCAGGTGCGGGAAATTATGCTCAAAGACTTGCACCACGAGGTTGGCAATGAACCTTACAAATTGCCCACACGTCTTTTGGCGCTGAGCAATGAAATTGGCGCTACCCCAGCCTTCAATTGCAAAAGCGGCAAAGACAGGACGGGGCAACTTCACGTTGAAATTCGCGACTTGTACGCGCATTTGAACGCAACTGGTGGACTATTGCGTGAAATCAATGCAAAACGCCAGGGAATTGCCCAGGAAAATTTTCAGAAACTGTTTTTTGCGGGTGGTGATCGTGAAATACAGGCACTCAATACTGGTGTGGCTGGCAGCAAATCCCAACTGCCCTACTACAACAAACTAATGGGTGTGACACCACAAACTATTGATGAAATCAAAGGCTTGTCGAAATGGGTGGGCACTTGATGAATAACAAAAAAACCCGCGACGCTTTCGCACCGCGGGTTTCTGGCACAGCAATCAATCGGTCAATTAGTTCTTGGACTGATCAACCAACTTGTTCTTGCTGATCCAAGGCATCATTGCGCGCAGCTGGGCACCCACGATTTCAATGGGGTGTTGTGCGTTCAAACGACGACGCGCTGTCATTTCTGGATAGTTGGTTTTGCCTTCCAGAATGAAACGCTTGGCATATTCACCGTTCTGGATATTGGCCAGACATTCCTTCATGGCTGCGCGAGCCTGGTCTGCGATTACACGTTGGCCTGTTACATACTCGCCATATTCCGCGTTATTGGAAATGGAATAGTTCATGTTGGCAATGCCGCCTTCGTACATCAGGTCAACAATCAGCTTCAGCTCGTGCAGGCATTCGAAGTAAGCCATTTCAGGCGCGTAACCTGCTTCAACCAAAGTTTCGAAACCAGCTTTTACCAACTCAACCGCACCGCCGCACAACACGGCTTGTTCACCGAACAAATCGGTTTCTGTTTCTTCGCGGAAGTTGGTCTCGATCACGCCACCTTTTGTACCGCCATTCGCTGCAGCATAGGCCAAAGCAATGTCATGAGCGTTGCCGGTTGTGTCTTGGTAAATTGCGATCAGTGAGGGTACACCACCACCTTTCAGGTACTCAGAACGTACGGTGTGACCAGGGCCTTTGGGGGCGATCATGATGACGTCGACATCTGCACGTGGAACAACCTGGTTGTAATGCACGTTGAAACCGTGGGCAAATGCCAAAGCAGCACCAGCCTTGATGTTGGGGGCTACTTCTTTGTTGTACACATCGGGAATGTTTTCGTCAGGCAACAGAATCATGACCACATCCGCTTCTTTTACGGCGTCGGCCACTTCTTTCACTTTCAAGCCCGCGCCTTCGGCTTTGGACCAGGAGGCGCCACCCTTGCGCAAACCAACAGTCACCTCAACGCCTGAATCGCGCAGGTTTTGCGCGTGGGCATGGCCTTGTGAACCGTAACCAATGATGGATACTTTCTTCTTCTGGATCAGGGACAGATCCGCGTCTTTGTCGTAATAAACTTTCATGTCATTTTCCTTTTGATTCAGGTATTTAAATTCATCTTCAAGGCCCAGCTGCCAGATTCGTTTGCCTGGGCTGGGCCCACCGTTCAGACGCGAAGAATGCGTTCGCCGCGACCAATACCGGAGCTGCCCGTGCGGACAGTTTCGAGAATGGCAGTGCGATCGATCGATTCCAGGAAGGCATCCAGCTTGGATTTGTTACCGGTCAACTCGATGGTGTAGCTTTTCT
>JAHJCM010000143.1 GCA_018812945.1 Gammaproteobacteria bacterium | reverse complement strand
TAGCAGGGGAGTGCCTTCGACCACTCGGCCACGTCTCCAGAAGGCCGAATTATACACGGTTTCGGCCAAAATGTTGAATGCTGGCGCAAATCGCTTTCAAGCAAATTGCACCACATTCCCATCAGTTAAAACTCAACTCAAACTCCCAGTTCAAGCTGCCTCTTTTTCCAAACCGAAGGCCTTGTGCAGCGCACGAACTGCCAATTCCATGTACTTGTCGTCGATCAGCACCGACACCTTGATTTCCGAAGTAGAGATCATCTGGATGTTGATGCCCTCTTCCGACAAGGTTTTGAACATCAGGCTGGCCACACCCACATGTGAGCGCATGCCGATACCCACAATCGACACCTTGCACACATTGGTATCGCCCGCCACTTCACGTGCACCCACGCTGCCCTGAATCTTGTTTTTCAACAGATCCATGGTTTTGTTGAATTCATTGCGGTGTACGGTGAACGTGAAATCGGTGGTGCCATCCGAACCCTGGTTCTGGATGATCATGTCCACGTCGATGTTGGCCTCAGCAACCTGACCCAAAATTTGGTAAGCCACACCGGGCTTGTCAGGCACGCCACGGATGGTCACTTTTGCTTCATCACGGTTGAAAGCGATACCGGAAACAACAGCCTGTTCCATATGTTCATCTTCCTCAAAAGTAATCAGCGTGCCAGACACTTTTTCTTCGTCCAGCGACATCATTGGGTCGGTCAAGCTAGAAAGCACACGGGTGGGTACGCGGTACTTGCCCGCAAATTCAACGGAGCGAATTTGCAGAACCTTCGAACCCAAAGAGGCCATTTCCAGCATTTCTTCGAAACTAACAACGCGCATGCGGCGTGCCTCGGGCACCACACGAGGGTCGGTGGTGTAAACACCATCCACATCGGTGTAAATCAGGCACTCAGCCGCACCCATTGCTGCGGCGATTGCCACGGCAGAGGTATCGGAACCACCACGACCCAGCGTGGTTTGGTTGCCCGCCTCATCAATGCCCTGGAAGCCGGTAATAATCACCACCTTGCCTGCATTCAACTCGGCTTTTACGCGCGTGTCATCAATCGACTCAATGCGTGCTTTGGTGTGGCTGCTGTCGGTTTTTATGGGTACTTGCCAGCCAGAGAAACTGATTGCTTCCAGGCCTTCAGCCTTCAACGCCATGGCCAGCAAGGCAACGGATGCCTGCTCACCTGTGCAACACAGCATATCGAGTTCTCGGGGATCAGGCTCAGCCTGAATTTCCTTGGCCAGACCGATTAGGCGGTTGGTTTCGCCCGACATGGCCGATGGCACCACCACCATTTGAAAGCCCGCGCGATGCCATTTGGCGACACGCTTGGCTACATTCTTGATACGTTCTGTGGACCCCATGGAGGTGCCACCGTATTTATGTACTATCAGTGACATAGTCAGATCGCCCTGCACAAATAAAAAGCGCGAACCATTTCGCGCTTTTAAATCAATCAGTTGAACATTTTACCCCAAGCGCTGACTTAAAATCGACAAAAGCATGAATTCCGCTTGGTCAAAAGTCAGCGATTGTGAACCCTCGCTTACTGGTTCGCCGAGTAACCCAGATTCATTTGCAAACCACCCGATTCCAATACCTCTGGGTGCTTGCGCATGTATTCCAGGCGATCCAGGTATTCAGTGGTGACATCACCGGTAATGTACGAACCATCAAAACAGCTGGCATCGAAAGTTTGAATTTTTGGATTCAAGTCACGCACAGCACGCTTCATATCGGCGATGTCTTGATAAAACAGGGCATCTGCGCCAATTTCAGCGCAAATTTCGTCGTCAGTGCGACCTGAAGCAATCAACTCATCGCGCGTTGGCATGTCAATACCATACACGTTCGGAAAACGCACGGGAGGCGCCGCCGAGGCGAAAATTACCTTCTTGGCACCCGCTTCACGAGCCATTTGTACAATTTCCCGGCTTGTGGTGCCGCGCACAATGGAATCGTCTACCAACAGCACTGTTTTGCCTTTGAATTCAACAGAAATGGCATTGAGCTTTTGACGAACGCTTTTTTTACGCACAGCTTGCCCGGGCATAATAAAAGTGCGGCCAATGTAACGGTTCTTGATAAAACCCTCGCGGTAAGGCACACCCAACTGATTGGCCAGTTCCAGCGCAGCCGGGCGGCTGGAGTCGGGAATGGGCATCACCACATCAATTTCACCGGCAGGCATGCCCTTGCGAATTTGGTCAGCCAAGTATTCACCCATTTTCACGCGGGCTTCATATACGCTAATGCCATCCATCACGGAATCGGGGCGAGCCAAATAGACGTACTCGAAAATACAGGGGTTCAGCGACGATTTCTCCGCACATTGCTGGGAGTGAAGTTTGCCGTCGAGGTCGACAAACACGGCCTCGCCTGGATCAATGTCGCGCACAAACTCAAAGCCCATGCCCACCAAAGCCACCGATTCTGATGCAAACATGTACTCGGTACCCTGCTCGGTTTCAGCCTTGCCCAAAGCAAGTGGGCGAATACCAAACGGGTCACGGAATGCCAACAAACCATACCCTGCAATTTGAGCCACGCAAGCATACGCACCGCGTGCACGGGCATGTACGCCAGCCACCGCGCGGAAAATGGTGACAGGATCAAGCGAGTAACCCGATGCATTGGATTGCAACTCATGGGCCAACACGTTGAGCAACACCTCGGAGTCTGAATTGGTGTTGATGTGACGACGGTCGTTCTTGAACAATTCAGCCTTCAAACGCTCGCTATTCGTGAGGTTGCCATTGTGGGCCAATACCAAGCCATAAGGGGCATTTACATAGAAAGGTTGCGCTTCATCGGAGCTGGCCGCTGAACCAGCTGTGGGGTAACGCACATGGCCAATGCCCATATTGCCGGGCAATGAACGCATATTGCGTGTGCGAAACACGTCGCGTACCAGCCCATTGCCTTTGGACATGGAAAACGAATTGCTGTGCGCAGTGGCAATCCCCGCGGCATCCTGGCCACGGTGTTGCAACAACAGCAAGCTGTCGTAAAGAATTTGATTAACAGGAGAAAAACCGGCAATACCGACAATCCCGCACATTGAAAGCTCCTAGTAGCGCACCCACTTGGCCACACTTTCGGGCAAATGCGGTTTGATTTCTCTCATCGCATCCACTGCCAAAGGGGACAACATGGCATTTCGCCAAAATGGCTGTTCCGGAAGCGAGGTAAATCCTGCCCCAGTAACCAGCACCAAAACAATAAATAAACCACGCGCGAAGCCGAAC
>JAHJCM010000142.1 GCA_018812945.1 Gammaproteobacteria bacterium | reverse complement strand
TTTGCCATTCAGTAGCCCTCCCTGAAACGGCCAGTGACAAACCATTAAAGCACGTTTTAAAACACACCACAAAACTGAAACAAACCCGACTTTCCGGGCCTGTTTCTATCTTCAGTCGTGCAGTTTGTTTACACCATTGCGCTTTTAATTTGCGCCAATGCAGTGGGATCTTCAATGGTGGTCATGTCGCCCGGGTCTCGGCCTTCACACACGGCCTGAATTGACCTGCGCAACAGCTTGCCGGAACGGGTCTTGGGCAGCACATTCACAAAGTAAACACGCGCTGGCCTCGCCACCGCGCCCAACTGGGAATCCACCACCTTCATGATCTCGGCTTCCAGTGTTTTGGCTTGAGCCTGATCGAGTGAATCGGCCGACTTCAAAATGGCAAACGCAACCGCCACCTGCCCTTTCACCTGATCGGCCACACCCACCACGGCCACTTCGGCGACGGCGGGGTGAGAGGAAATACTCTCCTCAATTTCGCGTGTGCCCAAACGGTGGCCAGCCACGTTGATCACGTCATCGGTCCGCCCCAGGATAAAGAAGTATCCGTCCTCGTCGCGAATGCCCCAATCAAAAGTGGAATACACCTGCCGGGTTTTGAAACTTGACCAGTAAGTTTTGACAAACCGCTCATCGTCACCCCACACCGTTTGCATGCAACCGGGAGGCAGCGGTCCTTCAATGGCCACCACACCTTTTTCATTCGCTTTGCAAGGTTGCGCCGTGTCCTCATTCAACACATTCACATTGAAACCAAACACCGGCACACCGGGGCTGCCCAGCTTGCCTGGCATTTCTTCAACACCACGCTGTACCGCCAAAATTGGCCAACCCGTTTCAGTTTGCCAATAATTATCAACAATCGGTTTCCCGATCGCGCCCGAAATCCAGTCCGACGTGGTTTCATCCAAGGGCTCGCCTGCCAGAAACAGCGCTTTCAGCGAACTCAAATCGTATTTGCTCAGGTAGGCAGGGTCTTGCTTCTTTAACACGCGCACGGCCGTGGGCGCCGAGAACAACACAGACACCTCGTGATCCTGCACAATCTTCCACCAAATACCGGCGTCTGGCCGAATGGGCACACCCTCGTACATCACCGTGGCCATGCCCGCAATCAGTGGGCCATACACAATGTAGCTGTGCCCTACCACCCAGCCAATGTCACTGGTTGCGAAGAATGTTTTTCCTTTTTCGCCCATGAAAATGTACTTCATGGACGCTGCAAGTGCCACTGCATAGCCGCCCACGTCGCGCTGCACACCCTTGGGCTTTCCGGTGGTACCGCTGGTGTACAAAATGTAACTGGTGTCAGTAGCACCAAGCCAGGTCACAGGCACTTTGGCCGTGGCCAGTTCCTTGCGCAATGCGGCGTAATCGTGATCCCGACCTTCCACAGTGTTAAAAGGCACCAAACCACGATTCACCATCAACACATGACCAGGCTTGTAACTTGAACGCTCTATCGCCTCGTCCAGCAGCGGTTTATAAGCCACCGCCTTGCCTGCGCGTGAACCCGCGTCGGCCGAAACAATCACCTTTGGCTTTGCATCTTCAATTCGAGAAGCCAGACTGTGCGATGCAAACCCCCCAAATACCACCGAGTGAATGGCACCAATTCGCGCACAGGCCAGCATGGCAAAAGTTGCTTCGGGAATCATGGGCATATAGATCAATACCCTGTCGCCTTTCTTCACACCCATTTTTTGCAGCATGGCCGCTGCAATTTGCACCTCTTGGTGCAATTGACGGAAGGTGTACACCTTTTCCTGGTCCACTTCCGTGGACACATAAATCAAGGCTGGCTTATCACCCAGTTGGTCGAGGTGCCGATCCACCGCGTTGTAACACAGGTTGGTTTCACCACCCACATACCAGGCTGCAAATGGGGGTTTGCTGTCATCCAGAACCTTCTCGAAAGGTTTTTGCCAATGAATCAAATCCGCCTGACGAGCCCAAAAACCCTTGGGGTTGCGAATGGATTCATCGTACAAATTCTGATAGGTCCCATTGGACTGGTACTTCGATTGCTCAACCACAGCACTGTCTCCTCATTCTTGTTGCACCCAATGTAGGAACTCGCGCTTACGACACTCTGACTACCGCAAAAATTATTGATAAACGAGAACACTTCTTGTTACATAAATGATTACTATTTGCTAGACTAGTGAAGTCAAATTTCAACCAACCACATTCAGGAAAGTCCTTATCACCATGAATAACACTTTCAAAAAACTGATTTCAGTTTCAATTGCAGGCTTGATTGGCGTAAGCGCAGCCGCGCAAGCCAACGAGAAAGTCATCAACTTGTACTCGGCTCGCCATTACTCAACCGATGAAAAAATGTACGAGGATTTCACCAAGCAAACAGGCATTGCAATCAAACGCCTGGAGCTGGGTGATGAAGCGCTGCTTGAACGCATGCGCAGTGAAGGCGCACGCAGCCCTGCCGACGTAGTGCTGCTGGTGGACGCGGCCCGCCTTGCCACAGCCCAACAAGACGGCTTGTTTCAACCTGTAAAGTCCAAAGTACTCAGCGAAAAAATCCCGGCGCAATTTACGGGTGAAAATGGTCTTTGGCATGCGTTTTCAGCACGCAGCCGCGTCATTGTGTACAACAAGGCAAACGTGGATCCCAAGCTGGCCCAAAACTATGAAGACTTGGCCAAGCCCGCATTGAAGGGCAAGGTTTGCACCCGCACGGGCTCACATCCCTACATGCTTTCTTTGATGAGCAGCATGATCAATCACTTGGGTGAAAAAGGCGCTGAAACCTGGGCGCAAGGCGTGGTCGCCAATATGGCTCGCAGCCCCAAGGGTGGTGACACTGACCAAATTCGTGCAGTGGCGACTGGTGAATGTGGCGTGGCCCTAACCAACAGCTACTACTGGGTGCGCCTGTTAAAGTCCGACAAGCCGGAAGACAAGGAAGTAGTGTCCAAGGTTGGTTTCATTTGGCCCAACCAAAGCAGCTATGGCGTGCACATGAACGTGTCTGGTGGTGCTGTGGCCAAAAACGCACCCAATCGCGAAGGTGCAATCAAGTTTCTGGAATACCTGGCCAGCGATTCGGCTCAGAAATACTTCGCCAATGGCAACAATGAATGGCCAACAGTGCCTGGCGTGAAAGTGGACAATCCTGCTTTGGAGTCTTTGGGTGCTTTCAAGCAAGACGTAACACCTTCCAAAACACTGGCGGCGAACACAGCCTTGTCCCAGCAACTTATGGATCGCGTGGGTTACAAGTAAGAAAAAGCGGTAACTTACCGACCGCTCACCCGTAAAAAGGCCTCACATTTTTTGTGGGGCTTTTTTTATTCACAAAACTGAAAGAAGCTTGCTACACTTCGAAACATCCATGTAACCGGCTAGTAAATTGGTGAAAAAAGCGAACCACAACAACAAAAACGCGGCGCCTACCCTCGAGACAAAACGCCTGGGCACACGAAAGGTACCCAAAGAACAACGCATGAGTCAAATTCTGGACGTGGCAGGCTCAGTGTTCTCCCGCCACGGTTTTCACTCCACCAGCATGGAGCAAATCGCCGAGGGCGCTGGCGTGACCAAACCCCTGCTTTACCGCTACTTTGGCTCCAAAGATGCGCTTTACCTGGCCACCATTACCCAAGTGGGCAATCACTTGATGTCGGGCTTAACCTTGCTGATGGCCAACCCAAACCCCAAAGAGCGCCTGAAGTTGATCATGCTCAGCTTTTTGACTTTTGTAGAACGTCACCGGGATGGTTGGTCTGTGTTGTACAACGAAGCGCTCACCAGTGTGGGACCGGTCGGTGAAAAGGTAGCTTTCTTCAGAAACAGCTTTATCGAAGCCTCAGCCAAAACCATCGAAGAACTCAACGACCCTTCAAAAGCCAAGAACGGCGACAAGGCCGGCATACAAGCGGTGGCCTTGGCCAATATCATGGTTGGCGCTGTTGAAGCGGGCGCCCGGTGGTGGATTCAACATCCCGAAATTCCGATTCGCGACATGCAGAAAATGATCGAAACCAGTTTGATGCCGGGGCTGTCGGAACGATAATCGCCAGCGCTTTTGCGTTTCGCATGAACCGAGCAAGAAACAAAGATGGGGAATTCGACTTGGATCTGGGCGCAATGAGTGACGCGCTGCAAACCGAACCGAGCCACTCATTCAATCAAAAAATCAAGCCGCAATACTTCCCACCATCAACACTTTCGAATCACGCTCGGCCAGCACCTCAAACTTCGAAGCACCATCAGCTGTTACATGCTTCACCGAAATGCCAGACGGCAGGAACACCGGCTGCTTGAACGACAAATCAAACTTGCTTGCACGTGCACCCAAACTGGCTTCAACGATGCTCAATGTTTTTGCTGCAGTCCACATGCCGTGCACGATGGCCTGCTTGAAACCAAACATTTTCGCGGTTTGCGCATACAGGTGAATCGGATTGTAATCATTTGAAACCTTGGCGTACTTGCGGCCTTGGTTTTCAGGCACTTTCACGGCTGCGTACTGCGCACCAACAGCACTCAAAGGCTCAACTGGCGAAGGCTTTGTCAGTGGCTTGGGCATGCCCTTCACGCGGCACAAAATGGTCATCACACTGCTCCAGTGCACTTCTTCACCCACCAAAAACTGTGTGTGAACGTCAAATTCCAGGCCCAGTGAAATACTGCGGGTGTCGCCCACAGTCACCAGCACATCGTATGCGGTGCCATATTCAAGCGCCTTGCTGCATTCGATTGAATTGTGCAAATGAACCATACCCAACATGGGCATCGGGTGCTCAGGTCTGCTCAGCAAAAACATGTGCAAGGGCGAAGCCACCACCTGGGGTGCTGTCAGGGAAATTTCATCTTCCTTGAAACCGCACACGGCGTTGTACTGGCGAACCCATTCACGGTCGATGAACACCTTCTTCACCCGGGCACCCAGGCGTGCAGCCTGCGTGTCGGGTTTCGGTTTTTTATTGGACGTGGTGGCAGCCTTCAGCAACAGCGCCTTGCCATTTGGAAACTCAGACAGCTCGAAAAATTTCGCCGCTGCTTTCAGGGAGTCATTCACGCTCATGATTTCACTTCTCGATAATTGCAGTTACACCGATACCACCGGCCGCACAGATAGAGATCAAGCCCTTGCCGCTGCCTTTCTCATTCAGCAACTTGGCCAATGTGGCAATAATACGGCCACCTGTGGCTGCAAATGGGTGGCCAACGGCCAGTGATCCTCCTTTCACATTCAGCTTGCTGCGGTCAATCGAGCCCAAAGGTGCATCCAGACCCAGTTTTTCCTTGCAGAACTTGGGGTCTTCCCAAGACTTCAATGTGCACAGAACCTGGGCAGCAAACGCCTCATGGATTTCATAGAAATCGAAGTCCTGCAACTTCATGTTGGCTTTCTTAAGCATGCGTGGAACGGCATACGCGGGGGCCATCAACAGGCCTTCCTTGCCAGACACAAAATCAACACCAATCGTTTCGCTGAATGTCAGGTAAGCCAGTGGCTGAATGCCACGCGCCTTGGCCCAGTCTTCAGAGGCCAGCAACACGGCAGAAGCACCATCTGTCAGCGGTGTGGAGTTACCGGCAGTCATCGTGCCCTTGCCGCTCTTGCGGTCAAATGCGGGCTTCAAACCTTGCAGGCGCTCAACTGAAGAATCAGCACGCAGATTGTTGTCGCGAGTCAAACCGTTGAAAGGCACCACCAGGTCATCGAAGAAGCCTTCTTCGTAAGCCTTGGCAGCTTTCAAATGGCTGCTTACAGCCAACTCATCCTGCTCTTCGCGGGTAATACCCCAGGTCTGCGCCATCACTTCACAGTGCGCACCCATGCTCATTTTGGTGCGGGGTTCGGCGTTTGCAGGTGGCAGTGGTGCCAGGTGCTTGGGGCGAATCTTCAACAGTGCGGCCAGCTTGCCTTTGGTGTCGCGAGCGCGGTTGGCTTCCAGCAGAATTTTGCGCAGGCCTTCGCTGACTGCGATCGGTGCATCGGTGGTGGTGTCCACACCGCCAGCCATGCCCACTTCAATCTGGCCCAAGGCAATTTTATTGGCCACAACAATTGCCGCTTCCAGACCAGTACCGCAAGCCTGCTGAATATCGAATGCAGGTGTCATTGGGCTCAAGCCCGAACCCAATACTGATTCACGGCACAGGGAAAAATCGCGGCTGTGCTTCACCACTGCACCAGCAACCACGTCGCCCAGTTCTTCACCGTGCAACTGGAACTTGTCAACCACACCGCGGAATGCTGCGGTCAGCATGTCCTGATTGGACTTGCCAATGTAGGCTGTGTTTGAACGTGCAAATGGAATGCGTGAACCGCCGATGATGGCAACGCGACGACCGTGTTTCATAGTTTTCTCCAGATAATTTTTTAGTTGCAGGCAGCGTATTCAGTCGATGAATAAATTACGCACCCACCAGGTTTTGTCCGCACACACGCAAGGTGGCGCCGTTTACACCAGCAGCCAAGGGGCTGGCCATGAAGGTCACTGCTTCAGCAATGTCCACTGGCAAACCGCCTTGCGACAGGCTGGACAAACGACGTGCCACTTCGCGGGTTACCACGGGAATGGCTGCAGTCATTTGTGTTTCGATGAAGCCCGGGGCAATCGCATTGATGGAAATGCCCTTGCCTTCCAGTTGCTTGGCCATGGCGTCCACATAACCAATCACAGCGCTCTTTGTAGCAGCATAGTTGGTTTGGCCTGCATTACCGGCAATGCCGCCAATCGATGAAATACACACAATACGGGCGTTGGCACCGAATGCATCACCTGCCAACAACTGGTCGTTACAACGAACAATCGCACCCAGGTTCACGTCCAGCACCATGTCCCACAAGTGGGCGGCCATGTTGCGCATCATCTTGTCGCGGGTAATACCTGCGTTGTGGACAATAATGTCGATCTTGCCACCCTTGCCAGCAGCAACGGCTGCCAGCTTTTGGCCAGCGTCGGCATCGGTAATGTCCAGCGGGCAGGCCACGCCACCAATGCTGCTCATGGTTGTACCCAACACGCTTTCGTCTGCGGGTCGATCAACACCAATCACGGTAGCACCTTCGCGAGCCAATACTTCTGCAATGGCCGCACCAATGCCGCGTGCGGCACCAGTTACTACAGCCAGTTTGCCTGTCAATGGCTTCTCGGAGAACGCGGCAACTTTCACGCCCTTAGGCGCGCCAACCACGGGTAGCACTTGGCCGGTCACGAATGCTGAATGCGGGCTCAAGAAGAAACGCAGTGCGCCTTCAATACCGTTTTCAGCGCCGGTTTTTACCTGAATCAAATTGGCGGTCGTACCGTTCTTGCCGCTTTCTTTCGCAAGGCTGCGAATAAAACCGGGCAATGAGGACTGTGCTGTTTCAGCCAGGGCGTCTTTGCAATCACCGCGTGGGCGACCAATCACCACGATGCGGCTGTTGGATGGCACTTTGCGCAAGCGTGGGTTGAAAAAGTCGTACAGCAAACGCAGGTCTGCCACATTGGCGGCTGCAGTTACGTCGAGCACATACACGTTTTCAGGAACGCCGTTGTCAGCTTGAGAAATGCTCACGTCTACTTTGGCTTTGGCCGCAGCTTGCTTGATACCATCCAGGCCCGCCAAATCGGCGGACACCTTGATCGATGCACCCATGGAATCCAACGCCTTCACCACGGCCGAAGCCACTGGGCCAAATGCACCGGCACCCACCAACGCGTTTGAATTGCTCAATGATTTTTCGGCGTATCCGGCTTTGGCGCGCTTCAACATAGGGGGCACGGGCAGGCCCAGTGCAGCGGCAATTTGTTTACCTGTTGAGGTGTGAACAAATTCAAGAATTTTGTCGGCCATGAGTCTCGTCCTTCTTATAGTGGGAATGTCTTTTTTAAGGGCCTAGCATAGCCCAGCAAGACAATGTTACTGTTGCGTAACTTGCGAGTGTATAGAAACTTGACCAGAAAATCGTAGAGGGTCGTCTCTAACCCGGAAAGGTTAAAGGTGTGTCGCCAAGTTGCCAAGGGGTGTACTTGACCATGGCTTGTTCCAGCAAAGGCGATGTCAAAAAAGAATGGAGCCACAACTTCAGTGCATCGTAGCCAGGTACCGCATCGAACCAAGCCTCATCGGCGATCCTGAATTGGCGCACAAAAGGCAAAATTGCATAATCAGCAAAGCTGGGTTGCTTACCCAACAGGTAGGAGCTTCCCTGCTGTCCCTGTTGTTTGAGTACAGCGTTCCATTGTGCCAAAATTTTTTCACATACCGCGCGGTGTTCGAGCGGGTCGCAAGTGTAGGTGTCCGTGTGGTATCTGTGTGGGTATTTGTAACGGTCCAGGTTTCGCTTGAATTCGCCATCAAGCAGCGCAATCCATTCATCGCACTGTTGCTGCTGTTCAGCATTCAACACCAACCAGTCTGCCGGAAAATTCTGGCCCACCGCCCAATGCATCACTTCCAGGCTTTCATCAATTACGGTGCCATCCGGCAACCACAAAACGGGCACGGTGCCTTTGGGTGAAATTTCAAGCATGTGTGCGGGTTTGGCGCGCAGCACCAGTTCACGCACTTCAACCTTTAAACCGGCGGCAACAATCGCCAGCCGTGCACGCATGGCATAGGGGCAACGGCGAAAGGTGTACAACACGGGTAAACCAAGCTGGTGCCCGTGATCGGCTAGCTGCTCCACCCTGCTCACTCCGCGTGTGCTTGTTGGGGTAACGGTTCTTTGGGCAACATCTTTCGGCCAATGTGCTTCTCATTGCGCTGCTTGGCCAGTTGAATCTGTTTTTGGCGTTCGCCAAAACGCTTTTTTTGATCATCGGTCAGCGAATCGTAGCAATGTGGGCAACCTACACCCTGAATGTACTTTTCGCTTTGCTTTTCTTCCTCGGTAATTGGCATGCGGCAAGCGTGGCACAGGTCGTAGTGCCCTACCTGCAAACCATGGGTAACCGACACGCGCTGGTCAAACACAAAGCACTCGCCCTTCCACAAACTTTGTTCTTCGGGAATTTCTTCGAGGTACTTCAGGATACCGCCTTCAAGGTGGTACACCTCCTCAAAGCCCTGCTCCAGCATGTAGGCCGTGGATTTCTCGCAGCGAATACCACCGGTACAAAACATGGCAATTTTCTTGGGGCGTTTGTCCGCAGGCAGGCTTTTCAAGTTCTTTTCAACCCATTGCGGAAATTCGCGGAATGTCGTGGTGGCCGGGTCCACGGCCCCTTCAAAAGTACCAATCGCGTACTCATAGTTGTTGCGAGTGTCAATTACCAAGGTATCCGGATCTTGGATCAAGGCATTCCAGTCGGCTGGTTTCACATAGCGGCCTACCAAGCGATTAGGATCAATTCCGTCTTTGCCCATGGTCACAATTTCACGCTTTAACTTCACCTTCATCCGCGTAAACGCCTGTTCTGGCGCAATTGAATACTTGGGTGCCAAATCGGCAAACCGGGAATCCGCCCACAAAAAATTCATCAAGGCCACAATGCCCGCGCGGGGCGCGCTGACCGTACCATTGATGCCCTCCTTGGCCAGCAACAAAGTGCCCAGCACAGCGTTTTCGGTGCACACAGCCTCAAGCCGGGGCTTGATCTCCTCGAAATCGGGCAGGCTGACAAATTTGTACAGTGCCGCGACTACAATTTGATCGGACTTGGGAATGGAGGCTTCGCTCATGGACATGGCAATTCTTTCAAAAAATCATCTGACAAAACAACTTAGCCCGCTATTGTAACCGAGCCCCCGGTTTTACCCAATCAAGCAAAAAGCCAAATCAGCATGGGCTTTGGTAAACTGAGTCACATACAGCGCTGTGCAGCAGCAACCCCCACTACAAGAACACACATCATGAATGCCTTTTGGATCTTGGTCCTTTTGATTTTGGTTTCCGGCTTTTTTGCCCTTTCGGAAATGGCACTGGCCTCCAGTCGGCGCTCCAAGCTGCAAGCCATGGCCGACTCAGGGAACCCAAAAGCCCGAATCGCCATTCAAATTATGGACAACCCAAGCCGCCTGCTTGCAGCCACTCAAACAGGCATTACCGCAGCCGCTTTGCTCATGGGTATCTATGGCGAATCGGCGCTTACCGCCACTTTTCAACAAACCATCGACCAGCATTTTCCAGCGCTCAGCGATTGGGCCAGCGTTATCTCATTCGCAGTCACCATCGCCTTGGTCACAGGGTTTTCAATTGTTTTTGGCGAAATCGTGCCCAAGCGCCTGGCCATCGCCAACCCGGAAAAGGTTGCTGCGTTTTGCGCGCCCTTCATGTCGATATTCCTGAAAGTGCTCAGCCCCGCCATCACCTTGCTGTCCAAGGGCTCCGATCTGGTGCTCAGCTTCATCCCGTTCAAAGCTGCACCTGCGGTTAGCACCATCGAAGAAATTCAGGCCTTTCTTGATGAAGGCGCCAAAACAGGCATGCTGGCCCCCGAAGAACGCCACCTGATGAGCAATGTGTTGCGGCTCGAAGACCGTCGACTGGCTTCGGTCATGACCCCGGTGAGCGACATTGCCTATCTTGATTTACATGCCCCGCGCGAGGACAACCTGCGCTTGTTGCGTGAAGCGCCCCACTCCATGCTGCCAATTTGCAAGGGCAGTTTGCAGCAAGTAATTGGCGTAGCAGAAAGCCACGACATTCTTCAAGCCGCCATGGAAGGCGACATCGATTTCGCTGAAATACCCCTGCAAAATGCACTGTTCGTGCCCGCCTCACTCACGCTGGTCGATCTGCTGCGCACTTTCCGCCAGCAGAAAAAAACCTTTGCATTCGTGGTCAGCGAATTTGGCATGACCGAAGGCATTGTCACCATCGATGATGTGCTGTCCAGCGTGGTGGGTGACATGATGCCGCTGATGGACACCCCCGAGGAAGCACTGGCTGTAAAACGCGAAGATGGTTCATGGTTGCTCGATGGACTTTTACCCATCGACGAAATGAAAACAAAACTGGGCATTCGCGGCCTGCCCCAAGAAGATTTGGGCAACTTCCACACCGTCGGTGGGTTCGTGTTGGCCTCGTTGGGTCGAATTCCGAAAAAAACCGAGAAATTCGACTGGAACAACTGGCGATTTGAAGTGGTGGATGTAGACAGAAACCGGGTAGACCAAGTACTGGCCACTCCCAACAAATGAACTTTCCCGGGTTTGGCGGCACTTAGATTTCACATTTGCTTCGCCCCGCCCCTCAATGCCGCAGTTGTCGCCAACATCAAACAGCCATTTTTTTTCACCATCAGGTTCAGTCACGGAAAGCCAAACAAGTCATCGGGACGCTGCTGTCCTTAAAGCGGGTTCCGGCTGCTGGATTCCTCTCAAAGAATCTACCTTGGGGTTAAAGTACCCCCAGCTGAACGGCGCATCTGAAACACCCCATGGAGAATGGGGCTGCGATGGTGGTGCTGGCCTGTGCATGCTCAAGCCTGATGATTCTGGCAGGTGTTCGATCCTGCTTCTGAAAAATGCGCAGGGCACACACGATGAAGGGCTGTGGAGCGTCCCCGGGGGCGCAATTGAAAGAATTGCGCACACCAACAAACCCGAAGACCCATTGCACTGTGCACTGCGCGAAACACTGGAGGAAGTTCATCGACTGCCCAATGGCCAGGTGTGGACTAACCCGATTGTGCTGCGCAACGCGCACACTGGTTTTACTTATCGGCTATTTTTGTGCCTCTTGCCGACAAACAGTCAATGGAACCCGAGCATTCGTGCTGAACACAATGCCTATTCATGGCAAGCCCTTGAGCATGCCTCGCATACGTCCGAATTGCATCCGGGTGTTCGATGTGCGCTTGATCACATGGCGCAGCAGTGGGCTACGGCAATCCAGAACCAGCCTGTCTTATTTGCAGGAAATGCCACACCCAACACAAACCCGCTTTACATTACTGAGGCACAGTTTGCCTTGCGCAATCTCGAAACTCCTGTGTCGTCCTCCGTCGAAACCAGCCTCGCGCAAGCCCTACCCTCTGAAACTCGGGCTTTAATTGAACAAGCGGAAGCTCCGACCAAGGTTTGGTTAAGTCAACATCCAGATCAGCTTCCACCCGGATGGGATCAGGACACCATCGACAAGCTGCCGGTGAGTATCCCCGAAATCATCCGCATTGAGGATGAACATTCGAAAAGCCATGTAGTGGCTTACCACGCATTTGCGGACAGTCTTTTGCCAGGGCACTGGACTGGCGAGGTGCTAATGAAAGTGCTTTGCAAACACGAAAGCGCAGACACACGAGAAAATCTGAACCACTTAAGCTGGCACCGAAACCCGTTTGAAATCAACAAAAATAGAGGCCGCGACGTCCACAACCTGATGGAATACACCGCCAGCCACCCCTCCAAAGACAATGGCGATGTGGGGCGTTTTTCCTTGTTGTCCTGCAACCCAAGCCTGTTTCAGAATACGGATGTGGACGCCATGGAGAGCACCGCAGATTACTTACACGACGCGATCAATGTGGCTCCACCCAATCTGAAGGAATGGATTTCCGGCATGTTGCACACCCGTTTCCCTGCCTGCGAAGACGCCCGCATCAATAAAGCCACCGAGAATATTCTCCACCTGTGTGCCCAGGCGAGCAATGCCTTGCCCACCACAAAAAAGGCAAGCGTCCTGATGCAGGTTTTAATTCCACATGCACTGGCGAACAAGCTTGCCTACATATCAGCGAGCAACGGCATCCCCGATTCGGCCAATCCAGATACTCTGAACACCCTCGTAAAGCTGAAAACACTGCACACCAACCAAGAAGTGCCCAATGCCCGCAGTCTGCAAATTCGCCTGCTTGCAGCC
This sequence comes from Gammaproteobacteria bacterium, assembly GCA_018812945.1. Taxonomy (GTDB): domain Bacteria; phylum Pseudomonadota; class Gammaproteobacteria; order Burkholderiales; family Burkholderiaceae_B; genus Limnobacter. The sequence continues at coordinate 3,507 of JAHJCM010000142.1, read as the reverse complement.
ACCCTTCAAGATCCCAAGGTCGCCCCGCATTTGAAGGTCAATTTGTTCAGCCGGTACACCACGTCGCAACAAGAAGTAATTAAATCCGGGATTGAAGCCATCATCCAGGGCTTGCACAATGATTCATGAAAACATTCATGAAGTACGACCCAATCTGTGGATCGGTTCACTGCAGGGCGCCTGCGAGGCCCTTCAAAAACCACATTCGTCATTTACTCATGCGGTCAGCTGTATCGAAATTTGCCCCAGGCTTCGGCAAGGAATTGTTCAGCTGCACATTCCAGTGAGCGACAACCCTGACGAGTCACTGCTTGCTCACTTCCAAACCGTATGTGAATTTATCAACCAGGCACACCAAAACCAAGGCAAGGTAATCGTGCACTGCGAACAGGGAATCAGCAGATCGGCTGCCCTGATTGCAGCACACCTTATTGACCACGAAAACATGAATGTCAAACAGGCCCTGCTTGCGGTTTACTCAGCCAAACCGGCCGCAAAGGTCAACCCATGGTTTGTTCGAGACCTGGTCGATTGGCACCAGCACCATGTGTTGAACAGTTAAGCAAGTCCGCTCATACCTCAGAGCGGACCAAACCCTTGGGCATTGGAAAGGCAATGTTTTCTTCCACGCCTTCCATGTTTCGAACCGACAAAGCACCCCATTCTTTTAGTCGCTTCACCACACCCTGCACAAGGTGCTCAGGCGCTGAAGCACCCGCCGTCAAGCCTATATGTTTCACACCGTCAAACCAGTCTCGCTCCAGGCTGTCCGCATTTTCAATCAGCTTGGCTGGCACACCCAACTTCTCGGCCACTTCGCGCAAGCGATTGGAATTCGAGCTGCTGGGGCTGCCCACCACCAACACCAAATCAACCTGGCGCGCCATAAACTTGACAGCGTCCTGGCGGTTTTGCGTGGCATAACAAATGTCTGCTTTCTTGGGTTCGCGAATGTTGGGAAACTTTGCTTTCAGCGCCGCGATTACCTTTGAAGCATCATCCACGCTCAAAGTAGTTTGAGTCACAAAAGCCAGCGGCGTACCCGCTGCAATGTCCAGCCTGGCAACATCCTCTTCGGTTTCAACCAGGTAAATGCCGTCTTTCACCTGCCCCATGGTGCCCTCTACCTCAGGGTGACCTTCGTGGCCAATCATGATGATTTCGCAACCCTGCGCGCGCATTTTGCTGACTTCTACATGCACCTTCGTCACCAACGGGCATGTGGCATCAAACACTTTCAAGCCCAGGCTTTCCGCTTGGGTGCGAACATCTTGTGACACCCCATGGGCGGAAAACACAACTGTGGAGCCGGTGGGCACATCTTCCAGTTCATCCACAAAAATTGCACCCTTACCGCGTAAATCTTCGACCACCGTTTTGTTGTGAACAATTTCGTGCTTCACATAAATAGGTGAACCGAACTGCTGCAACGCGCGTTCCACAATTTCAATGGCGCGGTCGACACCTGCGCAAAAACCGCGTGGTTGGGCCAGGCTAATTTCCATACTCACCTCACAGCACCCCGATCAATTGCACTTCAAAGGTCAGTGCCTTGCCTGCCAAGGGGTGGTTAAAATCAAACAAAATATCGTCTTCACGCTCTTCCACCACGGTGCCAGCAAACTGCCCACCATCGGGTGCAGGAAAATGAACGAACTCGCCGGGCTCAAAGGTTGTGCCTTCTTCGGCGTATTTTGACAGCAGGGCCTTGCTCACCGGGCGGTACAAATCTGGGTTGATGTCGCCATAGCCACTGCCTGCGGGCAAGGTGAATATGTCACGTTGCCCCGCCTGCATACCAAACAGGCAACGCTCCAACCCCTCGGCCAACTGGCCTGCGCCAATCGACAATGTGGCGGGCTTGTCCTCAAAGGTGGATACAATCACCTGCTGGCTGTCAGCCAAGCGAATGCGGTAATGCAGTGTCACGAATGAAGATTCGTTTACTACGGGCTTGGGCTGTACTGCATCAGTCATTTCAACATCCTGAATTCATTTCAAAAACGGCTCTATTCTACGCCTTTGGAAGCAGTCAGGCATCCCGAAGCGGGCGTGAATGGTTCGAGTCGGGCCTCACATTGTGGTAGTAACATGTAGGTGAACACGCGACATTTGCATTAAAAAACGTATTAAGGAGTTTGAAAGCCATGGCATTTAACACAGAGAATCACCCCGGAGTCAGCCCAACAGTGCCGGAGGCCACGCAAGGTTTCGTGCTGAATCACAGCATGTTGCGGGTGAAGGACCCTGCTGTGTCGCTGGATTTTTACACCCGTGTCATGGGCATGCGCGCCCTGCGCAAGCTCGACTTTCCCGAAATGAAATTTTCGCTGTATTTTCTTGCCCGAATAGACGAAAACGACGAAGTACCCGAAGAAGAAGGCAAGCGCACAGCCTGGACCTTCAGCCAGCGCGGCATTCTGGAACTGACTCACAACTGGGGCACAGAAACCGACCCTGGATTTAAATATCATGATGGAAACCAGCAACCACAGGGCTTTGGTCACATCTGCTTTTCTGTGCCAGACCTGTCCGTCGCAATCCGCTGGTTCGATGAAAACCAGGTCCCTTACGTCAAGCGCCCTGAACAGGGAAAAATGAAGGACGTTGCATTTATCAAGGATCCCGACGGCTACTGGATTGAAATCGTGCAGCCCTCCCTGTTACACAAACTGGGAACTTGATCTGGCTGAAGGCCACCAAGTGGCTTTCAGGTTCAACTTCTCATGAGCATCCAAAGCTGGCCCAAACACGACCGCCCTCGCGAGCGGCTCATCAAACAGGGGGCACAGGCGCTTTCTGATGCCGAATTGCTTGCCATTTTCCTGCGCACCGGTCTTCCTGGCAAAAGTGCGGTCGACCTGGCCCGTGAAATGATCACGCAGTTTGGCGGTCTGCAAAACCTGAACCGCGTGTCACTGGCTGAATGGGTTCAAATTCGCGGTCTTGGCGAAGCCAAATACGCCCAACTACGCGCCTGCCTTGAAATGGCCAAACGGTGTTTAAGCCACGAATTACAGGAAACGCCCAATTTGCTGGGTACACCTGATCTGTTTGAACAGTTTGTGCGTGCGCAAATCGGCTTGAGCGAAATTGAAAATTTTCTGGTGATTGCCCTGGACAGCCAATTGAAAGTACTAGACCACAAAATACTTTCCAGCGGCACCGTGAACAAAACTGTGGTTTTTCCGCGTGAAGTGCTTAAATTTGCCATACAAACCAATGCACCCCGCATCATGATGGCGCACAATCACCCCAGCGACTGCTGCACTCCCAGCAGCGCTGATGACCGCCTGACCCGTGAACTTTATTCAGCCTTGGCACTGGTTGACATAGAATTGGTAGACCATGTGGTGGTCGGCCCCAACTGCGGGTATTCGTATCGACTCAACAATCGCCCACCTTTTTGATTTTTTCCGCAAAAAGGGCTGGGCAAAAGAATAGTAATTGGTTACAATCTTGGACTTCGCCGCAAATCCATGGTTTTTCAATTCATGCCGTGTGGTT
>JAHJCM010000015.1 GCA_018812945.1 Gammaproteobacteria bacterium | reverse complement strand
TGTCGCTTCCCTTAAATCAACTTGGCGCGAATGCGTGCCGACAATTGATCGAGCACAAACACGAAGATGAAAATTGCAATCAAAATGGTCATGACATGGCCATACTGGAACAGATCAAATCGGCCTTTCAGTTCCTGACCAATACCGCCGGCACCCACCAAGCCAATTACAGTGGCCATGCGCAAATTGCGATCCAGAATGTAGGCGGTGTAGGCGATGTACTGTGGAAACACTTGTGGAATCACGCCGTACCACAAGGTTTTAAACTTGCCGGAACCAATCGCCTCGAGCGCTTCCTGAGGTTTACGGTCTGCATTTTCAATGTCTTCTGCGTAAAACTTGCCCAAAAAACCCGCTGCATGAAAACCCAGGGCCAGTACCCCGGCGATAGGGCCGAACCCGTAAGCCAGCACCAAAAAAAGCGCCACAATGAGTTCGGGCATTGATCGCAACAAACTGATCAGGCCACGTGTTGCCGTGTATGTGAATTTGTTGGGGCTGTAATTCACCGCCGCGAAATAAGCCAGTGGAATGGACAGCACCACAGAAATAATCGTGCCCCAAAACGCAATTTCCAGTGTTTGAATCATTTTCACAAACACGTCCCACACATAACCCAATGGGCGCACCAGCACCTCTCGGGTTTCTGTCACGCTTTCCATTTCCAGCGTGTCGGTGTTCATGCGTTGCGTGGTAATTTCCTGCGTTTCAATGTACGCAAAGCCGGGTAAGTTCTCGCGATCCAGATCGGGCAGGCGGTTGGTTTCTTCCTGCGTGGCCACAACGGGTGGCCACATCACCTCGCCCACGCGGGAGAAGCCGCGCACCACTTGGGAATCGTCGTTGAATCCCATCAAATTGCCAAAAGCCTGGCTGGTCATGTTGACCATTTTGTCCATCTCGGTGCGGTGGCCGGTCACCAACAACAAAGCGAACACACAAATCAGAATCAACAGGTGTTTGGCGCTGTAGGGGGCTTCAAGCCGCCAACGCAGCTCCGTACCCGGGGGCGGCATGGGAATGGGTTTGCTACTCATGGTTGTTTTTCCGTATGGGGTATTCAAGCAGTGGCCAGGCGCAAACCCGGGACTTGCAGTTCAATTTCTTCATCATCGGCAGGGGTATCTTCCCAACGCGCGCCGTGGTACAGGTCGTTCACTTTGGCATCGGTGAATTCAGCCGGGGTGCCATCAAACACCACCTTGCCGTTGCGCATGCCCACAATTCGATCGCCAAACTCACGTGCCAAATCCACTTGGTGCAAGCTGCACAACACCGTGGCACCGCGCTCGCGTGCAGCGTCCCGAATCAGGCCAAGAATGTCGGCAGAAATTTTCGGATCCAGACTAGCCACGGGCTCATCGGCCAGTACAACTTCAGGATCCAGCATGAAGGCACGCGCAATGCCCACGCGCTGCTGCTGACCACCCGACAAATCGCCTGCACGGCGGGTCAAGTGTTCAGGTCTCAGGCCAACTTGCTCAACCAGTGCGCAAGCCTTGTCGCGTTGTTCAGGTTCAAACCAACCCGACAATGCACGCGCCATACTGACTTTGGGCAACAAGCCCGCCAACACATTGGAGGCTACACTTAAACGGGGCGACAAATTGAAGTGCTGGTGAATCATTGCCACACGTTGGCGCAGCATTTTTTCTGTACTTGAGTTCAACACCTCGCCATCAATTCTCACGAAACCCTGTGTGGGCTTGACCAAGCCGTTGACTGCGCGCAGCAAGGTAGACTTGCCCGCACCTGAAGGGCCGAGAATGACGCAAAACTGGCCTTTTGGAATCTGCAAGGAGACATAGCTCAGTGCATGCGTGCCATCGACCCACTGCTTGGAAATGGTGTTGAACTCAATCATGGTGTGCTCCTTTATCGCTTGCTAGCCTTGGCCATCAAGTCTTGCTTCACGTTCTCGGTAACCAGGTCAAACAACTTGCCGGCATTGGCCATGTCTTCTTCACTGACTTTCGAGGTGTAGGCATCAACACGCGTGCCGCCGTAACCGCGGATCTGGTCTTTGGTAATGCCGGGCATGGTGTGCACGGTGTCGAATGCCGTGCGAAGCTTGGCCTTGACCTCGGCATTCACCTTCGGGTGAATGGCCAGTGGCGGGTAGGGAATGGGCGTGCTTTTCGCGACCACCTTGAATTTGTTGGGGTCGATGGCCTTGGCATTCACTGCTTTCTCGAATGAATCAAAAGAAGCACCACCCACATCGGCCAAACCTTCATTCAGCGCATTCAATACGTTGGCGTGACTGCCCGCCATGTTCAGGGTTTTCGCATCTGCCCAGGGCTTCACGCCGCCTTCCATCATCATGGCCACGGGCACATTGAAGCTGGACGTGCTGTTCACATCACCGAGCGCAATGCGTTTGCCTTTGATGTCGTTGATGCTGTTCACGTTGGCGTCTTTGCGCGCAAAAATACCGCTGTAGTACACCGAACCACCACCACGTACAGCGAGTGCCAACAATTCGGCGCAACCGCGTGCCTTGGCCTGCAGGTACGTGGCTGGGCCATAAAAGGCAATGTCAGCTGCGCCACTGCACATGGCTTCCACTGCGGCTGAATAGCTTTGTCCGACCTTGATGTCAAAGTTGATGCCGGTTGCCTGCGTAATTGCGCTGAACACGGGTTGGAAATCTTTCTTGGTACCGTCTTCAGTGCCGCCATCGGCGGGAATCAACACCACGCGCAGGGGTTTGTTGGCGCTGCCGTCGTTTTGGACCTGAGCGAAGGTCAGACCCGGTGTGAATGCCGCTGCAACAGCCAGCGCAGTGAGGGTTTTCAGGATGTTGCGTTTGGAAATCATGAATGGCTCCAGAGAATTAAGGATTAATGCGCAATTGAATTCGATCCGCGCGGAATCGCGTGATGGCGTACTCCACGGGCTCACCAGTTTTGCTACACAGGTTCAGGCTTTTCACACGAAGCACAGGGCGGTTTTGAGGCATGCTCAGCAAGCGCGCATCATCACCTTGTGGCAACACGGAGGTCACCAAACTCTCCGTGCGGCGTGGCGTGCAGCCGTATTCTTTTTTCAACAAGGCATGCAGCGATCCGCCTTCGTACAGGTTTTCAAGATTCGGGAATTTGGCGGCAGGCAGGAAATGAGAGATCACACACAATGGGCGACCTTCGCCCGTACGCACCGATTCAATCCACACAACCGGGTCAGCCACGGCGATGTTCAAACGCTCGGCCACGCGATGAATAGCCGGTATCACTTGCCGTTTGTGAACAATGTCTTCGGCTTGCATGCCATGTGCAGCCAGGTTTTCGGTAAACCGAGTGCCCTGGCCAATTTGGTAATCAAGGTAAGTGTCGAGCACAAACACACCTTTGCCGTGGCGACGCTCCAAAAGACCTGAATCAACTAATTCATCGATGGCGCGACGCAGGGTATGGCGGTTTACGCCATAGTTCTTTGCCAGCTCGCCCTCGGCAGGCAAGCCATCACCAGGTTGGTAGTTGCGCAGCACTTCCTGCTCCAGTTGACGGGCAATCTGGAAGTAAAGGGCTTCACCGGTATCTCGAGCAAGGGCGTACAGGGTCATGGCAGTGATCTAGACATGTAGACAATGCGCAAAGTGTACGAAGGGGCTGTGAAACTTTTATGACGCTGACTGTAACAAGCCGAAGGAAGGGAGTAGACCTAAGCCGAAAGGCCCATGAAACGGACCTTTCGGAGATTATTTAAATTATTGTGACTCAAGACTTATTGGATGCACTGCTGCTTTCTACCAGGCGAGGTTGCTCGTCCCGAGGCCATTCAAAACTGTAAAAACCCTGCTTGCCATTGATGGTGTAATCAAACTGGCCACTGATGGCACGGGTCTTCATTTCCAGATTAAATACACAGCTGTTGGGGGCTTCACAACCGTGCTGGCTCACCAGAGTGCTGACTTCGGGATCGATCAACGGCGCAGTGTGCAAGCCCTGTGGCGTCATGAAATACACTCCGGCACTGTTACCGCAGTGATTTTCGATCAGGGTGTGGCCGACGCCCTCAAACCGGAATTCGCAATTGTTTTTCGATGTGTACGACAGTACCTGCTGGGCCGCCGCTTTTTCCTGACAGGAAGACACACCAAACAAAGTGAGTGCGGTGACGACCATCAAACTGAACAACACAAAAAGAAATTTACTGACTTTGCCCAGAAACGAGCCCTGCCGTCGATTTGAATCGAACGACAGGGAGCGCGACCTGCTGCGTTGGTTGAACATGGCGAACACCTTTTGAAGTAAGGTTAGGATAATGGTTGTCGAGCTGCACCTTATTCAACGTCAAACTTTGATCTGCGTTTACACATGAACAAATCAAAAGAAGAATTTCTCAGAGAGCTCGAATTGGCCGGCTTTTCAGAGGTGGTCACAGTTACTCGGGAGGGCAACACTGGATTGGGTGATCACCGCCACCCATTCGAGGCAAAAGCTTTGATTCTTGAAGGTACTATTTCAATTGAATGTGCTGGTCGTATCACCCACTATGAAGCAGGCGATGTGTTCCATCTTGCGCTGAACGAACTGCACAGTGAATCTTACGGCCCACAAGGCGTTGTGTACCTGGTGGGCCGAAAAAGTTAATCGGGCTTTTGGGTTTGACTGCGCCGCATCAGCAAAAACACCGCAGGCACCACGAACATCGACAACAACGGTGCACTGACCATACCACCTACCATGGGTGCGGCAATCCGTTGCATTACCTCACTTCCCGTACCTGTACCCCACATAATAGGTATCAGGCCCGCAAGAATGGTAAGCACAGTCATTGCTTTGGGTCGAACACGCAGCACTGCACCTTCGCGAATTGCATCCAGTAGATCATCCTCGCCTATCAGGCCACGCTTCACCCGACTTGCCCAGCTTTGATTCAGGTACAGCAGCATGATGACGCCAAATTCTGCAGCCACCCCCGCCAGTGCAATGAAGCCCACAGCTCCCGCCACTGACAAATTGAACTCAAGAAGCCACAACAGCCATGCGCCGCCAACCAATGCAAATGGCAGCGTTGCCATAATCAGCAAAGCTTCATCCACTACTTTGAATGTCATGTACAACAACACAAAAATAATCAGCAGGGTAAATGGCACCACCAGCTTCAACTTGGCCGTTGCACGCTCCAGATATTCAAACTGCCCTGACCATGAAATGGAATAGCCCGCAGGCAGTTCCACCTGCTCGGCGACCACACGCTGCATATCAAGCACAGCTGATTGAAGGTCGCGCCCGCGAATGTCGATGTACGCATAGCCCGCCAATCGGGAGTTTTCACTGCGTAACATGGGTGGCCCATCGGTGATGCTGATTTTGGCAACATCGCCTAACACAATGCGCTGGCCTGAACCGGTGTAAATTGGCAAGGCACGCAGGCGGGTCAGTGAATCGCGCAATTCACGCGGGTAACGCACATTGATTGGAAAACGCTGCAAACCTTCCACCGTTTCACCAATGTTCATGCCACCCACTGCGCTTGAAATAATCGATTGAATATCGGATATGTTCATGCCGTAGCGCGCAGCCAGGTCACGGTCAATATCAACATCCACATAACGCCCGCCAGTGAGGCGTTCAGCGAATGCGCTACTCACTCCCTCTATATTTTTTACGGCCTTTTCAATGTCCACGGCCACCTTGTTGATGGTACCCAAGTCTGCACCCGTCACCTTCACACCCACCGGGCTTTTAATGCCAGTGGCCAACATGTCGATGCGGTTGCGAATAGGGGGCACCCAAATGTTGGTTAGGCCAGGTACGCGTACAATTTTGTCCAGCTCGTCTACCAACATATCGGCTGTCATGCCCTCTCGCCATTCACTTTTGGGCTTGAACTGAATGGTGGTTTCAAACATCTCCATGGGTGCGGGGTCTGTTGCTGATTCAGCACGTCCTGCTTTGCCGTAGACCGACTCTACCTCGGGTAACGTGGCGATCAAGCGGTCGGTTTGTTGCAACAATTCGGCAGCCTTGCCCGCTGACAAACCTGGCAAAGCGGTGGGCATGTACAGCAAATCGCCTTCGTCCAATGGCGGCATGAATTCACTGCCCAGCTGGCTAAGCGGGTAGAGGCTGATACCCAACAATACGATGGCCACTGCCACAGTTACTTTGGGAAACTTCAACACGGCATCCAATGCAGGGCGGTAGGCTGCGATTAACCCCCGATTGATTGGGTTGGAATTCTCGTGTGGAATTTTCCCGCGAATCAAATACCCCATCAACACCGGGATCAGTGTAATGGCCAAACCCGCCGAGGCCGCCATGGCATAGGTTTTAGTAAACGCCAAAGGAGAAAATAAACGTCCCTCTTGCGCTTCAAGCGTGAACACGGGAATGAAGCTGAGCGTGATCACCAACAAAGAAGAAAACAATGCGGGGCCTACTTCGATGGATGCATCGCCAATGACTCGCCAGCGTTCGGCGCCAGTCAGGTGTTTTCCAGGATTGTCGTGTGACCACTGCTCGAGGTGTTTGTGCGCATTTTCAATCATGACCAGTGCAGCGTCCACCATGGCCCCCACGGCAATCGCAATGCCCCCCAGCGACATCACGTTGGCATTCACACCTTGCTGCTCCATCACAATGAACGACACCAACACACCCAAAGGCAAGGAGACAATCGCCACAAACGCAGACCTAAAGTGCAACAGGAAAACGAGGCACACCAGCGCCACCACGATGAACTCTTCAAGCAATTTGAAGCTGAGGTTGTCGATGGCGTTGTTGATCAGGGTAGACCGGTCATACACCGGCACGATTTCAACCCCTTTGGGCAAACCGGCTTTCAGGCTTTCCAGTTTGACCTTGACCGCGTCGATGGTTTGGAGGGCATTTTTACCGGACCGCATCACAATGACGCCACCCACTGATTCGCCCTCGCCATTCAACTCACCAATGCCGCGACGCATTTCAGGTCCAATCTGGATGCGTGCAACGTCGCCGAGTTGAACAGGAATACCGGTTGCACCGCTTTTCAGGGGAACCGAACGAAAATCGTCAAGATTCTCCAGGTAACCTGTGGCGCGCACCATGTACTCCGCTTCGCCCAGTTCAATAACCGAGCCTCCCGCTTCCTGATTGGCTTCGTTGATGGCCTTGATGACTTCATCCAGCGTAATGCCGTAGCCCGCCAGCTTTTGAGGGTCGAGTACCACTTGGTACTGCTTCACAAAACCGCCTACCGAAGCCACCTCGGCCACATCCTCCACGGTTTTCAGTTCATAACGCAAAAACCAGTCTTGAAGAGCCCGCAGTTGCGAGACATCCAGATTGCCGGTGGTGTCTTGCAGGGCGTATTGATAAATCCAGCCCACGCCGGTGGCATCGGGTCCCAAGGCGCTTTTGGCACCCGCTGGAAGACTGCTTTGGGCCTGGTTCAAGTATTCCAGCACCCGGGAACGCGCCCAGTACAAGTCCACACCATCTTCAAAAATAATGTAGACAAAACTGTCGCCGAAAAACGAGAAACCGCGTACGTCTCTCGCACCGGGCACAGACAACATGGTGGTGGTCAGCGGGTAGGTCACCTGATTCTCAACAATTTGTGGCGCCTGCCCCGGGTAACTGGTGCGCACAATCACTTGCACATCGGATAAATCGGGCAAAGCATCCAGTGGGGTTTTGTACAACGACACCATACCCCAGGCACTGATCATGACCGTGGCAATCAACACCAGCAAACGGTTAGCAATGGACCACCGAATAATGAAGGCAATCATTATTTACCCCCACTTTGTTTTGTTTCGGAATCGATCGGCTGGATGCGCACAACTTGGGGAATGTCTCCTTCCTGCATCCGGAATTCCATATTGATCTGATCCCCAACCTGCAGTTTTTGACGCGGCATTTTTGAGGGCTCAGGCAACCTGAATTCCATCGTCATCTCAGGCCAGCCCAGGCTGGACACTGGCGGGTGTGTTACGGTAACTGCATTCTCGCTCAAGGACTCCACCACCCCCGGTGTGGTGTGCGTTGTAGAGGAAGAATCCGGACTGGATTCGGGTTGATTCAGGCGCGCCTCAAGCCCGCGCAAACTTGCCTCGGAGTCGATCAGGAACTGGCCAGAAAGCACCACCTCCTGGCCGGGTTGCAAGCCTTCCAGCACTTCGGTTTTCCCGTCGAACTCAATGCCTGTTTTGATTTCAACTGGCGTAAAGCGGCCTTCCTCATTGGCCAACATGACCACCGCGCGGCGGCCAGTTTGAATGACGGCTTCCGAGGGAATGATGAGAGTTTGTGCCCGGCTTGAATCCATGAAACGGGTTTGAACAAACATACCGGGCAACAGCCTTTGCTGTGGATTCTTCAACACGATACGGGCCAGTACAGTGCGGGAGTTGCTATTGATCTGGGGAAGTACTGCCTGCACCGTGCCTTCAAAGGTTTGGCCGGGTATGGCCTGGGCATTGGCCACCACATTGACGCCAGGCCGCACGTAAACAGCTTGCCCCTCGGGCACTTCGGCTTGCACCCACACAGTTGCCAGCCCGTTGATCTCCATCAGGGTCATGCCGGGCTGAACGGTCATGCCCTCGCGCACCATCAGCTCGGTCACCACGCCACTGCGGGGTGCAACAATGGCCACGCGGGGTTGTGTTCGCCCACTTTGCTCAACTTGCCGAATTTGCGCATGGCTCATGCCCACTTGCAACATGCGTTGGCGCGCGGCATCGATCAAAGGCTGCAAATTACTACCCCGCATTTTCTGAAGCGACAGAAACTCCTCTTGCGCTGCAATCCAGTCGGGCACATACACGGCTAACAGGGTTTGCCCCTGCTTTACGGCATCCAGTGTGGCTGTCACATTGAGGTTTTCCACGTAACCCATGGCACGGGATTGAATCACCACCCGCTCACGCTCGTTCCACTGCACCGAACCACTGGCGCTGATTTCTGGAGCCAACATACCCATGGCCACTGTTGCGGTACGTATACCCAAATTCTGTTGAATACGCGGGCTCACCTTGACGCTGCTGCTGTCTGCTGAATCTGCGCCCGAGTAAGCGGGCACCAGCATCATGTCCATGAAGGGGCTTTTGCCGGGTGAATCGAATTTGCGGCCAGGCACCATGGGATCGTGGTAATACTGCACGGCCAGCCCGGTTTCAGGATCGATATCGCCTGCCTTGATGCCGCTTTCCATGTGGCGGCGCGTGGCGGCTTCACCTTGCGGAATGTTCCAGGTTGAAGGATCTTGTCCGCCGGTACCTGGTCCACCTGAGGTCACTTCACCAGTTGCACCTCCCTCAGTTGCTGCACCAATGGGTGCAGACATCATTTCCATGCCCTGGTTCATGCCCAGTGCCCACAGGCCGTAGCCCCCGCCCGCCAGTGCTGCGAATGCGAGCACGCCAATTGCGATATGCGTCTTTTTCATTGTTGTACCTCTTGGGGAATCAAGAATTCCAGTTCGGACCACAGCTTGGCTGTGTCCATTTGAATGCGCAGTTTTTCCATGCGCATGTCCAATTCCATGCGGCGGGCTGCCAGCACCCCACTCAGGGTTCCGGTATTGCCACGGTAAGCGTCCAGCGCAGCCTGGGTTCGTTGCTCGGTCAGCGGAATCAGGCTGCGGTCAAAATCAGCCACACGCTTCAAATTGCTTTGCCAGGTTTGCTGCCAGCGCTGTGTTTGCGCCAGATAGCTCCGGTACAACTCCACACGCTCGGAACGCGCTTTTGCTGCCATTGAGTTCGCGGCAGCCACGGCTTGGTCTTGCCGAGAACTTTGATCGACAAACAATGGACGGGAAGCCCCCAGGGTCAGCATTTCTGAAAACTCAGGACCTCGACCTGCATACATCACCGACAAGGTCCAGTCGGCCGATTTCTCCTGCAACTTCACTTCGGCATTTGCCAACGCGGCATCCTCTGCCTTTTGTAGCGCCAGAATCTCCGGATGTTGATTCAGTCTTTCAGCCAAATCTGCGTTGCCAAGACTCGACTGGGCAAGATCAGCGCCACCCGTCAAATCAGCAGCTGCTGCGTTGCCCACCCACCGGTGCAAATCGGCCTTGGCATTGGCCAGCATGGCCTGGGTGTCCTGAATTCTCAGATCGAGCAAACCAAGCTCTGTTCGCGCAGTGAACACCTCTGTTTGGGGTGTTTTGCCTGCACGGTACAAGGCATCGGCTGCGTCTATTTGCAACTGCAACTCGGTGCGCTGGCTTTGCAGCAGCTCAAGCATTTGCTGCAAGTAAAAACGGTCCAGGTAGGCCTGTGCCGTCCCGGTTCTCAACCGGCTTAAAGCCAACAACTGGCTGGCTTGGGCCACCTCAGCATTCTTTGTGAATACATTGGCCTGAGCCTTGCGTTTGTCTTGCCGCGTGAAGGTCTGCGAAATACCCACCCCGCGCATGGTCATGAAGTCGGCAGCCAGACTAAACTGGTCAGGCCCGTTGGTCGGAATGTTGGTCACTTCCAGGTTCAACATGGGGTCGGGCAATTCGCCCGCCGCCACGGCTTCACTTCGGGCTGCCTGTGCAGCAGCCTTTTGGGCGCGTACCGCTTCAGAGCGCTGCTCGGCCAGTTCAAGCGCGCGGCCCAGGCTAAGTGGCGTACTGGAAGCTGGAGTTTCTGGGGCAGCCAGGGCTTGCTCTAGCGTGTACTGTTGCGCGGCAATGACGCAACCGAAATTGAACAGCACAAACAAGGCCAACACAGCCAGCACAATTCTCGATAAATAACTTTTACCCGACATGGGGTTCTCCCGCATGGCATACCAGCCATGAGAAACAATTACGGAGTTGGAGTGCCCGGACAGCCCATCCAACGCTCAGTAGAATTCAAAGGGGATCAAACCCGGGGCGGGCGCTCGGGAGAAGTTTGCTGAAAAGAAATTTGAAAGATTTGTTCGATGGCCACATACACAGGCGATGGGCTTTGACGTGCTACCACTGCCGCGGAGAACGGCAAGGAGGGCAATGCGCAACACAGGGGGGAACCCGCTACGCAACCCTCATCCACTTGAACAGCCTTGGAATACTGGCTGCTTTGCATCTCGGCGCAACAGGGCACTGCGTGGGCCATGCTTTGAAACATGAGCGCACACAACAGCAACACATGAACACCAATTCGACGCATCATTGGATGAAAATACCAAACTTCAATTGCTTTAGTCTAACACAGGCCATTCAAACCTCTGCAAGCGCGGGTAGGACACCCTGCTTCAATGAAAACCCGATCTCTACCCACACGCCATTGCATCTGGCAAAAGGCTCGCCTCCATGTAAACGGGCAATGGCTGCAACAATCGCCAGGCCCAGGCCATGATTGTGTCCGCTTTCATTGCGTGACTGGTCCACACGGTAAAAGGGCTCAAACAAATGAGGCATGCTCTTCTCCGGGATACACACACCCTTGTTTCTCACGGTTACCGCAACAAATTCTTGTGCCATCGTTTTTTCAATGTGAACGTGAATTGTGCTTCCCTCTTCGGCATAGCGAATCGCATTGGACACGAGGTTGGACAAAGCCCGCTTGATCAATTCCGAATCAATACGTGCTGAAGCATCGCCCTGCAATTCAAAATGCAAATGCTTTTCTTCCAGCATCGCCTCCATGTAGTCCATCACCGTCATCACTGGTTCACTTAACTTTTCAACCCAGCGAAAATCGTTGTACTGACCCTGGCTGGCATGCGACAAAAACAGCATGCTTTGAATAATGCGGTTCATGCGTTGCAGTTCTTCGAGATGGCTGTGCAAGGCCTCTTTCAAATGTTCGGGGTCCGGATTTTTTTCGCGAAGCAGCAACTCATGGCTGACCGTGAGGCTGGACAATGGCGTGTTCAACTCATGGGCCACATTGGAGTTAAACGATCGCAACTGTTCCTGATACTGCCCTACCTTGCCCATCAACTTGTTGAACTGTTCAATCACCGGGTACAACTCTTCAGGCTCATTGTCGCTGCGAATGCGAGCTGTCAAATCCGACGGATCGAAACTTGCAATCTTCCTGCCGAACTTGTTCAAAGGTTTGAGTTCGAACCGGGCCAGGGTGCCACTGAGAAGCATGATGAACAGGCCCCACACCACCGCCGCGATGGCAAACACAACGCCGATAAAACCCAGAAACTTTTTATCTTCCGACACATCCATGGCAAGTTCCAGGTCGCGCATCGGCATGGTTCCGCCCAAACCAGCCAGGGAATACATGTAGGTTTTCTTGTATTTCACCTGGCTAAGCAAGACCTGCGGGCCGTAAAGCACCTGGCCCTCATCACCGTGCACCTTGGCGCGTACATTGCCCAGATTAACCAGCAACTCATCCACGCTTCTCCACATGTCAGTGGGCAACATATCGCTGTTTCGAATCAACACTTGCTCAACAGCTGTGGCCGTGCGTTCCAGCGATTCCTGATGACGAACCTCCTGCCACATCCAGACACAGTGGTAACCAAATACGGCGATCAGCCCAACGCCCAGAATGCTGAGAATCGACATTTGCAATGACGACCGCCGCGCAATCGAACGCCTCACGATTCGTCTCCCTTGGCGCGCAATTCCAGCACATAACCCATTCCACGGACAGTGTGAAGGAGGGGCTGGTCAAATGGCTCATCCATTTTGCTGCGCAAACGGCGCACTGCCACATCAACTACATTGGTTTCACTGTCAAAGTGCATGTCCCACACCAGTTCTGCCAACTCAGTGCGAGAAAGCACCTCGCCTTTTCGGCGCAACAGCAACCACAAGAGGCTGAATTCTTTGGCGGTCAAACGCAAATCTTGCCCAGCCCGCTTGGCCTGGCGCTTTACAGCATCCAGTTCAAGATCCGCCAGGCCGAGGTGGCTGCTGTCGGCAGTGGCGCTGGGTTGGCCTTGCGCACGGCGGGCCAATGCATGCACACGGGCCACCAATTCGGAGAAAGCGAAAGGCTTGGTCAGGTAATCGTCTGCACCCGCCTGCAAACATTTCACACGGTCTTCAACCATGGAACGGGCCGTGAGCATAAGTACGGGAATGTTCATGGTTTGGCGCAAGGCGGCCAAAACGCCCAGGCCATCCAGGTCGGGCAACATGCCATCCAGAATAATGAGTTCGTAATGGCCCTCGGTGGCCAGGTGCAAACCGTCAACACCGTTGTGGGCAACATCCACCACGAAGCCTTCCGAGCTCAACCCTTTCTGAAGGTAGCTGGCCAGTTTTTTTTCGTCTTCAATCACCAGAATTTTCATCGAAACTGCACCGCTGCGGCCAAGTAAACACAACACGCAGTATAGAAG
>JAHJCM010000141.1 GCA_018812945.1 Gammaproteobacteria bacterium | reverse complement strand
CACGATTTCAATGCCAAGGCTGGGTTGCCCCTCGCTCATGACCAAATCCACCACGCAGTAAAAGGGGCTATCAATCATCATTAACATCGCAAACCTCCAAATAATACTTTCAGGTTGAATATGGTGATCTATCTAGCAATTTCAAGGCCACGCCTTGGGCGTCTAACCCCTTACGCAACATCCTCCACAAGTGTTATATCGGCAAACCAATCATTCCATTG
This sequence comes from Gammaproteobacteria bacterium, assembly GCA_018812945.1. Classification (GTDB taxonomy): domain Bacteria; phylum Pseudomonadota; class Gammaproteobacteria; order Burkholderiales; family Burkholderiaceae_B; genus Limnobacter. The sequence continues at coordinate 10,748 of JAHJCM010000141.1, read as the reverse complement.
AGGCTCTTTTAATAACTGTAACACCTGTTCCGGGTGGCTTTGGCTTTCCAGTTCCATTAACAATACATCGGGTTGATTCAATCTTAAGGTGCGAGCTAGGTGGGTTGTCAGCACCAGTTTGGAGGAACAACACAAGCAACCGGGGCTGAGCCGCAGCACGTGAATACCGCGCGCTTTGCGCTCAGCGTCCAGCCGAAACAACTCTGCTTGAGCCTCCACCGAGGTGTAGGAAAAAATTTCGGTACTGGCCATCAATGTAATTTTGCCAACGCCGGCCTGCTCGGAAAGCAGTGCTTCAATTCGCCGGGCTCTCGCTTCCGGGTTGCGGCCAGGCACCAGGAAAACATGCGTTTTCATTTGCGCCAGAATGCTGGCGTGAACAGCACCAGAATGGTGAACATTTCCAGGCGGCCCAACAACATGGCAAAGGAATAAACCCATGTTTGAAAATCACCGAGGCCTGCGAAATTGGAAGCTGGCCCCAACTCGCCTAAGGCTGGGCCAAGACAGTTGATCATGGCAATTGTGCCAGTCAGCGCTGCAATTGGTTCCAGTCCGGTGAACATTTGAATCATGGTGATGGTGATGATGCTCATGCCGTACATCAACATGAATGCAAGCACACCCGAAATCACCTGCGAATTGACTGCGCTGCCACGAATACGAACAGGATTAACTGCACGCGGATGCAAGATACGTGAAAGCTCACCCACCGCATGCTGAAACAAAATAACCGCACGCAGCATTTTGATACCGCCACCTGTCGATCCTGCTGCGGTGGAAAATATACTGAGGAAAATCATCAACAAAGGCGCAAACAAAGGCCATTGGCCGTAATCAGTATTGGCAAATCCTGTGGTTGTGGCCACTGACACCACATTGAACAAACTGTATCGGAATGCTTCGCTGAAAGTGGTGTACTGCTGGTGTGCAAGTAAATAAACAGTAATGAACATCACCGACACAAACATCAACAACAAAAACCACTTCGCTTCTGGACAATTTGAATACGGTCGAAATGATTTTCCACGCCAAGCCAGAAAGTGAATGGAGAAATTAATCCCGGCAACCAACATGAATGTCACTGCCACCATTTCAATCGCCGCCGAATCAAAGTAGGCGTAGCTCGAGTCATGTGAAGAAAAACCCGACAGGGACATGGTGGTACCCGAGTGCATGAAAGCATCCAGCCAGGTCATGCCTGCCAACTTGTAACTGATCGCGCAGGCAAGCGACAACACAAAATAAACCAGATACAGCGACTTTGCGGTTTCCGTAATTCGCGGTGTCAATTTACTGTCTTTCATGGGCCCCGGGGTTTCAGCCTTGAACACCTGTGAACCACCCACTCCCAACAACGGCAGAATGGCTACGGCCAACACCAGGATGCCCATGCCACCCATCCATGCGAGCAGGGATCGCCAAATATTTATACTGGCGGGCATGTCGTCCAGCCCGGTTAACACCGTTGCCCCGGTCGTGGTCAGCGCCGACACCATTTCAAAGTAGGCATCAGTCAAGCTGAGATCCGGGAAAAAAATCATGAGCGGAATGGTTGAAAATGCAGGAAGCCCTGCCCACACCATCGAAACCAACAAGAAACCGTCTCGTGGCTGCAATTCACGCTTGAACTTGCGGGTCAACAAATGTGAACCAACGCCCACTGAGAAGGTAATCAGGAAACCAGTGGCAAAAGCCTCAACAGTCGGTTCATTGGTAATGAATGCATACGCGAGAGGCACCAGAAACGCGGCTGAGAACAGCGCAACCGCGAACCCCAGAACCGTGACGACTGGAAAAAAAGAATTCCTCATGATGCCAGCGCCACGCTAGATGAACCCCACACCGACCTGGAACAGTTTTTCCACCTGCGGCACCAATTTGCGGTTTTCTACAAACGTAATGATGTGATCTTCAGCCTCAATCACCGTATCGTGGTGCGCCATGATCACTTTGTCACCACGCACAATCGCACCAATCACTGCACCCTTGGGCATGTCGATTTTTTCAATGGCACGGCCCACCACTTTCGACGACTTGGAATCGCCGTGCGCAATGGTTTCAATGGCTTCCGCAACACCACGGCGCAATCGGTGAACAGCCACCACATCTCCCCGGCGGATGTGCTTGAGCAATTCACTGAGTGTGGCATTCGAAGGCGCCAGTGCAATGTCGATTTGCCCACCCTGCACCAGCTCGGCATATACCTTGCGCTGAATCAGGGCGATTACCCTACGTGCGCCCATGCGCTTGGCCAACAAGGACGACATAATGTTGTTTTCATCGTCATTGGTCAGTGCAATGAAGGTGTCCACATCTTGCACATTTTCTTCGGCCAGCAAGTCTTCGTCGGTGGCATCGCCATACAACACCAGGGTGCGCGAGCCCAGCTGACTCGCCAGGTCTTCACAACGTTTGCGGTCGGCATCAATCACCTTCACCTGGTAGTTTTCTTCCAGGCTACGGGCCAGGCGTAAACCAATGTTGCCGCCGCCGGCAATCATCACCTTGGTGACGGGTTTGGACATGCGACGAAGTTCCGCCATCACCGTGCGCACATGCTCGGTGGCCGAAAGGCAAAACACCTCGTCGCCGGGCTGAATCATGGTGTAGCCCTCAACCGCCACAGGCTGGTTCTCGCGGAACAATGCCACAATGCGAACGTCTACTTTGGGCAAGTGCTTGCGAATGTCTTCAATGGGGTGGGAAACCAACGGTCCGCCAGCGTAAGCCCGCACAGAAACCAACGTTACTTTGCCGTTTGCGAAATCAAGCACCTGCAAGGCATCGGGAAATTCGATTAGGCGCTCAATGTGATTGGTCACGCTTTGCTCGGGGCAAATGACGTGGTCCACATTAAAGCCCTCGTCACCATGCAAATGCGCTTGCTCCATCATCTCAGGCGAGCGCACACGGGCAATTCGGCGGGGCACATTGAACATCAGGGCCGCCATGCGGCAAGCGACCAAATTGGTTTCGTCGCTGCGGGTCACAGCCACCAACATGTCTGCATCTTCGGCACCGGCCTGTTTCAGCACGCGCGGCAAAGCGCCGTTGCCAGCGATGGTACGCAGATCGTAGCGGTCTTGAAGATCGGCGAGTACCCTGGGGTCCGGGTCGATCAGGGTGATGTCGTTGTGTTCGGACACCAGGCTTTCCGCGAGGCTGGCCCCCACACGCCCGGCGCCGACGATGATAATTTTCATGCGATATTTTTGCGCGCGGTGCGGCCTACTTCTACGCCCAGCTGCTTGAGTTTGCGATACAAGTGTGTGCGCTCAATGCCGGTGCGCTCGGCCAGACGCGTCATGCTGCCATTTTCCAGGCGCAGGTGGTATTCAAAATAAATACGTTCAAATGAATCACGGGCATCGCGCAGTTGGGCATCCAGGTCGAGTGTCGACAACTCGGCCAAGGCCTGGCCCAAGGGGCTTGAGTCGGGCGCTGTGGCCACACCACCACTTGCAGAAACAGATGCGCCACTGGTCTGGTTGGAAGTGCTACCCATGCCGTTGGACTTGGGCTGGGACTGCATTAGCGCGCGCGCCGATTGCACCATTTTTCCGCGCGCCAAACCTTTCTCTACTGCACCCAGCAACTTCTGCAGGGAAATTGGTTTTTCCAGGAAATCAAGTGCACCAATGCGCGTGGCTTCAACAGCTGTGTCGATCGTAGCGTGGCCACTCATCATGATCACTGGCATGGTCAACAGACCTTTCACTGACCATTCTTTCAGCAAAGTAACGCCGTCAGTGTCGGGCATCCAGATATCGAGCAACACCAGATCGGGCTGCTCTTGGTCACGAAGTGCGCGCGCCTGACCTGCATTTTCAGCAAGCAGCACCGCGTGCCCTTCGTCGCCGAGAATCTCGGACAAAAGTTCTCGAATTCCAATTTCGTCATCAACAACGAGAATGGTCGCCATGGTGAGAGAGTTCCTTCTTTATGCGGCCTGACTATGTTCGGCATTGTTCAAGGTGTCCTGCAACACGGGGAAAGTTAATTCCACCGCCGCACCAACCACCCGCCCTTGTGCATCTACCCTGTTTCTAATGGCTATTCGCGCCTTGTGTTCATCTGCAATTTTTCTAACGATTGCCAAACCCAAACCGGTGCCTTTGGTTTTCGTGGTGATGTAAGGCTCGAAGGCCTTGGCCAGCAGGTCGGGATTGAACCCCGGCCCGTTGTCCGCCACCACAAGCTTCACGCCCACCAACTGTTCCTGTTCACCTTCCGGTGCTTTCAAACCTTCGGTTCGCACTTCCACTTTGGGTTGATCGCAATCGACACATGCGTCTAGTGCATTTTGCAACAAATTATGAATCACTTGGCGCAACTGCGACGAATCTCCAGCCACCAGCGGTAATTTTTCGGTCAATTTTGGAATGAAGCGGTTTTCCGCCTGTTCTTCAATACCCACATGCACATCGTACAGTGCCAACACATCGACCACCAAGTCATTCAAATCCAGTGGCTTCAAATCAGCTGGTGGCAAACGCGCATAGTCGCGGAAATCGTTGACCAAACGTTTCAGTGATTCCACCTGGTTGACGATGGTACGCGTGGCTCGCTGCAAAATTCCCGATTCGGGTTCTTGCAGCTTGTCAGCCAGCTTCATTTGCAAGCGTTCTGCAGAAAGCTGAATCGGCGTCAGCGGATTTTTAATTTCATGCGCAAGGCGGCGAGCCACCTCGCCCCAGGCTGCCGTGCGCTGTGCAGAAATCAAAGCAGTAATGTCGTCGCATACCAGCACGTAACCCGCCTTTTCACCGGGCAAGCGCGAGCCTCGCACCAGAATCGATTTTGAGCTTTGTGAATCAAAGGCACGCGGAATTTCCAGCTGCTTTTGCCAAATACCGCTTTCTTCGCCCTCATTGCCCTGGTTGTCGGCCACGCTGGCGCGCACGGCCATGGCAAAGCCTTCCAGGCCAGGCATGTCATCCAGAGGGTGGCCTTGGTTTTCTGCCAGTGAACGATCAAAAATTCGCAATGCGCCGTCGTTGTACATTTTCAGGCGCAGCTTGTGGTCCAGCACCAGCACACCGGCCGACAAACTGGTCAGCAAACTTTGCAGGAAATCGTTGTTGGCCGCGAGCTGATTTTGGTTGGCCTGCAATCGGCGCTGCGCTTCCGACAGTTGCCGGGTCATGGTGTTGAATGAATCGACCAACTCCCGCAATTCATCATCCGCATTCACAGGCTGCATGGTTTTGAAGTTGCCACTGGCCAGGGCCTTGGTACCCTCGGCAAGCCACAACAAAGGAGAGGACAATCTTGATGAAAGCCAGAACGCCGCCGCCACCGACACAAACACAGTGAGCAACAGTGCCAGGGTCAGCGTAATGCCATAAATTTTTCTCAAGCCCGAACGTGACAACTGCAATTCTTGATAATCGCGGTACACGCTTTGCACCGCATTGGCCCGCTGCGAAAGTGTTGTGGGCACGGGGTGCATAATTTGTACATAGCGCTGACCCAAATCAAAACTGGTCAAAGGCGGAGCAATCGGCACCACCACACGCATGTACAAGCGCCCGTCGGGGTCTTCGGGGTCAGGCTCAATTTGCTGAAAAGGCCTGGTCATCAGTGCCTGGCGCAACATCACCTGCGTGGGCAGGCTGGGCAACAGGCTGTCGAGCTGACCACCCGAGCTGCCCAGAATTTGCCCGGTTTCTGTCAGCAAAGTGAGTTCTTGTACATTGGCCGCATCGCGAAGCCGGGGAAGTTCCAGCAATTGCTCGCTGGGTGTCGCACGTGAAAGCTCGATTGAAATGGACTGCCCTTTCAAAGCCAGTTCATTGATCAAACTGTCCAGCGCAGTCTGGCCCAAATTCAAGCCCGATTCCAGCGCACCATCTACACGCACGTCAAACCAGCTGTCGATACTTTTTGCGAGAAATTGCACCGACACCAGGTACAACACAAAACCGGGGATCAGCCCCATCAGCGCAAACGACAAGGACATGCGCAACATGAGTCGCGAGCCAAAAACACCCGCACGGTACCGGCGCACCATGCGCACAATCAGCAAGATCAGAATGCTGAACAAACCCGCAGCGATGATGCCGTTCAAGGTAATCAGCAGCGGGTAATTGCTTTCAAAAAAATCGGTGTTCGATGAGGCCGAGGCCAGCAGAAACAGCAAAACTCCACCCAGGCTACCCAGAATCAGCAGCGTGTAACGCAGCCATCGGGTATTTTCCAGCCAGGGATTCATTTCAAGGCCTCGCGCTTGGGCGTAAATTCAAACCTGAGCCACTCCGAGGACAAATCCCATTCGCTGTTCACCAGTGCACTGATCTGGAAGGGCTTGGGCAGTTCTGTCAGCAGCAGTCGAAAACGCACTTGCGCAGTGTAAGGCTGTCCAATTTCAATTCGATCACGCGGAATGACCGCCCAGTCGCGAACCTTTACCATGTGCTGCATGGCGTCTTCCAGTGTCGGGGTGTTGTAGGTGTTGGTGGGGGTTACTACGCGGTAAGTGCGGGTCAGGGCGTTGTAAGACAGGTTAAGCGGGTAGGTGGTGCTGACCACCTCTTCGTCGACCCAGTACCAGCGCGAACGCATCAGCTGGAAATCGACAGTGAACTGCAAGGGCAAACCCCGGTCCACAGCTTCCCGCAATTTGTGACCCAGTTCGATATCAAATTCAGCAGCAAGGTTCCAGGCCGCCGGAGCCGGCGCTTTGCTGGGCTCCAGCTTGACAGCAGTCACCTTGGTGGAGGAATCAAGCTGGGCCAAACCCACGGTCAGGACACACATCAGCACCAGGCCGAGCAGCCCGTGCGCAATGCGGGTCCATGACGAAGGTAGGGCCAAGCTAAATTTCAAGGCACACCCTCAGGAACTTGGAGATTTTTCGAACTTGGCGTAGAAGAATCCGTCAGGAGACGCATCAAAGCCTTGCTCGGGATTGCCCATTACCGCTGGCAACACCCATCCGGGCGCAGTTTGCGCCAGGGCGTCGGGATGATTGTCTTGAAAAGCTTTTGCCAACTGGGGCCCCTCTTCGGGAAAGATGGAACAGGTCACCAGCAAAAGTGTACCGCCCGGCTTTAGGGTAGACCACAAGGCATTCAGTATTTTGTGTTGTATCTGCGACAACTTGGCAATATCGTCCGGTCTGCGCAACCAGGGAATGTCGGGGTGGCGACGAACCACGCCTGAACCCGTGCAAGGCACATCGGCCAAAATACCGTCAAAAGGCACGCCGTCCCACCAGGTATCCAGCAACTCGGCCTGCGCCACTTTCAAACGCAAATCCCACTGACCATTCAGGGTGGGGGCGATTCGGCGAATATTGTCTTCCACCTTGCCAAGGCGCTGTGGACTCGAATCGAGTGCGACCAGTTCAATGTCGGCCAGCTCGAGCAAGTGGCCTGTTTTACCACCCGGTGCAGCACACGCATCCAGAATACGTTGTCCATTCTGCGGGTTCAGCAACTGGGAAGCCAATTGCGCAGCACTGTCTTGCACCGATACCTGACCCAAATCAAAGCCGGGCAGGGCAGAAACAGGCACTGGCTTGGCCAGCAAAACGGCCTGCTGACCGATAACACGGGCTTCCATGCCAGCGGCGTTTAACTGCTCGGCATAGGCGGGCGCTGAAATACTGCGGGTGTTTACGCGGACCACCAAGGGCGGGTGGCTTTGCGCCTGTGCCAACATCGTTTCCCAGTGTTGCGGGTGACTGGCCTTCAGTTTTTCAATCCACCAAACAGGCAAGTTGTGCTGCGCCAGCGGGTCTTCAAGCGCCTTGCTTCGCCAGGTATTTGAATCGCGCAAAAAGTTGCGCAAACAGGCATTGGCCAGGCCCTTCGCGCGTGCAAACTGCTCGCTGCCCGTGCAGGCATACACCATTTGGTCCACCACAGTGTGCGCTGGGTACTTCGGGTTTTTGTCATCCCACAGCAAGCCAAAACCCAAGGCCATCAATTCATTCAAGGGCTCGGGGTTTAGCAGCGCTTTGCCGCTGATCAAGCGGGTTAACACTTGCCCACGGCCCAGGTTGCGCATGCCGAAGTAAGCAAGGTCTTGAATGGCACCCAAAGCCTGCGGGGTTTTCACACCCTTGGTTTCAGCGGCCAAGGCTTGGTCAAGCGAGCGACCTTCCCGCAGAACCCGGGTCATGACTGCCGCGGCCTTGAGCAGGGCAAACGCCAAACTGGCTTCTGTCAGTTTGGGTGGCGTACTGTGAACCGGCTTCAACGCGGACCGCCAGTGCGGGCCATTTCCATCAAGCGGGCGATTCGTTCTTCAGTGGGTGGGTGGGTCGAAAAAAGGCCGGCTATGCCTTGTCCTGACAGTGGATTCATGATCATCATTTGAGCGGTTTCCGGGTGCGCTTCAGTAGTACGGAACGGAATGCCCTTGGCATACCGTTGAATTTTGTCCAGTGCGCTGGCCAAGGCTGCCGGGTCGCCGCAAATTTCTGCGCCTCCACGGTCAGCCTCGTATTCACGGGCGCGCGAGATTGACATTTGAATCAGTGATGCGGCCAATGGCGCCAGAATGGCCAAGGCAATGCTGGCAATCGGGTTCATCGGCTGGCCGTTCTCATCTCGCCCACCAAAAAACAGCGCAAAGTTGGCCAGCGCCGAAATGGCACCCGCCATGGTGGCCGAGATGGTGGAAATCAGAATGTCGCGGTGCTTCACATGGGCCAGTTCATGGGCCATCACGCCACGCAGTTCACGCGCGGAAAGCACCTGCAAAATACCCGTGGTTGCAGCCACAGCCGCGTTTTCCGGGTTGCGCCCGGTTGCAAATGCATTGGGGGCGCTGTCATTGATCAGGTAAACACGCGGCATTGGCATGTCTGCGCGCTGCGCAAGTTCAGCCACCATGTTGTAAAACTCCGGGGCATTGCTGGCATCGACTTCCTTGGCTTTGTACATGCGCAAAACCATTTTGTCGGAAAACCAGTACGCACCAAAGTTCATCACCAGTGCAAAGCCCAAGGCCAACAACATGCCGCCACGGCCGCCCATCATGCCACCCAGCACCACGAAAAGGGCGGTGATGGCCGCCATCAACATGAAGGTTTTCATCCAGTTAAACATGATCTTATTTATCCTGGCCAATCAGCGGCCTGTTGATTCGACAACTTGAAAATAAGGCTTTTTCGCGCAATTTCAAGTTTTGCGCGTGCCACCTTTGCCTAGTTGGAGGCCGATTCGCTCAATTGGTTTCCGGCCTGCAAACCCAAAGCCTGTGCTACCTGCTGCGCAGGTTGGCGTTTGCTGCCAGCCTTCTGAAGGGTTCGAATACGCAACACACCCTGCCCACACTGCACCTCTATGCCTGCGGAATCAACGGACAACACCTCGCCCGGTTTACCCATCAAGCCAGCCAACGCGACAGTTTCAGGATCAAAACACTTCAAGGGTTCACCACCCCACGTTGTGTTTGCACCAGGAAAAGGGTCGAAGGCACGCAGTGTACGCTGAAGTTCAACTGCACTGCGATGCCAGTTGATCACGCCCTCCGCTTTTGTGATTTTCTCTGCGTAGGTCACTCCCACTTCAGGTTGTGGAACCAGGGGCAGTGTTGCCACCTGAAGGGAGTCCAGCGCCTCTACCAGCAAATCACCGCCCAACTCGGCCAGTTTGTCGTGCAGGGTGGTGGTGGTGTCGGTGTGTTCAATCGGCAAGGCCCGCCACAAGCGAACGGGGCCGGTGTCCAACCCTGCCTCCATTTGCATGATGCACACGCCAGTTTCAGCATCGCCGGCCTCAATACACCGCTGAATGGGGGCAGCACCACGCCAGCGCGGCAGCAAGCTGCCATGAATGTTCAAGCAACCCAAGCGCGGAGCATCCAAAACAGTTTGCGGCAAAATAAGCCCGTAAGCCGCCACAATCAACACATCAAGAGGTTGACCATGTACAGCGGTTTTCAAGGTATGCAAGGCGTGTGCGGCTTCCTCGCCTTTATTCAGGCTGACCGGTTGCAACACGGGGATACCGTGTTGCTGTGCCAGCTGTTTAACAGGGGAAGCCTGCAACTTCATGCCCCTGCCAGCGGGGCGGTCGGGTTGGGTCAGCACCAGGTGCACTGGGTAACCGGCAGCAATAAGCTTCGCCAGCGCAACCCGAGCAAACTCGGGTGTGCCAGCGAAACCCACATTCAGGGTTCGATTCATGGGGGGTTGGGCGATCAAGCGGTTTGAAGCTTTTCTTGCTTCTTCATCTTGGTTTTGATGCGGGTTTGCTTCAACTGCGAAAGGTATTCAACAAACACTTTGCCATTGAGGTGGTCAATTTCATGCTGAATACACACGGCAAGCAGCTCGTCGCAATCAATTTCAAACCACTCACCTTTCACATTTTGTGCGCGTACCTTCACCGTATCGGGGCGTTCAACCTTCTCGTAAATGCCAGGCACGGACAAACAACCTTCTTCGTACACTTTGCATTCTTTGCTGGCGTCGATGATCTCGGGGTTGATGAATACAGTCAGGCCCGATTTGTCATCGGTAACATCAATCACGATGATTCGCTTGTGCACATTCACCTGCGTAGCGGCCAGACCAACGCCTGGCGCGTCGTACATGGTTTCTGCCATGTCTTGAGTCAGCTTGACAAGCGCGTCATCAAACTGGGTGACAGGGGTGGCAACCGTTTTCAAGCGCGGATCCGGATAACGCAAAATTGGGAGTAAAGCCATGCTTTCAAAAAACCTTCACAGTCAACACTAAAAGGATATACCTTCTGTGGCAAAAATAGTTCGCAAATTCCATCACTTGT
>JAHJCM010000014.1 GCA_018812945.1 Gammaproteobacteria bacterium | reverse complement strand
TGCAAGCAAGCCATCAACTCACTATTCATTCGGCGGGCCGAATCGAAGACCGCTATTTTGACGTCACTTGAGTTGCGTGTCAATTGCGGATCGCTAAATATTTTGGGCGTGGGGCAAGAAAGTGGCGGTTTGTAGACAATTAAATGCCCTGAAATGTTCGGAATTGGCGTGATTGCCTCGCCAATGCCTTCGACAAAAGCACTGCTGTCCTGGAGAAAGAAGGGCACATCAGCCCCTAGCGTCAGGCCAATCGCAGCCAGTTGTTCAGGTTCAATCGGGTTTTGGTGGTGTTCTTGTAGCAGACGCAGTACGGTGGCAGCGTTGCTGCTGCCGCCACCCAAGCCCGCCTGTTCCGGAACTTGCTTGTCGACATGAATGGTCACTGCGTAGCCCATTCCAATGTTGGCGTGGGCATAAAAGGCCTTGCAGGCGCGAACTGTCAGGTCAATTTCTTCAGGAATGTGAACAAGGTCACCACTTCGCTGAATGACCAATTCACGGCTTGAATTGGTTTGCACTGACACGGACAGTTGATCACCCAGCGTGATTGGGCAAAAAATACTTTGGAGCAGGTGGTAACCATCGGCCCTTCGGCCGGTGACATGCAAAAACAGATTGATTTTCGCTGGCGAAAAGGCCGAGAGTATGGCCGGGCTGGGGACATTCACGCTTTATTTGCCCAAGGTGCCTTGCGGAATCAGGTCGATACGGCCCGAGGTATTGTTTTCGATAAACACCACGCGGTATCGGCCATTCTGGTTTTCCCAAGCCCAGTTGGTGGGCAGTGTAGGTAACTCATTGGGATTCGGGTTTTCCATCCACTGCACCAAGGCTTCAGCCGGCAGTTCAACCGGAAACATCAAATCGAACAGGCTTTGCCAGTCTTTGGCCAAATACACCCGGCCATCGGCGGCCCGAACTTCGTAAAAGTTACCCAGGCGTTTTGCGCTGCCCAGCGAAGGGCCCAGGGTGGAGTTGACTTCCAGGTAGGCAATTTCAGGGGCTTGGCTTGGCCCAGTGCGACCCGAACGCCATTCATAGGTGCCCGAAATGGAATCAGCTTCAATTTTCCCGTCGGCTTGTTCAACTTTCCAGATAAGCCCAAAACGTCCGTAGTGGCAGCTTGACTGGATCGACTTGCAATCCACTTCAGTGCTTGGGTTTTGACCCAAGGTGCTGCAGGCAGCCAGGCTTGCGCCGATCAAGCCGATACAGGCCAGGCGCAATGTTGATAAAGCCATGAACTTAAATTCCCTCAAGCTGTTGAACCAGTTTTTTCACTGCTTTGCTGTCGGGGTAACGAACGGTCAAGCGGCTACCCAGTTGACGTGCTTCTTCTTTTTTTCCAGACTTAAGCAACACTTCAAGCAAGTGCAGACCGATTTCTTCGTCCTGACGCAGACCAAACGCTTTTTGCAACGTTGCTTCAGCACTGTCCAGCTTGCCCAAGCGGTAATGTACCCAGCCCAGTGAATCGAGAATGAAGGGGTCGTTGGGAGCCAGTTCCACGGCCTTTTTAATCAACTCGTAAGCTTCTTCCAGCCGAATATTATTCTCGGCCCAGGTGTAGCCCAAAGCATTGTAGCCGTGTGGGTTTTCAGGGCGAACCGCGATAAGGCGCTTTAAGAACTGCTCCACACGCGGCAGGTCGTCTTGCCGCTCAGCCACCATGGCACGCTCGTAAAGCAGGTCTGGCTGATCCGGAAATTTGAGCAAAGCCAGTTCTAGCTCGGTGGCGGCTTCAGCGGGCGCCTTTTGCGATTCTGCGAGTTGCGATTTCGCCAGTGCCAGTCGCACTGAACCATCTTCATTCTTGGGTTTGAATTGATTCAGTACCCGCTTGGCGGACAATGCATTGCCCTGTTTTTCGAACAAGGCTGACTTTTTCAGCTGCACATCCAGATTGTCGGCTGCATTGGGCGTGGTGTCCAACCACTTCAGGGCGGCCACATAGTCTTTGCGTTCAACTGCCATGTCAGACAGCGTGGCATGTATCAGCGATTCGTTCTGGCGTTCTGTCGGTGTGGTTTTGTCCAGATAAATCTTGAAATGCTGCTCGGCGGCTTTGTAGTCTTTGAGCTGTGTAAGCACAAAACCCTGGCTGGAATACAGGGGAATGTTGTCGGGTTGAAGCTCGATCATTTCCGCAAACCGTTGCCGTGCTTGCGCCCACTGCCCAAGCTGCGTGTGGTTGCGAGCCAGGTAAAGGCGCGCACCAAACCAGTTGGGGTGCAGTTGCGCCTGCTCGTTGACCAGTTGCATGGCGGCATCCAGGTTGCCGTCGCGTTTTTCCATGAACTGGGCCATCAGCACATAAAAACGTTCTTGTGGGGACTTGCGCAGCACATTTTCCATGTGGCCCACCGCCTGTGGGTACAACTCGGAATTGTTGGCAAGCTGGGCGAGCAAGGTTTGTGCTTCCATATCATCGGCATTGTTGCCGAACAGCTCGATACCGGTTTGGTACGCTTTGTTTTTGTCGGGAATGCGTTGAAGCATGTCCAGCGCAACTTTCTCGGTGCTGGAACCCCCAAGTCCCGGGTTTGCGGTCTCGGCAGTTTGCACATCGGCCAAGAAAGCCTTGAGTGCAGGCATTGCCTCATCGACCCGATTGGTGCCCAGTTGCAGAAGCATGATGGAGCGGCTGGCTTGTTTGTCACCGGGTGACAATTCAGACCACACTTGGGCTGCGTTCAAGGCCAGGTCTAATTGGCCTTCAGCCAGGCTGATTTCTACCGCCCTTTTTGCAAGATCGGGATCGCGCTGTTGTTTGGCCGCCTCGGTGTATGCCAGCGTGGCAGAATACGTGTCGCCGCGTTGGCTGGCAATTTCAGCAGTAAGCAGGGCAAACAGCGGGTCTTGTTTCACCATGTCGGCCACACGGGCCTCATAGGCCTTTTGCTCGGCAGACATTTTCTGTTGCGCTGGTTCGCCCTGTTCAGCGGGAACGGTGGCGCAGCCTGTGATCAGGCTGGCTGCCAGAAAAAATACCGGGCCTGCAATGGTCCATTTAAAACAAGTCATACTGTTGAACCCAATGAAAAACTGGTGAATCCACGTTTATTTTTATCACATTAACAGATGCGCGTGCGCGCTTTAGCTTATGCCTGAATTACCCGAGGTAGAAATCACCAAAAGAGGCGTAGACCTGCATTTCACAGGGCAGCGCCTGCTGGCTTGCACCGTGCGGCAACCCCGTTTGCGTTGGCCCGTGCCGGTTCAAGTGCAAAGTTGTGTAAAGCAGATATTGCAAGGCGTGGAGCGCCGCTCGAAATACATGTTGATGGATTTCGGTGAGCAAGTGTTGGTGGTGCATTTGGGTATGTCGGGTTCCATGAAAATTGTGAGCGCCAGTACTCCGTGGGACAAACACGATCACATTGAATGGAATTTTGGGGAGAAGGTTCTGCGTTACAACGACCCGCGCCGCTTTGGCAGTGTGGAGTACGTCGAAAAAGCGCCAGGTTGGGAAAACAGTTTTATACGGTTTGCAAAACTGGGGCCCGAGCCTTTCAGTGAGGCATTCACGCCCGACTCATTTTTCAAGGCCACGCGCGGCAAAAAAGTGTCGATCAAGGCCTTGTTGTTAAGTGGGCTTGCTGTAGTTGGCGTGGGCAATATTTACGCCTGCGAGGCTTTGTTTCGCAGTGCGATTCGCCCGGGCAAAGCAGCAGGGCGCTTAAGCAAAGCGAATGTGCAGGCGTTGCATGCAGCGGTTGTGGCTGTGTTGACTGAGGCGATTGAGCGGGGTGGTTCCACTTTGCGTAATTTTCAAGCCATTGATGGCGAGTTGGGACATTTTCAATTGCATTGTGATGTGTATGGCCGCGAGGGGCAGCCCTGCAAGCGCTGCGGCTCAACGGTGAAGAGGCGTGTGATGAATCAGCGCAGCACGTTTTATTGTGCGCAATGCCAGGAATGAGCGAGCCATGAATCCGATGAAAGGAAAGCCATTTGGCGAGGTGCTGGTGCGTTGGCAAAAGCAGCACGGCCGTCAAACCCTGCCCTGGCAGCACACAGGAGATGCTTACAAGGTGTGGCTTAGCGAGGTGATGTTACAGCAAACCCAGGTGACCACCGTGCTGGGCTATTACACCCGTTTTTTGCAGGCTTACCCAACGGTTTCTGATTTGGCCGCCGCCCCGGAACAGGACGTAATGCAGCTGTGGGCGGGTTTGGGTTATTACACCCGCGCGCGTAATTTGCACGCCTGTGCCAAGCAGGTTGTGACTCGTTTCGGGGGGCAGTTTCCGCGCACGGTGAGCGAGCTTGAAAGTTTGCCCGGCATTGGTCAGTCCACCGCGGGTGCAATCGCATCACTGGCTTATGGTGTGCCGGCACCCATTCTGGACGGCAATGTGAAACGTGTGTTTTGCAGGTACTACGGCATAGAAGGTTACCCAGAGCAAAGCACCATCAAGAAAACCTTGTGGGAAGTTGCGAATGCCAATGTGCCTGCACAGCAGCCCGGTGTGTACAACCAAGCCTTGATGGACCTTGGCGCCACCTGCTGCGTACCGCGCAACCCGGCCTGCTCGGCCTGCCCCTTGATGCAAAGTTGTGTGGCTTTGGCAAAAGGCATGGTGGGCTTGTTGCCTACCCCAAAGCCTAAAAAGGCTCGACCCGAATTGTATTTTGTCAGCTTGATTGTGGAAGACGAGGGCGGTGGAGTGCTGCTTGAACTGCAAACGGAGAAAGGTATTTGGCAGGGCTTGTGGACCACGCCACTTGAAGCTTGCGATAGTCAGCCTGATTTTGCAGGCTTAAACCGAATTGCAGCTGCCTGGGTTGAACACTATGGCTTGCAGGCGCACCGTGCTGACATTGAGCAACAGTTGCCCGGTTTGCAGGGTCAATCTTGGCTGGTACATGAATTAACCCACCGTAAAATGCATTTCAAGGTGTTGCACCTGAGGGTGCCCGGCGCATGGGCAGCTTGCTACTCGGTTGGTGACAAACCGGTGCCCAAAATTGTTCACAAACTGCTTGATCAGGTACGGGTGTTAACCCAGGCTGCGGTGCCGCAACAAAACACTCTCGATCTGAGGTAGGGGTTCGCTGGTAAAACGCTTTGCCAGCGTTTCGGCCACATACACCGAGCGATGCTGGCCACCCGTGCAGCCAATTGCCACGGTGACATAGCTGCGTTGTTCATTCAAGTACGACGGCAACCAATTTCTCAAATAAGTTTCGATGTCGCTGATCAGCGGGTCGCTGCGATTGTCGGCCTGAATGTAGCGTTGAACCTCAACGTCTTTGCCAGTCAGGGGGCGCAGGCTTTTGTCGTAGTAGGGGTTGCTCAGGCAGCGCACATCAAACACCAGGTCGGCATCGGAAGGCAGGCCCTTTTTGAAGCCAAAAGTTTCAAACACCAGGGTAAGTTTGGCCGATTCTTCTTCCACAGTTTCGAGCACCCAACGCCGCAGCACGTTGGGTTGCAAGGCTGAGGTGTCAATACAGCTTGCAATGTTTCTCAGCGGTTCGAGCGCTTCTCGTTCCGCATCAACACATTCTTGCACCGTGGCCTGTTCGCCAAGGCGTGCGCTCATGGGGTGACGTCGGCGGCTTTCCGAGTAGCGGGTGATCAGGGTTTCATCGTCGGCATCCAGAAACAGAATGCGCACATCGGTCCCGTCGCCTTTCAGGGCCTGGACAATTTGGGGTACATCGACAATGTCCCGCCCGGTGCGAGCGTCGGCCGCAATCGCAATCTGCGTGATGCCTTCGGAGGACAAGCGTTGGATGACTTGCGGAATGAAGGACGGCGGCAAGTTGTCAACGCAGTAAAAGTGGGAGTCTTCCAGCGCACGAATTGCAACTGATTTGCCCGAGCCTGAAAGGCCGGTGACCAAAACCACTTTCATGTTAATCATGGCCGATGTCCGTTTCAGTGTCGGGGTCAACCTGGAGGTGGTCGATGCCACCCAACTCACTGAGCATGGCTTTTTGTTGACGCACCATGAACTCGTCCAGTGTATTGATGCCCCGCATTTGCAAAATGGTGTTGCGCACTGCGGCTTCAAGAAGCACGGCCAGGTTACGGCCTGCTGCCACTGGCAATATGGCTTTGCGAATGGGCAGGCCCAGCACTTCCTGGAATTGCTGCTCGGTCACCAGGCGTTCCTGGTGCAATTCAAGCGAGGCCTTGCGCACCAGGTGCACAATTAGTTTCAACCGCATTTTTCGGCGAACCGCGGTTTCACCAAAAATAGCCTTGATGTCGAGCAAACCTACGCCGCGCACTTCCATCAGGTTGCGAATCAGTTCCGGGCAGCGGCCTTCAATGTAGTTGGGGGCCACGCGCGAGAATTCCACCACATCGTCGGCCACCAAACCATGGCCACGCGAAATCAATTCCAGGCCCAACTCGCTTTTGCCCAAACCTGATTCGCCACATATGAGCACGCCCATGCCAAGCACGTCCATGAACACACCATGCATCATGGTGGTGGGGGCGAGCCATTTGTTGATGTATACGCGCAGAAAGTCGATGATTTCGGCGGCCGACAGGGGTGTGGCGAGCAGGGGAATGTTGGATTCGTCGCAGGCGGTTTTCAGCAGTGGGTGCGGTTGAAATGATTCAGCCACGATGACAGCGGGTGGATCGCCTTCAATCAGTTTGTCGATTTGGTGTTTTTTGCGTTCGTCGCTAATGCGGGCGAAATATTCGATTTCCTGTCGACCAAATACCTGGATGCGACCCGGGTGAATGGTGTTGAGGTGACCTACGAGATCAGAGGAAGCAAAACACTGAAGATCCAGGTGGCGGTCACCACCATTTAAACCGGCCAGCCAGTCAAGCTTGAGTTTGTCGCGGTTGGCTTCGATCAGTTCTTTCAGTTGCTTCACAGGCTTAACTCGCGGGTTGGTAAGGCTCCCAGTTGGCGATCAGTTGGTGAGTGGCGCCGGGATCGGATTCTGTCATGAGTTTCTCACGGAAATCTTTGTCAGACAGCATTTGAGCCAGTTCTGACAGTATATCCAGATGATGCTGGTTTGCGCTTTCAGGCACCAGCAAAAACATGAGCAGCTTGACGGGTTGGCCGTCGGGGGCATCAAAAGGGATGGGGTCTTGCACACGCACCAGCGAGGCGATAGGTTCGCGCAGGCCCTTAATTCGGCCATGCGGTACAGCCACCTGCTGGCCTAAGCCAGTGGAGCCCAAACGTTCACGCGCAAACAGGCTGTCGAACACCTTGGACCTTGCGATACCCTGGTTGTTCTCGAACACCAAACCGGCTTGTTCAAACACGCGCTTTTTGCTGGTGACCTGTGTGTCCAACAAGATGTTGGATGGTGGAAGTAGATTTGCGATCAAGTTCATCGCTGTTGATTCCTGAGACCCGCTTCTAATCGTGGGGCCGATTATACGCCATAAAAACAGAAAAGGCGGATTGAAGTCCGCCTTTTGATTTTCCCTGAAATTACAGAGGTTTATTCAGCTTCTTCGACCACCTGGTGTTTCATGGGAGTGTGGTTGTGGTTGGTCAGTTTGTCTTTGTGACGCAGTACCTGACGATCCAGTTTGTCAGCCAGCGCGTCAATGGCTGCGTAAAGCTTTTCGTGACTTGCTTCAGCGTGAACGTCTTTGCCGCGAACGTGCAGCGTAACATCTGCCCTTTGAACCAGCTTGACGACCGAGATGGTCACCGATGCATCAATGACGTGATCAAAATGCCTT
>JAHJCM010000140.1 GCA_018812945.1 Gammaproteobacteria bacterium | reverse complement strand
CTTCCTTGAGAGTTGAACAGCAATGTTGCGTTTCCTGCGCCTGACCGACCAAAACGTATCCAACAAACGCGTGTTGATCCGCGTCGATTTTAACGTGCCAGTGGATGCAAATGGCAACATCACGGAAGACACCCGCATTCGCGCCTCTTTGCCTGGCATTGAATACTGCTTGAACAACAACGCAGCCTTGCTGCTGACCAGCCACTTTGGCCGACCCACCGAGGGTGAGTACGATGAGAAGTTGAGTTTGGCCCCAGTGGCCGCGCGACTGGGTGAATTGTTGGGTCGCCCTGTTCGCTTGGTCAAAGACTGGGTGAATGGCGTGGACGTGAAAGCAGGTGAAGTATTGCTGCTGGAAAATTGCCGATTCAACAAAGGCGAGAAAAAGAACAACCCGGAACTGGCACAAAAAATTGCCGCGCTTTGCGACGTGTATGTGAACGACGCCTTCGGCACGGCCCATCGTGCAGAGGCCACTACCCACGGCGTGGCACAATATGCGCCAGTGGCTTGTGCGGGCCCTTTGCTGGCTGCTGAACTTGATGCCTTGGGTGCAGCGCTTTCCGCTCCCAAACGCCCCATGGTCGCAATTGTCGCGGGTTCTAAGGTGTCGACCAAACTAACAATTCTGAATAGTCTGGCCGACAAAGTGGACCAGTTGATTGTGGGTGGCGGTATCGCCAATACATTCATGGCTGCGCTGGGCTTGCCAATCGGCAAGTCGCTTGCCGAGCACGACCTGGTGGGCGAGGCCAAAACCATCATCGACAACATGAAAGCCCGAGGTGCTGCTGTGCCAATTCCGAGCGATGTGGTGGTGGGCAAAGAATTTTCCCCGACAGCTTATGCCACCAGCAAGAAAGTGGCCGATGTGGCCGCCGATGACATGATTTTCGACATTGGCCCCAATACAGCCGAGGAATTGGCTGCCATTCTGGACAAAGCCGGCACCATTGTGTGGAACGGCCCCGTGGGAGTGTTTGAGTTCGATCAGTTTGGCAAAGGCACCGAGCGCCTGGCTATGGCGATTGCAAATTCCAAGGCCTTTTCGATTGCGGGTGGAGGAGATACTTTGGCGGCCATTTCAAAGTACAACATTGGTGATCAGGTTAGCTATATTTCCACCGGTGGCGGCGCATTTCTTGAGTTTCTGGAGGGTAAAACCCTGCCGGCCGTAGAAATTCTTCAACAGAGAGCGGCTTAATGTCTAATTCAGGGAGCAAATTGGTGCCCAACGTGTATGTACCCCGTCAAACCAAAATAGTGGCTACTTTGGGGCCGGCATCCACTGATCCCGCCGTTCTTGAGCGAATGATCGCCGCGGGCATGAATGTGGTGCGGGTCAACTTCTCGCACGGCACTGCCCAGGAGCATATAGATCGGGTCAAAACCGTGCGTGAAATTGCGGCCCGTTTGAAGCGCGACATTGCTGTGATGGCCGATTTACAAGGGCCCAAAATTCGAATTGGTGTGTTTGCCAACGGCTCCACCAACCTCGTTAATGGTCAGCCCTTTGTGCTGGAAGCCAAGTGCGACTCGGGCGACGACGAGCGTGTCGGGTTGGACTATCCCGAGCTGGTGAACGATGTCAAAACAGGCGATACCCTGTTGCTGGATGACGGGAAGATTGTACTGAAGGTCAAAAAAGTAACCCCCAGTCAAATTCACTGTGAAACTGAAGTGGGTGGTGTGCTCAAGAATCGCAAGGGCATTAACAAATTGGGCGGTGGTTTGTCCGCGCCTGCCCTCACGTCGAAAGACATGGAAGACATCCGCACTGCAGTGGCTTTCGAGGCTGACTACATTGCGGTCAGCTTTCCCAAAAGCGGTGCGGATATGTACATGGCTCGCGAACTGACTCGCGCTGCCGGCGGCCACGCCATGATGATCGCCAAGATCGAACGTTGTGAGGCGCTTGAGAATCTGGATGATTTAATCCGCTCTTGCGATGGTTTGATGGTGGCTCGTGGTGATTTGGCCGTTGAAATTGGTGATGCAGCGGTGCCTGCGGCTCAAAAGCGCCTTATTCGCGCCGCCCGCGAGGCCAACAAGCTGACTATTACAGCCACCCAAATGATGGAAAGCATGATTGAAAGCCCCGTGCCCACCCGCGCTGAGGTGTCCGATGTGGCCAATGCAGTGCTCGATGGCACAGACGCTGTGATGTTGTCAGCTGAAACCGCTGCGGGCAAGTTCCCAGTAGAAACAATTGTGGCCATGGCCCGAGTATGCGTTGAAGCAGAAAAGTCAGCCACCATCAGCCTGGACACTGATTTCCTGAACCGCAAATTCAAGCGTGTTGACCAGTCGATTGCCATGGCCGCTTTGTTTACTGCGCACCACCTTGAGGTGAAGGCGATTGCCGCACTGACCCAGTCCGGGTCAACAGCATTGTGGATGTCGCGGTTGAACAGTGGCGTTCCAATTTTTGCACTCACGCCCGAGGAAAAAACCCGCCGTCGCTTGTCAATGTATCGCGATGTGCGCACGGTCATGATGCAGTACGAAACAGAGGACCGTGAAGTGTTGCTGGCGAAATCGGAGCAGGCTTTGCTGGATGCCAAAGTGGTTGAGTTGGGTGACTTGATCGTGATCACCATCGGTGAGCCAATTGGTAAATCGGGTGGAACCAACACCATGAAAATAGTTCGCGTTGGCGAACACATTGGCCTGCTGAATTAACCAGTTATTTGACTAATTTTATTTTTCGGAGACTTTGAAATGCCTCTCGTATCCATGCGCCAACTGCTGGACCATGCCGCTGAAAACGGCTATGGTATCCCCGCCTTCAACGTGAACAATCTGGAACAGGTTCAGGCTGTTATGGCCGCCGCTGATGAAGTGGGTGCGCCTGTTATTCTTCAAGCCAGCGCGGGTGCCCGCAAGTACGCAGGCGAGCCATTCATCAAGCACCTCATTCAAGCGGCTGTGGAAGCCTTTCCGCATATTCCCTTGGTCATGCATCAGGATCACGGCACTAGCCCCAAGGTGTGTCAGGGTGCGATCGATTTGGGTTTTGGCTCCGTCATGATGGACGGCTCGCTGATGGAAGACGGCAAAACGCCAGCCTCCTTCGATTACAACCTGGAAGTGACCCGCAAAGTGGTGGATATGGCGCACAAAGTGGGTGTGACCGTTGAGGGTGAACTGGGCTGTTTGGGTAACCTGGAAACAGGTGAAGCGGGTGAGGAAGACGGCATTGGTGCTGAAGGCAAACTTGACCACAGCCAAATGCTGACCGACCCGGAAGAGGCTGCAGTATTTGTGAAAGGCACTCAACTGGATGCG
>JAHJCM010000139.1 GCA_018812945.1 Gammaproteobacteria bacterium | reverse complement strand
CTGCTTAACGTAATCTGTCAAAGCCAGCGCGCTATTCAAATGACCCGTTCACTGTATCTAGCCTCCAGTTCCAAGTATCGCCGTGAGTTGTTGACTCGCTTGCAAATCAACTTCAGGTGCGAATCTCCCCAAATTGACGAATCACCTGAACCAGATGAAGCCCCGCTGGATACCTGCAAGCGCCTAGCCCGGGAAAAAGCCATGGCTGTGGCGACCGAACACCCAGCCGCCATTGTAATTGGTTCGGATCAAGTGGCCGACGTGGAGGGCGTGGCCATTAGCAAGCCGGGCAACCATGACAGGGCTCGTGCGCAATTGCGCAGCATGAGCGGAAAAACTATTGTGTTTCATACCGCGGTTTGCATTTGTTGCCATGAAACTTCGCAAACGGTGGAATTTACTGTGCCCACTTCAGTTGAGTTTCGAGAGTTGAACGCCGCGGAAATTGAACGCTATTTAATTGCAGAAGAGCCTTACGACTGCGCAGGCTCGGCGAAAAGTGAGGGACTGGGCATTTCGCTGCTCAAGAGGATTGAATCGAGCGACCCAACTGCCCTGATAGGACTACCTCTGATCGAGGTGGCAAACGCACTTCGACAATTCGAACTCACCTTGCCCTGACATGCTTTATTTGGTTCCAAGCCCACTCAGCCAGAAAACCCCAAAACAGCCTGTGCTGGAGGCCGACCTGCCCCTGGTGCGGCAATGCAACACCTGGCTGGTGGAGAACGCAAAACCTGCCAGGGCTGCACTGGGGCAATTCAACATGCCAGTGGCTATTCGGGATCTTCAAATATTTGAAATTGCGCAACTGACCCCACAGCAACGCCAGGATATTGTTCAGCGCTGCAAGGCGGGAGAACCCATCGCAGTGATGAGTGACGCTGGCTGCCCCGGCGTGGCCGACCCCGGTGCAGAAATTGTGGCATTAGCACATCGGCTGCAATGCCCTGTTCACCCTTTGGTTGGACCAAGCTCTATTTTATTGGCCTTGATGGGCAGTGGCTTGAATGGTCAGAATTTCCGCTTTTACGGTTACCCCCCCTTAGATCCTGCGCAGCGCGATACGTGGATCAAGCAAACTGAGCGGGAGTCTAAGGTTCAGCAATGCACCCAAATCGTGATCGAAACGCCTTTCAGGAACGAAAAACTGATTGAAGCACTTTTAAAACAGCTTTCAGACTCTACATTGCTGTGCATTGGCTGGGATCTGACAGGCGACGAGCAGCAAATTCACACCAAAACTGTGGCGCAATGGAAAAAAAGTGTGCCAACTCCAGGCAAGTTACCTTGCCTGTTTTTGTGGCTATCGACCTGATCTACCGAGCAATCGGGTTATTGAAAACCAAGGGTTTGGCGAGCACCGAACTCCGGAAACACACTGCGAACACCCTGCCCGAACACCACACCGACACGCTCGGCGAAACGCTCCGCAAATGAATCCTGCTCGGTGTAGTCCAAAATATCTTCAGCCTTCAATACGTCACGTGCAACAGTGTCAATTGAACCCAGCTCGTCGGCCAAGCCCAACTCGACACTCTTGGCGCCGGTCCAGACCAAACCACTGAACAATTCGGGGTTTTGGACCAGTTTTTCACCTCGCCCTTGTTTCACGACCTGAATAAACTGCTGATGAATTTCCGCCGCCATTTGCTTGGCAAATTCAGTTTGGTAGGGGTCTGCTTCACTGAAGGGATCCAGAAAGCCCTTGTTTTCACCCGCGGTGATTAAGCGGCGTTCGACGCCCAGTTTCTCCATCGTGCCTGTAAAGCCGAAACCATTCATGACCACGCCGATAGAACCAACCAAACTGGCCTTGTCGACATAAATTTTATCGGCAGCCGCCGCGACATAATACCCACCAGATGCGCACACCTCTTCTACCACTGCATAGAAAGGCTTTTGAGGATACTTTGCGCGAAGGCGCTTGATCTCATCGTTGATCAAACCTGCCTGAACAGGACTACCGCCAGGGCTATTGATGCGCAGAATGACACCGACGGAGCCTTCGCTCTCAAATGCTGTTCGAAGGCTGGAGTTAATTCTGTCCGCACTCGCGAGGCTATCGCTGGCAATGACCCCATCAAGATCGACCAAAGCGGTGTGACGACTGACTTCAAGGCTAGGGGTAGTGGTGAGCCCCAACACAGAGGCAATCAAAATACCCACATACACCAAACCAATCAACTTGAAAAAAATACCCCAACGACGCTTTCGGCGCTGCTCAACCAGCGCTTCAGACGCCAGTTTTTCAAGAAGCTTGCGTTCCCATTGATTGTTTTCGTCACTCATCTTTAGTCCTCAATACCATCGGAAGGCACTGTAATTAGTTCGGTCGGGGTCCAGTACACTGCACCGTCTTTTTCTTCGATATTCAATCGCACCAACGGGTTACCGTCGCACGGACCGCCCAAACAGCTGCCATCTGTGGCGTCGTAACTGGCACCGTGCGTGGCACAAATTACGATACGCCCGGAATCGTCGAGAAATTCGCCGTAGTTCCAGTCAAGCTCAACGGGCACATGGGAACAACGATTCAAAAAGCACCTGACTTCGTTATCAACCCGCACAACAAATGCGGTAGTTTCCTCGTTGTTGTACAGCACCCTGAAGCGGTAGCCCGTGCCCCCCTCTTTAAGATCACCGGATTGGCATACTTGAATTTGCTGCATAGTCATGAATGGGCTGAAATAGTTTGAATTAGCCACGGGGCCAATTCATTGATTGAACGAAAAGACTGCAAATGGGGCACTTGGTTCAAGAGTTTGGGCGGATGCGCACCGGTTTGAACAGAAAGTGCATGCACACCAGCCGCATTGGCCATGTTCAAGTCATGTGTGGTGTCACCAATCATCACGACATGCGCAGCATCAATGCCAAACTCTTCCATCAACTCCAGAATCATTTGGGGATGCGGCTTGCTGTGGCATTCATCGGCACAACGCGAACCCATAAAATAACGGGCTGTGTCGGAGTTCGCCATGGCACGGTTCAGACCTTGCCTGCTTTTGCCAGTGGCCACTGTGCAAATAACGTCCATCGCATTCAATTGTTTCAAAAGGGGTATTGCGCCACTGAACAATTCCAACTCGTGATCTTTACTGAGGTAATGCCTTCGGTAACTTTCAACCAACAGGGCAATTTGAGCCTCGCTGGCTCCGGGGGCTGCGTGGCGCAAGGCATCGCTCAAGCCCAACCCAATAACATAGGAGGCAATTTCTTCACCCGGGTCGGGCAGCCCGGCATCAAGGCATGCATGCTGAATGGCACGTGTAATTGCGCCGGTTGAGTCGAGTATGGTGCCATCCCAGTCAAACACCACCATTTTGTAGGTCATCTGCTTTGTACTGCCTGTAACGATTTTAAAAAACTGTCCAATTCGGGGGCCAAGGGCGCCTCCAACACTATAATTTCATTTGTAGCTGGATGAACCAATTGCAGGCGTGCTGCGTGCAAAAACATGCGTTTCAAGCCCTGCCTGGCAAGCTGCTTGTTCATTTCAAAATTGCCATAGCGATCATCGCCAGCAATTGGAAATTTATTGGCACTGGTGTGCACTCTAATTTGGTGAGTTCGACCTGTCAGAATTTGAGCTTGAATTAAAGTGAATGTTGAATAAGATGACTTATAACGTTGAATTATTTGAAATTTTGTACAAGCTTTATCGCCGGTTTCATCAACAAAAACCCTTGCCTCTTTCTCGCCAGCCTGTGTTTTCAACAACGGAAGATCAACTTGCCTAAGTGTTTCTGGCCAAGCACCCAACACCAAGGTTTTATAGTATTTTTTCCAGGACCTTGCCCTAAGTTGCTCTTGTAACTTTCTGAGAGCACTGCGCTTTTTGGAAATAATCAAGATTCCGGAGGTTTCACGGTCGATGCGGTGAACAAGCTCCAAATCTTGATGCGTTTCAGCCCTAAGTGCTCGAATACATTCAATTAACCCAAAGTTTGAGCCCGACCCACCATGAACTGCCATGCCAGACGGCTTGTTGACCACCAACAAATGTTCGTCTTCAAACAACACGGGGATTTCAGCGGCGGCTTTTAAAAGTTGCGTTTTATTTACAGTACTACTTGACGAAAGAGATTCAAGTGTTTGTTTCTCAACAACTTGAATAGGGGGAATACGTACGACATCACCAAGGCATAGCTTGGTTTTTGCTTCAGCACGTTTTCTATTGATTCGAACCTCCCCCGACCGGATAATTCGAAACACATGGCTTTTGGGCACACCTTTACACACGCTGCACAAAAAGTTGTCCAATCGCTGGTCTTGATGTTTTTCGTCAATTTCGAGCAAAACAGCCCTGTCGGGATTGGGTTTTTCCTGTGTTTTCAATTCTTTGTTTTACCAATTGGGCAGGTTCAGCATATAATCGAATTATCGCTTGGGAAGCGTCCGAAAACACTTCTGGATACGCCCCACCGTGATTTTATTTAGTGGGTGT
>JAHJCM010000138.1 GCA_018812945.1 Gammaproteobacteria bacterium | reverse complement strand
CCCGCGGCAACAATTACCACTTCAGTCATGTCAACTCTCCTTACAGGTTTTTATACGGCCCGCTGTTTCACGTATCGTCCAGGTGCAGGCTCAATCGGTTTGTATTTCGCATTGCCAGGCTTGGCAGGCGCTTTTAATTCGCCACCTTTCATGGGCTCAAGCCACTGCGCCCAATCATTCCACCAGCTGCCTGGTACTTCTTTCGCTTTCTTGAACCACTGCTCAGGTGTTTCTGGAATTTCGCCCTCACACACCCAGTAATTGCGCTTGTTCTTGTTTGCGGGGTTGATCACACCCGCGATGTGCCCGCTGGCACCCAACACGAAACGAGATTCGCCACTGACCAAATGACTAGTTTGAAATGCGCTGGTCCACGGCACAATGTGGTCTTCCCGGGTTGCCAAAATGTAAACAGGCACGTCGATCAAACCCAAATCAACAGGCAGGCCACACACCATTGCCTTTCCGGGTTGGCAAACCTTGTTTTCCAGATAGGTATTGCGCAGATACCAGGCAAACATCGGGCCGGGCAAATTCGTGCTGTCACTGTTCCAGTACAACAAATCGAACACAGGTGGCTTTTCACCTTTCAGGTAATTGTTCACCACATAGTTCCAGATCAAATCGTTCGGGCGCAAGGATGAAAATGCACTGGACAAATCTTTTCCAGGCATTACGCCACCCTTACCGATACTTTCCTCTCGCGCTTTTACCTGCTCTTCATCAACAAACACACCCAAGGCACCTGTGTCAGTGAAATCAAGCAAAGTGGTCAAAAACGTGACACTGTTCACGCTGTCATCACCACGATTGGCCAAGGTTGACAGTGCAGTTGCCAGAAGCGTGCCACCCACGCAGAACCCCAATACATTCAGCTTGGGCTGTTTGGAAATGGCCTTGACCACGTCGATGGCTTTGATCACGCCATCGTCAACATAGCCATCCCAAGTAAAATGCCCATCCGCTTCCGTGGGGTTTTTCCACGACACCAGGAACAAGGTGTGGCCTTGCTCCACCACAAAATTCACCAGTGAATTGCTAGGCTGAAGATCGAGAATGTAGTACTTGTTGATGCACGGGGGTACAAACAACATGGGCTGTTTGCCCACTTTTTCAGTGGTGGGCTTGTATTGCAAAAGCTGAAAGTATTCGCATTCAAACACCACATCGCCCGGCGTGGTGGCCACATTCACACCCACTTCAAAAGCACTTTCGTCAGTTTGGGAAATGCGGCCTTTCTGCATGTCTGCCATCAGGTTTTGAATGGCCTGCGTCAGGCTTTCACCTTTGGTCTCCAGCAGTTTCTTTTGTGCTTCGGGATTGGTCACAAAAAAATTGGATGGGCTAAGTGCATCTACAAATTGCTCAACCGCATACTCCACCTTTCGTTTTTCAGGGCTGCTGTCAGGCACCAACTCAACAATTCGTTTCGTAAAGCGGGCATTTAGCGAATACATGGCAGCGGTAAACTCATAGACGCCATGGTCGTGCCAATCGGCTGAAGCAAAACGCTTGTCGCCTTGAATCCAGCTGTCCAGCGGAACTGGCTGCTTTGTTTTGGAATCGGCATTGGGCAAACTGGAAAAGGCAGAGGCCATCAATGCCGACAACTCGGCTGCATACTCGGCTTGAATTTGCCCCAGCGAATGAACCGGAATTTGAGTAAGCGCTGCCTGACAAGCCCCCATGATGGAATTCATAAAAGGCTGAATTGCACCCATGGTGGCGTTTTGTAGAGGTGCAGCGGCCTGCAGGCCAGGCAACGGCCCCAATTGACCAAAGGCGCCCATGGCTTGTTGAAACTGGGCCTGCATTTGCTGCTGCATTTGTTCAGCAACAGGCAATAGCTGACCGAAGACTTCGTTGAAGTCTGGTATTTGTTTGTTCACCTTCCTCTCCTTTGTGGGGGCAATATGCTCCCTTGGCTCGTCGGCCTTTTCGATATTGTGCACCGCAACATTTTGACTTGTCAAATAATTGTATGCCTCTGATCCTTACTG
>JAHJCM010000137.1 GCA_018812945.1 Gammaproteobacteria bacterium | reverse complement strand
GGCTGGCAACCTGCTGGGCATCAACACCGCCATTTACAGCCGCTCCGGTGGATCATTGGGCATTGGCTTTGCAATCCCCGCCAAAACAGTACAAGGCGTGTTAAACCAGATTGTTCGCACTGGCACGGTCACGCGGGGTTACATCGGCGTGGAACAACAGAACATCACGGAAGAACTGGCCACGGCTTTTAACCTGCCGCAGAAGGACGGTGTGATTATTGCCGGCATTGTAAAAGACGGCCCAGCCGACAAGGCTGGTCTGAAGGTGGGCGATATTTTGCTGAAACTTGACGGTCAAAAGATTTCTGATACCACTCAAATGCTCAACCTGATCGCAGCCTATGCGCCGGGCGAGAAAAAGTCAGTTGAGTTGCTTCGGGATGGCAAAAACGAAACCTTGAATATCGAAATTGGTGTGCGACCCAAACCAGGTGATTTCATCAAGCGATAAAAAAAGCCCGCACATCAGCGGGCTTTTTTTATTCAGACGACATCAGTTTACTCAACAATCTGTTGTCGCTGTTTACCAATTAGTTTGGCGAACAATATTCCAACTTCGTACAAAATACAGATCGGTATGGCCAGGAACAGCTGGGACATCACATCGGGCGGCGTCACGATTGCGGCGATCACAAAAGCGGCCACAATCACGTACCCCCGAATTTCAACGAGTTTTTCAACTGTCACTATACCCAGATAAACCAGCACCACCACCACGATGGGCACCTCGAAGGTCATGCCGAAAGCCATGAACATGGTCAGCACAAAGCTCATGTAAGCCTCAATGTCTGGAGCGGGCGTGATGCTTTGCGGCGCGAAATCATTGATGAATGCAAACACCTTGCCAAACACAATGAAATGGCAAAATGCGATCCCGATCAGAAACAGCACAGTGCTTGAGAAAATAATGGGCAGCGCCATTTTTTTCTCGTGCTGATAAAGCCCCGGCGCCACAAAAGCCCAAGCCTGATACAACAGGATCGGCAGTGAGATCACGAAGGCAACCATGGCGGTCAACTTGACCGGAACCATGAATGGGGTGATCACGCCCGTGGCGATCATTTTGGTGCCTTCGGGCAACGCGCTTTGAATGGGCTGCGCCAGAAGATCGAAAATGAAAGCGGCGCCTGGATAGGCCATCAATGCGACAAACACAATGATGAAACCAATCACGCCACGCAAAAGCCTGTCTCGGAGCTCGACCAGGTGACTGACAAAATTTTCTTGCTGACTCATTCCAATTGCACCTTGTTATTTGGCTTCTGCCTTGGGGGCAGGCCCCGCAGACTGCGCGGATGCCGACGACTCTTCAGCCTTGGTCACACTGGCCTGAGTGGTGGTTTGTGGTGCTGTTGATGCGGGCTTGCTGGCTTCCAGTTCGGCAATGTCATCCTCAATCGACTTCACAGACTTGTTCAAGTCCGCCTCGGTGTCTCGAATGGTTGACTGCACATCGCCTTCCATCTTGCGGGCTGCGGTCTGCATTTCTGCCTGCAACTTGCGCAGCTCGTCAATTTCCATTTCCCGGTTAATTTCAGACTTCACGTCACTGACGTAACGCTGGGCCTTGCCCAACAAGTGACCCACTGTTTTGGCCACCTTGGGCAGTTTTTCAGGGCCTATCACCAGCAGCGCGATCACTGCAATGATAAGCATTTCCGAGAAAGCAATGTCGAACATGCTGCGCGCCGCAAAAAGGGGAAATTAGCTGGAAGATTTCTCTTTGGCTTCTACGTCAATGGTGTCAGACTTTTTATTGCTGTCGTCGGCCAGTTTCGTCGTGTTTTGCTCTTCATCCGAGCCGCCTTCTTTCATGCCCTGCTTGAAGCCTTTCACTGCGCCACCGAGATCGGAGCCGATGTTGCGCAACTTCTTGGTGCCGAACACCAACATCACGATAACCAGCACAATCACCCAGTGCCAAATGCTAAATGAACCCATGACTTACTCCTAGTTTGTGTCTGTATCTTGATCAGTTACAAGGCTGGCATGCCCAGCATGACGCCCAATGGTTTATCACCGCCAAGAATGTGCACATGAACATGATACACCTCTTGGCAACCTACCCTTCCAGTGTTCACGATGGTTCGAAACCCGTCGTGACACCCTTCTTGCTTGGCCAATTGCCCCGCAATGGTCATTATTTTTCCCATCACGGGAATATCTTCTTCAGTGGCATCGGCCAGCGTGGGAATGTGCTTTTTCGGAATAATCAGAAAGTGCACTGGCGCAGCCGGCTTGATGTCGTGAAACGCGAGGATATCCTCGTCTTCATATACTTTTCTGCTAGGGATTTCCCCAGCGACAATTTTGCAGAAAATGCAATCTGACATGTCTCATCCCTTTTTCGAGTATTTATTGGGGCCGGTTGGCCTTTTCAACCAAACCCGACAAACCCATGCGACGGTCCAGTTCGGCCAGCACATCGGCAGCAGTCAAACCGTGCCAACCCAATAACACGAGGCTGTGAAACCACAAGTCGGCTGTTTCAGCGATCACTTTGGCGGGGTCTTGATCTTTAGACGCCATTACCAGTTCGCAAGACTCCTCACCGATCTTTTTCAGGATCGCGTCCTGCCCCTTGTGGTGCAACTTTGCCACATAGGATTGCTCAGGGCTGGCTTGCTTGCGTGCTTCCAGCACTTGGCTCAAACGCTCGAGCAAATCTCCAGACGCTTTTTCAAGGTCAGCCATGCTTGTTCATTCCTTATTTTTGCCGTACATGTCGGAAGGGTCTTTCAGCACAGGGTCTTGGGCAACCCACTTGGGCTTTTCACCCTGCACACCTTCCAGCGCGTAATAAAAGCAGCTTTCACGGCCCGTGTGGCAAGCAATTCCGCCCACCTGCTCCACCATCAGCACCAGCACATCACCATCACAGTCCAGGCGAATTTCCTTGACCTTCTGTTGGTTGCCCGATTCCTCGCCTTTGTGCCACAGCTTACCGCGCGAACGTGAAAAATACGTTGCAAAACCAGTACTGGCTGTAATTTCGAGTGCCTCGCGGTTCATCCAGGCAACCATCAATACGCGTTTACTGAGGTGGTCTTGTGCAACCACATTCACCAAACCCTTGTCATCGAAACTGACACTGTCCAGCCAATTTTCTGTAATTAATACATCCTTGCTCATGGCGAATGCCCCTTTACAGCCGAACTGTAATGCCGGCCTTGGCCATGTGGGCTTTGGCCTGCTGTACAGTGTACTCACCGTAGTGAAATATGCTGGCCGCCAAGACAGCACTGGCTTTGCCCTTGATGACACCATCCACCAGATGGTCGAGGTTGCCCACGCCGCCGCTGGCGATCACGGGAATAGAAACTGCATCGGACACGGCACGGGTCAATTCCAGATTGAAACCGATTTTGGTACCGTCGCGGTCCATGCTGGTCAACAGCAATTCGCCAGCGCCCAAGGCCTGCATTTTGCGCGCCCATTCAACAGCATCCAGCCCGGTGGGCTTTCGGCCACCATGGGTGTACACCTCCCAGCCTGGTTCGCCATTGCTTTTGGCCTTGGCATCTATGGCCACCACTATGCACTGTGAACCATACTTCGTAGCAGCCTCTCCCACCAAGTCGGGGTTGGTCACTGCCGAAGTGTTGATGCTGATTTTGTCAGCACCCGCATTCAATAATCGGCGCACGTCTTCTACCTTGCGCACACCGCCCCCCACAGTCAAGGGAATAAACACCTGGCTGGCGACAGCTTCGATCACATGCAGAATCAGGTCACGGTCATCGGATGAGGCTGTAATGTCAAGGAATGTGAGTTCATCTGCGCCCTGCTCATCATAGCGACGAGCAATTTCAACGGGGTCACCCGCATCGCGCAGTTCCACAAAATTGACGCCTTTAACCACCCGACCTGCGGTTACATCCAGGCAGGGGATGATACGGCTTGCAAGCATTAGTAGGCTTTTCCGTTTAGTTCATCGGCCAGAGACTGGCCCTTGGCGAAATCGAGCGTGCCTTCGTAAATGGATCGACCACAAATCGCACCCATCACTCCCTCATGCTCAACCGCGCACAACTGTTTCACATCGTCCAGGTTGGTAATGCCACCAGAGGCAATCACCGGGATGGTCAATGCATTGGCCAGGCGAACCGTGGCTTCAATGTTGACACCGCCCAACATGCCGTCACGGCCAATGTCAGTGTAAATAATGGCCTCTACGCCATATCCTTCATATTTCTTGGCCAGATCAACCACGTCGTGGCCGGAAATCTTGCTCCACCCGTCGGTGGCCACTTTGCCTTCCTTGGCATCCAGGCCCACAATAATTTGACCGGGAAATGCGCCGCATGCGTCATGCAGAAAACCCGGGTTTTTTACTGCAGCAGTGCCGATGATGACGTAGCTCAGGCCATCGTCCAGATAACGTTCAATGGTGTCCAGGTCACGAATACCGCCACCCAATTGCACCGGAATGGCGCCGCCCACAGCATCCAGAATGTCAATAATGACACCCTCGTTCACGGGTTTGCCCGCAATCGCACCATTCAAATCGACCAGGTGCAAGCGGCGCGCGCCACTTTCAACCCATTTCATGGCCATTTCGACCGGATCTGCCGAGAAAATGGTGGCATCGTCCATATTGCCTTGCTTCAGGCGAACACACTGACCGTCTTTCAGGTCGATTGCTGGAATGAGTAACATGAGACTGTGTTGTTAACTATTCAAGTGAGTGGAAAAAATAATCGATAAAAACTCAGGGGTTCCATCTTAAAAAATTGGAATACAGCCTTAAGCCGTCCTCCGCACTTTTTTCAGGATGAAACTGTGTTGCAAAGATGTTATCCCGTGCAATGGCGCAGGTAAAGCGAACACCGTAGTCTGTTTCACCCGCAACGTGTTCTGGATTCACCGGGTTGACGTGATAACTGTGAACAAAATAAAACCATGCGCCGTTCTCAATGCCAGCCCACATGGAGTGCTTTGTGCGCTGGTTCACCTGATTCCATCCCATGTGGGGCACCTTCAAGCCACACTCCACGGTCAGGCGGGGGTCAAACTTCACCACGTCGCCCGCAAACAGGGAAAGGCATTCGGCAGGACCCTCGGCACTGCGTTCCATCATCATTTGCTCGCCAACACACACGCCAAACAAGGGTTTTGATTCAGCAGCGCGGTACACCGCTTCCATCAATCCCGATTCGCGCAGCGCTTTCATGCAATCGGGCATGGCGCCCTGCCCAGGCAACACAACCCGGCTGGCCCGATCAATCAGAGCGGGGTCGTCGGTGATGCGGATTTCCTGATTGTCGAGCTTTACATGTTGCAAGGCTTGGGCCACAGAGCGCAGGTTGCCCATGCCGTAATCAACAACGGCAACTAGACTCACAAAGCACCTTTGGTACTGGGAATGGCACCCTGTTGACGTTCATCGATGGCCACCGCCATGCGCAGCGCACGTCCAAAAGCCTTGAACACAGTTTCACACTGGTGGTGTGAGTTCACACCTTTCAGGTTGTCAATGTGCAAGGTGCACAGGGCATGGTTCACAAAACCCTGGAAAAATTCAAACACCAAATCCACATCGAAAGCACCGATGCTGGCCCTTGTGAACGGAATATCCTGATGCAAACCTGGACGCCCTGAGAGGTCGATCACCACACGCGACAGGGCTTCGTCCAGCGGCACATAGCTGTGACCGTAACGCACAATTCCTTTTTTGTCGCCCAAGGCTTTCGTGAATGCCATGCCCAGCGTAATGCCGGTGTCTTCCACAGTGTGGTGGGCATCAATGTGCAGATCACCCTTGGCCACAATGTGAAGATCGAACAGGCCGTGGCGCGAAATTTGTTCCAGCATGTGGTCCAAAAATGGCACTCCCGTGTCGAGGTGGCGTTCACCCGTACCGTCCAGATTGATTTTCACGGTGATCTGGGTTTCCAGGGTATTGCGGGTAACTTCTGCGGTTCTCATGATTGTCTAAAAAGTTATGCGGCCTTGGTGGCCACTTCGTCGATGGATTCTCGAACAGCCACCAAAAACTGCTGATTCTCTTGCTCAGTGCTCACGGTAACGCGCAAGCAGTTTTGCAACAAGGGGTGGGCCTTGCCCACATATTTCACCAAGATACCCTTGTTTTTCAGGGCTTCAAAGACTTCAAGCGCATTCGGGATGCGGAAAAGTACAAAATTGGCGTATGAATCAAACACTTCAACGTCGCCATTGGAGGTCTTCAGGTTTTTCAATGAATCGGTCAGCACATCGCGCTGATCGCGTAACAGCTTGGCCTGGGCCTCAAAGGCTTCAAAATGCTCGAGCGCAAACTGAACCGCAATTCGAGTGAGTACATTCACGTTGTATGGCGGGCGTACTTTGTCGATTTGCTCAACCCAGGCGGGGCTGGCCACAGCATAACCCAAACGCGCGCCGGCAAGGCCGAGCTTGGAAAAGGTACGCAGCACCAGCACATTTGGGAATTCAAGCACACGGGCCATGAAAGATGCATCCGCAAACGCTTCATAGGCTTCATCGACGACCACCAAACCAGGCGTGGCCTCAATAATCTGCACAATTTCAGCTTCGCGCAACGCCACACCGGTGGGGTTGTTGGGGTAGGCCAAAAACACCACTTTGGGCTTGTTGGTTGCGATCGCTTTCAGCATGGCCGGCATGTTCAGCGTGAAGTCGGGGTTCAGGTCAACCCCCACAAAACGGGCATGGCTCCATTGGCTGTACACGGCATACATCACGAAGGTGGGCACGGGCGACAGCACCGCATCACCAGGCATGCAGCAGGCACGAATGATCAGATCAATCAGTTCGTCGGAACCATTGCCAAACAGCACATGGGCCGCTTTGGGAATGGCGGTGCAGGCGCGCAAAGCTGCTTCCAGCTCAAGTGCCTTGGGCGCGGGGTATCGGTTCAGCTCCGCAGTTTTTAATTGCTGCGCAAGCTCATCCAGCAAAGCTGCAGGCATGCCCTGGGGGTTCTCCATGGCATCCAGCTTTAACATGCCAGCCGAGGGGGCCACCACATAAGCACTGGTGGCCTGCACATCCGCGCGAATGGTTTTTTGTAGAAGGCTCATGGGATGCTTAATCTGCCTTTCTGAATTTCGGGCCTACGCGGTACTCGGCAGAGCGCGCGTGGGCGGGCAGGCCCTCGCCATAGGCCAACTCGGCAGCCACTTCACCCAAAGTGCTGGCTCCTTCACGGCTGGCAAAAATAATGCTGCTGCGCTTCTGAAAGTCGTACACACCCAAGGGTGAGCTGAACCGTGCGGTACCCGCAGTGGGCAACACGTGGTTGGGGCCTGCGCAATAATCGCCCAGCGATTCGCTGCTGTAGGGGCCCATGAAAATGGCACCGGCGTGGCGTAACTTCCCAACCCAGGCGTCCGGGTCCTGCACACTCAATTCCAGGTGCTCGGGTGCAATCTGATTGCTAAGCTCGCACGCTTCGTCCATGTCTCGCACCTGTATCAAGGCACCGCGATTTTTGAGCGATGTAGCAATCACGGTGGCACGCGGCATGGTGTCCATGAGGCGCTTGATACTGGCCTGCACATTGTCGAGAAACTCCTTGCTGGGGCTCAACAAAATAGACTGGGCCATTTCATCGTGTTCAGCCTGGCTGAACAGATCCATGGCGATCCAGTCGGCATTGGTACTACCGTCACAAATCACGAGAATTTCAGAAGGACCTGCAATCATATCGATGCCCACTGCACCAAACACCCGACGCTTGGCTTCAGCCACATAGGCATTGCCCGGGCCCACAATTTTGTCTACACGCGGCACGGTTTGCGTGCCATAGGCCAAGGCGGCCACCGCCTGCGCTCCACCAATGGTGAACACGCGGTCCACACCCGCCAGGTGTGCGGCGGCCAACACCATTTGGTTTTTCACGCCACTGGGTGTGGGCACCACCATGATGACTTCTTTCACGCCTGCCACTTTGGCCGGCACTGCGTTCATCAGCACGGAAGACGGGTAAGCCGCCTTGCCACCGGGCACATACAAACCGGCGCGATCAAGCGGCGTGACTCGTTGACCCAAACGAGTGCCGTCGGCCTCGGTGAATTCCCAACTTTCTGCCACCTGGCGCTCGTGAAATGCACGCACGCGTTGGGCAGCCACTTTCAAAGCCTCGCGCTGAGCGGAATCCAGCGTGTCGAAGGCATGTTTCAGTTCATCTTGACCAATTTCCAACTCGGCAGCGCTGCTGGCCTTCACTCGATCGAACTTCTCGGTGAACTCTAACAAGGCCTCATCGCCGCGCTTGCGCACTGCATGAATAATGTCTGCCACCGCACCCTCTACGTGCGGATCGCGTTGTTCTTCATAGGCGAGCAATGCACGAAACTGCTCGGCAAAGTTGGCATCTTCTGTAGACAATCGACGAATTTGGGAAGACATTTTTTACTACCTTTAGAATTTCACGCTACTGCTTGAGTAAACACATCCAGAATTGGCTGCAAAGCCTCGTACTTCATTTTCAATGCCGCCTGGTTGACCACCAAACGGGAGGATATTTCACAAATTTCCTCAACCTCGACCAGCTTGTTGGCACGCAAGGTTGAACCAGTGCTGACCAAATCGACGATGGCATCGGCCAGGCCCACCAGTGGTGCCAGTTCCATGGAGCCGTACAGCTTGATCAGGTCCACATGCACCCCACGGTTGGCAAAGTGCTCGCGGGCACTGTTCACATATTTGGTGGCTATTCGCAAACGGGCACCCTGTTTCACCGCGCTGGCATAGTCAAAGCCTTCAGGCGCCGCTACACACAATCGGCATTTGGCAATGTTCAAATCGAGCGGTTGATACAAGCCCGCACCAGAATGTTCTATCAGCACATCTTTTCCGGCCACACCCAGATCAGCCGCACCGTGCTGCACATAAGTGGGTACATCGGTTGCACGCACAATGATGATTTGTACATCATCACGGTTGGTACCAATAATCAGCTTGCGCGATTTTTCAGGGTCTTCAGACGGCACAATGCCCGCTTTTTCAAGCAGGGGCAGTGTTTCTTCAAAAATACGTCCCTTGGACAGGGCCAGTGTAATCATTCCGCTACTCTCGATACGTCTGCGCCCAATTTGCGCAATTTCTCTTCCATTCTGTCATACCCGCGATCCAGGTGATAAATGCGGTCGATTCGCGTTTCATCGCTGGCCGCCAGACCGGCAATCACCAGGCCAGCAGAGGCGCGCAGGTCGGTGGCCATCACAGTGGCGCCATCCAGACGTTCAACGCCTTTGATAATCGCCGTGTGGCCTTCAATTTCAATGTTGGCCCCCAGGCGTACCATTTCCTGAACATGCATGAAGCGGTTCTCGAAAATGGTTTCATTGACCACTGCGGTGCCATCAGCCACACAGTTGACAGCCATTAATTGGGCCTGCATATCGGTTGCAAAGCCGGGAAACGGTGCCGTGCGCGCACCCACAGCCTTGGGGCGTGTGTTCATGCTGGCATGAATTTTTGTGCCGTCCACGTCAATTTTTACACCCGCTGTACGCAACTTTTCGATGGTCGCGTCCATGCTGTCCGCATCGGTATTGTTCAAGGTAATGTTGCCACCGCACGCAGCCACCGCACACAAAAACGTGCCCGCCTCAATTCGGTCAGGCATTACTTGGTATTCGCAGCCATTTAGCTTTTCAACGCCATGCACGGTAATGGTGTCGGTACCAATACCTTCAATTTTTGCACCCATTTTTAGAAGCATCTTGGCCAGGTCTACCACTTCAGGCTCGCGGGCAGCGTTTTCGATAATGGTGGTGCCTTCAGCCAAAGCGGCTGCCATCATCAGATTCTCGGTACCGGTCACGGTCACCATGTCGGTCACAATCCGAGCGCCCTTCAGGCGCTTCGCCTTGGCATGAATGTAGCCTTTTTCAATGGTAATTTCGGCACCCATGGCCTGCAGGCCTTTGATGTGCTGATCAACCGGGCGCTGGCCGATGGCGCATCCACCAGGCAGGCTCACGCTGGCCTCGCCGAAACGGGCCACCAAGGGGCCCAGCACCAGAATACTGGCGCGCATGGTTTTCACCAGATCGTAGCTGGCGATGGGCTCAGAAATCTCTTCTGCTCGCAAGGCCAGCTGATTCTCACCGTGCCAAAAACACTGAACACCCATAGAACCCAGCAAACGCAAGCAAGTGTTGATGTCCCGAAGACGCGGCACGTTGGTAATGGTGACCGGCTCAGCGGTCAGCAAACTTGCACACAAAATGGGCAAGGCCGCACTCTTCGCGCCAGAAATCGACACTTCTCCGTGAAGCGGCTTTCCGCCACGAACCAAAAATGAATCCATTGAAGGGCAGTC
>JAHJCM010000136.1 GCA_018812945.1 Gammaproteobacteria bacterium | reverse complement strand
CGTTCGTGAGGTGTTCGGTACGCAGGCTTACCATGCTCCCGCGTTTGCATCCTCCGGCGAGGTTATTTACGACTTGCAGTCGCGCCGCTACCTGGTGGGTGGTTTGACCAACGAAGAAAAGTTTGCCGAGTTTGGCAAGAAGTACTCGCCTGCTGACTTCTCCACGGCTGCCCTGCGCCGCATGGGTCGTTAATCCTGCAGTAATCAGCGATAATCGCGGTTTGAATGTTTCAAACCGCGAGTCGCCCCATGGCCCTTCGAGCCACCGTTTACAAAGTTCAACTGGATGTGTCCGACCTGGACCGCAACCACTTCGCCCAATACTCACTCACGCTTGCACTGCACCCTTCTGAAACTGAAGAGCGAATGATGGTTCGCCTGCTGGCCTTTGCCATGCACGCCGGGCAAGACGTTCAGTTCGGGAAAGGTTTGTCGGCTGAAGACGAAGCTGCTGTGTGGGAAGTGGACCCCACGGGTCAAATCAAGGTGTGGATCGATGTGGGCCAACCCGATGAGAGCCGAATTAAAAAAGCCTGTGGCCGTTCCGAGCGCGTGGTGATTTACTGCTACACCCGCTCTGCAGAGGTGTGGTGGAAACAAAACCAGGACTGGTTGAACAAACTGGACAAGGTGCAAGTACTTCAACTGAGTGTGGAAGATGGCGCAACGCTCGCTGGGCTGGCCCAGCGCAACATGAACTTGGCCTGCACCATTCAGGAAGGCACGGTGTACCTAGGGGAGGCTGCGGTGCAGCCTGTTACGCTGAAGAGCGCAATCGTTTAGGGAGGTCATCACTGCATGTACTTCAACACCTCGGAAATCAGCCCTCGTGAAAACTATCAGTTGTTGACAGGTGCAGTGGTGCCGCGTCCCATTGCCTGGGTTAGCACGCTGAGTGAACAAGGCATTGCCAATTTGGCACCTTATTCATTCTTTACAGTTGCCAGTTGCAAGCCACCCGTGCTGTGTGTGGTGCAGGTGAACCCACGCGACCGCAGCGAGAAAGACACCCTGACCAATTTGCAAACCACAAAGGAATGCGTGGTGAATATTGTGAGCCATGTGCTGGTGGATGCGATGAACACCAGTTGCGGCGACTACCCGCCCGAGGTGGATGAATTCGAGAAAGCGGGTTTGAAAAAATCGCTCAGCAAAGCGGTGGCCGCTCCTGGCGTAGAGGATGCACTGGTGCGTTTCGAATGCAATTTGCGGGAAGTGAAACTTGTGGGTGAGGGCCCCATGGGCGGCTCGATGATGTTGCTGGATGTGCTGGGCGTGGAAGTGAACGACACTGCAATGCGGGAAGGTCGAATCGCCAATGACTTGCTGGATGCTGTAGGAAAACTGGCGGGCGATGGCTATTGCACCACCCGCGGCAATTTTGATTTGGCCAGGCCGAAAGTGTAGATCACTGAGCGGCGCCGAAAAGATTCAGGCAGCTGACCTTGCCTTCAACAAAGGCAGCGAAGCCACCAAATCAGCGAATCGCTGGCCTTGCACCATCACATGGCTACGTAACAATTCATTCGCGGTGTCGCCATCACCGGCAAGAATCGCTTTCACGATTGCGTCGTGTTCATCCAGTGAGGTCGGAATGCGACCACGCACCCGCAGCT
The DNA here is from genome assembly GCA_018812945.1 of Gammaproteobacteria bacterium. Lineage (GTDB taxonomy): Bacteria > Pseudomonadota > Gammaproteobacteria > Burkholderiales > Burkholderiaceae_B > Limnobacter. Next base: position 41,623 of record JAHJCM010000136.1, on the reverse strand, counting down.
GCAAGCGCCGATAAGGTCGCAGCCTTCTTCGCAGGCCCCAGGCCTGCTCCATCAAAAACTCATTGTGGCTGCCACGGTAAATTACACCGTGGAATTTGTCGTTGAGCTTGTAGTACTCATCGGGGTCACCGCCTTGTTCCATCGCAGCTTTGCATTCTTCGTGTGTTGCCACTAGCTCCTTTTGTTCGTCATCGGTTAGCCTGCGGGCCGCAAGGCGGCCGCACATGCCTTCGAATTCGCCCATCACCTCAAACATCTCAACCAGTTGCTGGGCGCTGAACTGCGCCACCACAGCGCCGCGGCGCGCGCGCAGTTCAACCAAACCGGCGGTGGCCAGTTGGTTCAAAGCCTCTCGAATCGGGGTTCGGGACACACCAAAGCGATCCGCCAGTTCGGTTTCGTCCAGATGGTCGCCAGGCGGCAGTTTGCCAAAAGCGATCAGTTCTTCAATTTGGTCCCGTACGTCTTCTGACAGTTTTTTCTTCATGGGGTGATAAAAAAAATGAATCAGCGTTATTGACAATGTATACGACCGCCATTAGTCTTGTATACAAGAAATCAAATAACGCATGCAAAATGCGATGCTCTACATACAATCATAAGAGAGCACCCGCCCAAACACAATCAGTTTCGGCAAACCCTCGAGGAGACAGCAATGAATCACGCAGCCAGCGCGGTCAAGGCGCTTGCATTTGATGTTTTTGGCACAGTGGTTGACTGGCGCGGCAGTGTGGCGCGGGAAGTTGCAGTCATTGCCAGGCATCTGAACATCCCGGTCGATGCCCTCGCATTTGCCGATGCCTGGCGCGCTGGTTACGCACCAGCCATGGACCGTGTTCGCAAGGGTGAGTTGCCCTGGATGCACATTGACAGCCTGCACCGCATGATTCTGGATTCAATTGTTGAGCAGTTTGGCCTGGGCAAATTGAACGATGAACAGCGCGAAAACCTGAATAAAGCGTGGCATCGCCTTACACCCTGGCCCGACACTGTTGCAGGCCTTCATGCCCTGAAAAAACAATTCACGATCACCACCCTTTCCAACGGCAATTTTTCGCTGCTCACAGCCATGGCGAAAAATGCAGGTTTGCCGTGGGACTGCATTGTGTCGGCCGAGTTGTTCAAGCATTACAAGCCCGACCCTGAGACCTACCACGGCGTGGCTGGCTTGCTGAATTTGCCGATTGAGCAAGTAATGCTGTGTGCCAGTCACCCCAGCGACTTGCGTGCAGCCAAAGCGCAGGGAATGCGCACCGCGTATGTGATGCGGCCTTTTGAATTTGGTGAACACGTGCCCTTGCCCAAAGTGGAAGCAGGCGAGTTCGATTTTGTAGCACAAGACTTTGTGGACTTGGCTCGCCAGTTGGCCACCTAAGCCCACATACACGGAGTATGCAATGAACAAGATTTACCGAATTGGCCAGATTGTGCCAAGTTCAAACACCACCATGGAAACCGAGATTCCTGCAATTCTGCGGGCACGTGAAGCGGTAGAAGCCGAACGATTCACCTTTCACTCCAGTCGCATGCGCATGCAGCATGTGACCAAGGAAGAGTTGGCCAAGATGGACGCCGATTCCGATCGCTGCGCGCTTGAACTGGCCGATGCCCGCGTGGATGTGCTCGGTTATGCCTGCCTGGTGGCCATTATGAGCATGGGTTTGGGTTATCACAAAAAATCGGAAGTACGCTTGCACGGCCGCACGGTGGAAGCGGGTGGCCCTGCGCCGGTGGTGACCAGCGCAGGTGCGCTGGTCGATGGCTTGAAGGCGATTGGTGCAAAGAAAGTGGCCATTCTCACCCCCTACATGAAACCGCTGACGCAACTGGTGGTGGATTACATCGAGCACGAAGGCATTGAGGTTCTGGACAGCATTTCGCTGGAAGTGTCGAACAACCTGGAAGTCGGTTTGTTGAACCCGTTGGCCCCGGTTGAGCACACCAAGAAACTGAATACAGCCAATGTGGACGCCATTGTTGCGTCGGCCTGTGTGCAAATGCCGTCGCTGGCCTCCATTCAGCAGATCGAAGACCGCGCGGGTATGCCCGTATTGTCTTCTTCCGTTGCAACGACTTACATGATGCTAAAGAAATTGGGTCTGAAGACCTATGCCCCGGGCTTCGGCTCGCTGTTGTCCGGGAAATATTGAACGAACCCAGAAATTTCGTTCGGATGTGGAAAGCGTTTGCGAATCACTCGCCTGATTCAACAGCGTTCAATTAGAAGCAAGAGAGGAGACTTACTCATGAAGTTCATGATCAAACCCCTGGTGGCCGGCATGGCTGCAGCAGCAATTACCTTTGGTTTTGCCAACACCGCGTCGGCACAAACCACCACCATCAAGGTGTCCCACCAGTTTCCAGGTGGTACCGAAGAAAAGGGCGACTTCCGTGATCGCCTGGTGCGCAAGTTCGCGCGCGAAGTGGCTGAAAAAACGAATGGCAGCCTGAAGTTTGAAATTTACCCAGGCAGCTCGCTGGTGAAAACTTTCGCGCAGTTCGGCGCCTTGCAAAACGGTTCAGTGGACATGACTTTGTACCCACTGGCCTATGAAGGCGGCAAGATCCCACAGGTGAACATCACCTTGATGCCAGGCATGATTACCAGCTACGAACAAGGCCACCGCTGGAAAGGCCAGCCCATCGGCAATGAATTGGAAAAGCTGTTGGAAAGCAAGGGTGTGAAAGTAGTGACATGGATTTGGCAGGCGGGTGGTATCGCTTCCAAGAAAAAAGTATTGATGCCTGATGATGTCAAGGGTGTGAAAATTCGTGGTGCGTCCAAGCACATGGATTTGATGTTGAAGGGCGCAGGCGGTTCAATCACCAACGTGCCATCGAACGAAGTTTACAGCGCCATGCAAACTGGCGTGTTGGACGCTGCTGTCACATCCAGCACGTCCATCATTTCTTTCCGTCTGGAAGAAGTGGGCGATCACTTGACAGACGCGAGCCAGAACTCATTCTGGTTCATGTTCGAACCCCTCTTGATGGCCAAGTCTACTTTTGACCGCCTGACACCAGCACAGCAGAAAGCAGTGATGGAAGTGGGTGCAAGCCTTGAGAAGTTCTCCATCGAAGAGTCCAAGAAAGACGACCAGATGGCTGCTGAAGTGTGGAAGAAAGCTGGCAAGAAAGCCTACGCCATGGACGATGCAACGTTTGCCAAGTGGCGAGCTGTTGCCGAAAAAACCGCTTGGAAGGATTTCGCCGAAGAAGTGAAAGACGGCCAAAAGTGGTTGGACATGGCCACCGCTGTTAAGTAAAGAAAAAGCGCACCAAACCCTTTCCACTGGTGAGGGTTTGGTGTTCAAGTTCCACTCGGAGACGATTATGAACAACCCATTGTGGCAACTGTTCAGCGGCATCGTGCGCGGCATCAACCAGGCCATGGCGTACCTGTCAGCATTACTGATTCTCGTGTGTTCACTCGTACTGGTGTACGAAGTGGTCACGCGCTACATTCTGAATATTTCAAATGACTGGGTCATTGAGCTCAGCATTTTCATGTTGATCGCAGCCACTTTTCTGGCCGCCGCACACACTCAACGCGAACGCGGCCATGTAGGCATTGAAATTCTGGACGAAGTCATGTCCAAGCGCGCTAGCCGGATTCGTCTGTTGCTGGGCGATATTCTCTCGATGCTGTTTTGTGGCTTGGTGGCCTATTTGTCGGCGGTGTATTGCCACGAAGCTTGGGATCAGGGCTGGACCACCAGTTCAACCTGGGGTCCAAAGCTGTGGATTCCTTATTTCTTTATGGCGTTCGGCATGTTGTTGCTGACACTGCAATTCGTTGTGCAAATTGTTGAAGGCTTGATGGGCAAGGCGCCTGAGCTGCCAAAGCACGGGCATGCAACCACAACCAGCGGACAAGGGGGCTAATATGGGCGTCGTCGAAATCGGCCTGATCTACACGGCCCTCACCTTGGTGTTGCTGTTCTCGGGCATGCCCATTGCGTTTGCTCTGGGTTCCTCGGCAGTGATCATCATGCATTTTTTCATGCCTGCAACCAATATCCATTTGATTGCAGAAACCATTTTCGGTGAACTTGAAAACTTCACCTTGCTCACCATTCCGCTGTTCATTTTGATGGGTGCGGCCATTGGTAAAACCAGGGCAGCGGTTGATTTGTATGAATCGGCGTACCGCTGGTTGTATCGCATGCCGGGTAGCCTGGGCGTGGCGAACGTGGCTGGTTGTACCATTTTTGCAGCCTTGTGTGGTTCAAGCCCCGCCACCTGTGCAGCCATCGGCGGCATGGGTATTCCGGAAATGCGCAAACGTGGTTACAGCGGTGCTTTGGCCTCGGGCTTGATTGCTGCGGGCGGCACGTTGGGTATTCTGATTCCGCCCAGCATCACCTTGATTATTTATGGCGTGATGGCTGAGCAATCGATTGGCAAGTTGTTCATTGCCGGTATCGTGCCAGGCATTTTGCTGGCCGTGTTGTTCTCTGTTTGGGTTGTTTTCAAATTCATTCGTGATCGTCATGAATGGATGAAAACGGCGAGCCCCGAAGAAATCGCAAAGGTAGCCCAAAAGGAACATTTCACCTGGAAGGAAAAAATGGAGTCGTTGCCACGACTGCTGCCTTTCCTCTTGCTGATTGGCTTGATCATGGGTGCCATGTACGGCGGCTTTGGTACGCCTTCTGAAGTGGCGGGTGTGGGTGCAGTGGCCGCGTTGATTCTGGTGATTGCACTGTACAAGTGCTATCAGTGGAATGACCTTCGCGCCATTTTCACGGGCACTGCAAAAGAAAGCTGTATGGTGATGATGATCATTGCCATGTCATTCCTGTTCACTTATGTGATGAGCTATTTGCGTATCAGCCAGAGCATGGCGGAATGGCTGGTGGCACTGGAAATGTCGAAGTGGGCCTTGTTGTTCTGGGTGAACATGTTGTTGCTGGTGCTGGGTTTCTTCCTGCCACCTGTGGCCATTATCCTGATGATCACACCGGTTATTTTGCCACCCATTCTGGCTGCGGGTTTCGACCCAATCTGGTTCGGCATTATCCTGACCATCAACATGGAACTTGGGCTGATTACACCACCGGTGGGCTTGAATCTGTTCGTGATCAACGGTATTGCACCCGACATCAAGTTTGGTGAAATTTTCCGCGGCATTGTTCCGTTCATTCTGATCATTGCGGGCTACATCGCTTTGTTGTCGGCGTTCCCGGACATCGTGATGTTCTTGCCCGACATGTTCTACGACTACTAAGCAGGAAAAAAACAATGAGCATGACCAACACTGCGTGGCGCCAAGGGCAACAATCCAAGGCGGCCCGGTTGGGCCGCGCATCACACCTGGTTGGCGGAAATTCCGGCAAGGTGGTGAAAGCTGAGCAAACAGTGGCTTTGCTTGAAAGTGTGATTCAGCCTGGCGACCGGGTTTGCCTGGAAGGCAACAACCAGAAACAGGCTGACTTTTTGGCGCAGTGTTTGGCCAAAGTGAACCCGCAACAGGTGCATGATTTGCACTTGTTGCAATCGGTGGTGGCTTTACCTGAACACACGGCTTTGTTTGACAAAGGCATTGCAAAGGAAATTGATTTTTCTTTTTCCGGTCCGCAAGGTGCGCGGCTGGCCAACCTGGTAGCCGCTGGAAAAATCAAGATCAATGCGATTCACACTTATCTTGAATTGTTTGGCCGTTACTTTGTGGACTTGACGCCCAATGTGGCCCTGATCGCTGCAGAGGCTGCCGATGCACAGGGCAACCTGTACACCGGCCCGAACACCGAAGACACACCGGCCATTGTGGAAGCAGCTGCATTCAAGAATGGCATTGTGATTGTGCAGGTCAATGAAATACGCGACACACTGCCCCGTGTAGATGTGCCCGCGGATTGGGTGGATTTTGTCATTCATGCGCCGCGCCCCAATTACATTGAACCGTTGTTTACGCGTGACCCCGCACAAATCTCGGAAATACAGGTGTTGATGGCCATGATGGTGATCAAAGGCATTTACGCAGAGTACGGCGTAAAGCGATTGAACCATGGCATTGGCTTTGATACCGCAGCCATTGAGTTGCTGTTGCCTACCTATGGCGAGCAACTGGGCTTGAAGGGAAAAATTTGTACCAACTGGGCACTGAATCCACACCCGGCATTGATACCCGCTATTGAAGCCGGTTTTGTGCAAAGCGTGCACAGCTTCGGCAGTGAACTGGGTATGGAGAAATACATTGCGGCGCGGCCCGATGTTTTTTTCACAGGCAACGATGGCAGCATGCGCAGCAACCGCGCGTTTTGCCAAGCCGCTGGGCATTACGCCTGCGACCTGTTTATTGGTTCAACCTTACAAATTGACACCTACGGCAATAGCAGTACAGCCACGAAAGGCCGAATTGCGGGCTTTGGTGGCGCACCCAATATGGGTGCCGATGCGCGGGGCCGCAGGCATGAAAGCGAAGCCTGGGTGAAGGCAGGACGAGAAGCGCAAGCCAACCCCAAGCACATGCCGCGCGGCAGAAAGCTGGTGGTGCAAATGGTGGAAACATTCCGCGAGCACATGGCACCAGCATTTGTTGAACGTCTCGATGCCTGGGACCTGGCCGACAGCATGGGTTTGAACAACCCGCCCGTGATGATTTTCGGTGATGATGTCACCCACATCGTGACCGAAGAAGGCATTGCAAATTTGTTGTTATGCCGCAGTGAAGAGGAGCGTGAACAAGCCATTCGTGGCGTGGCTGGTTACACCGAAGTGGGCATGGCCCGCGACAAAAAGAAAGTTGAAGAACTGCGTGCCCGAGGCGTGATTAAACGCGCTGAAGATTTGGGCATTGCCCGACGCGATGCCACGCGCGATTTGCTGGCCGCAAAAACCGTGAAAGACTTGGTGCGTGCTTCGGGTGGTTTGTACAACCCGCCCAGCCGTTTCCGCAACTGGTAAGGGGCTTTCATCATGAGCATGGAACAACTGAAATACAACTTGCCCAGCAAGATTCAGCAAACAAACCGCGACGCGGTGCTGGTGGGCGTCACTGCCAGCGGCAACTGCGAAGTGCTGCTGGAGAAAGGTGAAGATACTGCCCATTGTTCAGTGGACATTCAAACTTCAGCACGCGGATTTGGCCAAATTTGGCAGGCTGTGTTGAACGATTTTGCAGAACGCAAAAATGCGGGTGGCTTGAAAATTGAAATTCACGATGTGGGCGCAACACCCGCTGTGGTCAGTCTGCGCCTGGATCAAGCCATAGAGGCATGGGAGAACCAGCATGGCCAATAGTTTTCTGGAAGCCAGTGCACGCGAGCGTGTGCAGGCTGTGTGCGACGAGGGTAGTTTTCAGGAAATCCTGAAACCGTCTGATCGCATCAGCAGCCCCCACATGGCGCTGCTTGAACAACCGGTTGCATTTGATGATGGCGTGGTCATTGGGCGAGCCACTTTGGGTGGCGCACCTGTGCTGGTGGCCGCCCAGGAAGGTGAGTTTCTGGGCGGTGCCATTGGCGAAGTGCATGGCGCAAAAATGACCGCGCTCATTGCCAAAGCGGTGAAGGAAAAACCCCGCGCAGTACTGCTGATTTTTGAAAGCGGCGGTGTGCGTTTGCACGAGGCCAACGCCGGCTTGATTGCGGTGTCGGAAATTATGCGTGCTGTGTGTGCAGCGCGCGCACAAGGCATCCAATTCATTGGTTTGATTGGCGGTGCGGCAGGTTGCTTCGGCGGTACTGGCTTGATCGCCCGTTGCTGCGATGTGCTGATCATGTCGGAAGAAGGGCGCTTGGCCATGTCGGGCCCGGAAGTAATTGAAACCGTGTATGGCGTGGAGGAATTTGATTCACGCGATCGTGCACTGGTGTGGCGGGTCAGCGGTGGCAAGCACCGCTATGTGATGGGCGACATTCAAGCCCTGGTGGCCGATGAAGTGAATGCGTTTCGCAACGCCGCTTTGGCTGCACTTGATTCCGGTAAGGTGGGTTTTGACCTAGAGAATTTGGAAACAGAGCACGCCATGTTGACGCAACGGCTTAAGCAGTTTGGTGACTGCCGGGATGCGAAGGAAATTTGGCAACGCCTGGGGCTACCCAGCGCCGAAGAACTGGCGTTGATGCCTGCAGATGAATTTGTACGCGCAACGAGCGTTGCACGTGATGTGGCAAGGGGTGCGCAATGAACCGGGATCAAGTATTGGACGCCTTGTTTGCCGATCTCTGGAAAGCGGATTGCCTCGAGGCGGATCATTTTTATGGCCGCGCAACTGTCGGCAACCAGCAGGTGACTGTGATTGGCACTGCCGAGAAAGCCGAAGTGGGTGCAGACATGGCCCTGACCATGGCACGTGTGGTGATTGAAACCATCAAGCAGCGCCCTGGCGAACCGATTGTATTTTTGCTGGATACGCAGGGCCAACGCCTTCGCCGCCGGGATGAACTCATGGGTTTGAATGGTTACATGGCGCACCTGGCCAAAGCGGTGGAGCTGGCACGTCAGCGTGGCCATGTGATTGTGAGTGTGGTGTACGGCGAAGCAGTGAGCGGTGGCTACATTAGCACTGGCATGATGGCCGACGCCTGCTATGCCTTGGCCGATGCGGAAATCAAGGTAATGAATTTGCCTGCCATGTCGCGCATTACGAAAATACCTTTGGATCATTTGCAAGCGCTGGCCAAGCAGTCGCCAGTATTTTCACCCGGTGTGGAAAATTATTTGAGCATGGGTCACCTGGATGCTGTGTGGGAAGGCAATTATGCGGCGCAACTGGCTGCATCCATTGCCAGTTTGCGGGCTAAATCGCGCGAGGAAATTGGCAAAGACCTTCGCATTGAACGTGGCATTGAACGCGGCGGCAGAACAGCAGCCGGTGTGGTGCTTGAGCGTGTATTGGCCAAGTGATGAGAAGCCTGTGAGCGCCCAATGAGTGCATTTAGTCGCCATGACCTGGTGTGGTTGAAACTGGATGCCGTGAAGCATGCTGAGTACGTTGGGCCTGCACCCATGGAGCCCGTCAGTGCCTTGTCGCTGTTGCACCGCTGGGTGCTGGGTGACTACCCGCTGATCGTGGCGCGTCAGGCCGATGTACCAGAGGGCTTCTTGCGACTTGGGCTTGCTGAGCCCGCATCGTGGGGCAAGCGGCGTTTGTCGTTTTTGGTGAATGAGCAAGGTGTTGAAAAGCACCAGCAGGGCCCTTTGCTGGCCTTGGTGTTGCCACAGTTGCCACAACATTGGCAGCTGGGTGGGGGCGAATTGCAGTCCTTTCTGGCCAAGCACAGTATTGCCGCTCATGTGTATGGCTCCAGTGCAGTTCAGGTGCTCACGGGTTTGCCGTGTATCACTGAAAGTTCTGATCTCGATGTGTTGTTCAAGCCATCGAGTTGGGCTGATGCAGAAAAGCTGTGCCTTTTTCTGCATGCACTTCAAAATCAATACCCCGAATTCAAGGTGGATGGTGAAGTGCTCAGCCCAAGCGGCCATGCCGTGCAGTGGCGTGAATTGCTTCTAAGCTTTTCAGATTCAAATTTGAAACTGTTGGTAAAAACCGATCGCGATGTAGAACTTGTTGGTTTGGAAAGTTATCGGTCTGGTTTCATCTGCACGCTTGGGAGTGCAGCATGAAAGAACTGGTGAAGCGAATTGATGCCGCAGCCTGCGACGCACTTCGACAGGAAGTTGATCTGGATTACAAGCCCGGACTGGTTTGCCCGAATCGAAATGGTAGCCATGCAGACATGGACTGCAACACCTTTTACAGCAGCATTGAAGCGTTGCGTGGTTACTTTGGACAATGCTTTGCAGCTGGAATTGAGGGTGCAGAATTCAGAACACTGCAGGCGTATGGGCTGGCCGCCGAGCAAGCCATGTTCAAGGCCACTGAAGGTATAAACACCCACAAAGGCGCTATTTTTTTAATGGGCTTGCTCGCCGGTGCAGCAGGTGCCCAGTTTCGTGAACATGGGTGTTTCGAGCCGATTGGCCTGGGCAGATTGGTGGCCGCCAAATGGGGCGTGAATATATTGTTGGCAGGGGTGCAAGACCAGGTTCGGCACCGTGATACGCCAACGCATGGGCGCCGAGTGAAAGACGCCTTTGGTTTGCCCGGCGCGCGCGAGCAGGCAGCCGAAGGTTTTCCGGTGCTGTTCTGGACCACGGTCCCACAACTTCGTTGGGCTTTGTCTGAAGGGCTTTCGCAAGAGCAAGCGCAGTTACATGCCTTGGTGTGTACCATCGGCAAACTGCCCGACACCAACCTTGCCCATCGCGGTGGCTTAAAGGGCTTGAATTGGGCCCAGGGCAGAGTGGACCAGTTTCTGGCCGAGGGTGGCGTGTTTGCGCCCGGCTGGAAAAGCAGGGCACAGCACCTGTGTGCGCAATTTGAATCGCAGTGGTTAAGCCCGGGGGGAAGTGCCGATTTGTTGTCTGCCGCGCTGTTTGTGCAGGCCCTGGTGCAAGTCAATTCCGAGTTGCCCAACTTCATGGTTGCACGCTCATGAATTTGTGCATTTTGTGCCCGGGGCAGGGTAGCCAAACCGTCGACATGCTTCCACGTTTGCTGGCTGAGCCATTGATTGCTCCACACTTGGAACCTTTGTTGGATGCCATGCCTTTTGATGCCATGGCGGTGTCGCAGAATTCCGAATTGTGTTTCGCCAACGCGCATGCCCAGCCCTTGATTGTGGCCGCAGGCACCGCAGTTGCGCAGGCCTTGAAAGCACAGGGTATTCGAATTGATCTAAGCGCGGGTTACAGCATCGGTGAACTGACCGCGCATGTGGTGGCCGGCAGTTTGCAGGCGTTGGACGCAGTGGGTTTGGCGGTGAAGCGCGCACGGTGCATGGACCACGCTGCACCTGCAGCCCACGGCATGATGGCCGTGAAAGGTGTACGGCTTGAAAAGCTGCAAGCCATTGCACATGAGCATGGCTTGGCCGTGGCGATTGTAAATGATGAACAGCATGCCGTACTCGCTGGCCCCACAGCGGTGATGAAATCGATTTGCAAAGGCATGGAACGCGAACTGGGCGCGCATGTGGTGCACTTGAATGTGCAAGTGCCTTCGCACACCGTGTGGTTAAGGGATGCAAGTGTGCAATTCAAAAATGCACTGGATGCGGCCAGTTGGCGCAGATTCGATTGCCCGGTGCTCAGCGCGCTGGACGGAAGCCCTGTAGAGAATCGCGATGGCGCAATCGATTGCCTTGCGCGTCAAATTTCTGAACCCCTTCAGTGGGCGCGTACTTTGGACTTGGCCTCTGAAATGGGCGCCACGGTTTACTTCGAAGTGGGGCCTGGCAATACGCTAACCCGCATGGTTCGCGAGCGATTTCCAAATGTGAAAGCGCGTTCCTTGTCCGAGTTTCAAACCTTTGAAGGCGCATTGAATTGGTTGAGCTGAACGCAGCACTGTTTGCTGAAATTTTCACGGTGCAGGCAGTTGCTGCATACATTGCAATCGGCATTGTTGCCGGTTTTCTTGCGGGCCTTTTGGGTGTTGGCGGTGGCAGTGTTCTGGTGCCTGCATTGGTGTGGGCCTTCAAGCTGGCCGCGTTGCCAGGGCAATGGACCTTTCGTTTGGCGCTGGGTACGTCGATGGCCACCATCTTGTTCACATCGGTTTCCAGTGTGCGATCCCACCACCTTCACGGCGCGGTGCGCTGGGATGTCGTGAAAAATTTCATTCCCGGTATTCTGTTGGGTACTCTGTTCGGTACGTTTCTGGCGCGGCATGTGTCCACCACCTTCCTGATTGTGTTCTTTGCTTTGTTCATGGGGCTGGCTTCTTTTCAAATGTTCTTTGAATACAAGCCAAAACCGGGGCGTGTACTGCCCGGGCGCAACGGGCAAATGGGTGTGGCCACTTTTATTGGTACTGCGTCTTCGTTGGTGGCTGTGGGTGGCGGCGCACTCACCGTGCCGTTTTTGGTGTGGTGCAATGTATCGATTAAAAATGCCATTGGCACCGCATCGGCCATGGGTTTTCCAATTGCCTTGGGCGGAACCATCGGCTTCATATTCAATGGCTGGACTGCACCGGGCCTGCCTTCAGGAAGCCTTGGTTTTGTTTACGTACCCGCCTTGTTGTTCACCGTGGTGGCCAGTGTGTTGCTTGCTCCATGGGGGGCACAGGCGGCTCATATTCTGCCTGCACCCCTGCTTCGAAAAGTGTTTGCGGCGGTTGTGTTTGGCATTGCGGTGAACATGATGCGGGGTGTGTTTTAGGCACCTTTGTAAACGCACGTGCGTTTGCCCACGTTAGCTTTAGTTGATGAAACAAAGCAGTACGAGGCAATACCCATGAAAAAAACCGGTTTGTTGATGTGTGGATTGGTCGCGCTTTGCGTGCAACCTGCGGCTTTTGCACAAACTGATTCTGCCCAAAAAGGTTTACCCGCCCTGATTCAGGTGGCCACTGCCAACACCTTGGTGCTTGAGACCAAAGCCAGCGGAACCATTGAATACCTGTGCAGCAAAGACAAAGACCCGCTGACCACTTACAAGTGGAGCATGGTCGGTCCGAAAGCCGAACTGACCGACGAAGGTGGTGAGACAGTGGGCGATTACTCGGGCCCGCCCGCCCGTTGGAGCCACAAAGACGGCTCGTTTGTCACTGGTTCGCAAGTGGCTGTGTCGCCCAACGGCAGCAAAAACATTCCCCTTCAACTGGTGAAAGCCGATGTGGCCGGCGGGCAGGGCGCCTTGACCGGAGTCAGTTATGTGCAGCGTGTGAATACACAAGGCGGTGTGGCGCCAGCCAAAAAGTGTTCAGCTGACAATGATGGTGAAAAAGCCGAGGTAAGTTACAAGGCGGAGTACCGGTTCTGGAAGGCGAATTGATTAATTGCTTAATCAGACATTTGCTAGTCGAAGCTTGCCTACACGGCGTAGATCCACATTCTTCCGTGCTATCCACAAATCGTGAGCGTCTTGCATGGCGAGCCAACTTTCGGGTGATCGCCCGATCGCCTTGGAAAGCCGAAGCGCCATTTCCGGTGTTACCCGGCTGCTACCGTTGAGAATACGGCTGAGTGTAGAGGGCGCTACGTCCAGTTTCTCTGCAAGTTCTCGCCCGCTGATTCCATGTGGCTCAAGGTAAACGCCCGTGATGAATTCACCAGGGTGGGGTGGGTTGTGCATGTTCATTAGTGATAATCCTCATAGTCCAGCACGTGGACGTTGCCATCACGAAATTCAAAAGTTAAGCGCCAGTTACCATTCACTGATATAGACCACCTTCCACGCATTTCGCCCTTGAGCGGATGAAGTGAAAAGCCTGGAATGTCCATATCGTTGATGGTCTCAGCGGTATCCAGAGCGGCCAGTTGTAAGCGAAGGCGTTTAGCATGATTTGCCTGAATGCCAGCGGTGCTGCCAATTTCAAAGAACTTGCGAAGCCCTTTGTGTTTGAAAGATAGGATCATAGTGGAATGTTGCGTATTGCGCAACACGCATTAATAGTCGAATGCGCTGCTATAACTTAGTGGATTTTGTGGAAGGGCGGTTCAATTCTGGATGTAATTCATCAGGCTTCGAGTGTCTCCAAAGTGGAGTTGAGCCGGTTTAATGTTACTCCGCTTTATTGAGTAGCTCTCAAACGCCTTGTTATGTGCTTAATCTTCTGCGATTGCACTGAAACGTTCAAAAAGTGCTTCAGCTTTGCAAAAACCGTGAGTTAGAGGGTAAGCCTGATTCTCTTTGTTGATGTATAAGAGGGCGGGAAACCCACTAACGTGAAGATGATTTGTAATTGCCAAATGTTTTTGAAACTCAAGTTCAGTTTCTTTGGCGTGAAGGACAGCTAAAAACTGCTCCTCGCACAACCCTATTGTGCCAGCGCAATCAATCAGCGTTTCATCTAAAGACGGGTTCCTGGCCTCACGGTAATAAGCAGATTGAATCGCTTTTGCCATATTTGGTGAGCTTTTTGCAGCTAACTTCTCAGCTGCTATCACTGCTCTACAAGCTTGGTATGTTGAACGATAAGGTGTGTTCCGTTCCCAATAACTGTGATTAAACGTTACTTGGGAAACCTTTTCTATTTGATGCCAATAGGAAGAGATCGCCTCTTTCAGGTTTTCGCTCATGGGTTCTTTGGTATCAGGCGCTAACCCTCCCATTATCCAGTCCACCTCGGCTGAAGGATATTGTTCCAGGAACCGATCCAACTCCGGCTGAAACCCATAACACCAGGCACACATAGGATCCATGACATATAAAAATCGCATACTCACTCTGTTTTAATCCGTGGAAAGGCTTACTGATGCATAACGTAGAAATGACCGGCGGACAGTAGGCTGACGAAAGCCGGCCGATAGGATGTCCGTGTCGATTGCCATGTTATGCATAAGGCTTGCGCGGGTCGAGTTGGCCGCGACCCTGCCCTTCCACCAGGTCTGCAAAGTCTTCCTCGCTTAACTGCGCTTCCAAGAACGGATACTCTTGCATGGCGTTCGAAGGAGTTATGTCGTAAAGCTGCCCGTCAGGAGTTCTCACGGCCGAATGCGCGACGAAGCGCGCGTGCGGTAATCCCGGGAGATCAAAGAACAACCAACCTCGGACAGGCACGTATCCTTGGTTCGATTCACACCAGATCGTGACGTTCTCATGGCACCTGTTGGGCTGTGGTTCCCAGTCAGGCGCTCTGACCTCGGCACGCAATAGCCGCTGTGCCTCTCCAGCGCGCTCCATGAGCGCACGACCATATTCGTCAGGGTTCACGGGTGGCATGATCGCCCAGTTAGGCTAAGCCCCAGGATGCTTTTCATAGCTGACAAATGAACCATCAATCAACTCGCTAACTCGTACCTGCCCCGATTTATTGCTGGGAATAAATATTTCAGAAAGCAGAAGATTTTCTATTGTACTGATTGGCGTAACAAAAGAGAGATTTGAGTTTTCGAAACCCGTGCTGTTTATGCCGCAAACTTTGCCGGCGCTATCAAAAACGGGCCCACCACTGGCGCCGCCATGAATGTACATGCTTGTTTGCATACATGGCCCAGGCATGAGTACGGAATCTCGGCCTTGAAGATAATGCTCCTCAATAGTTCCTTCAAAAAAATCAGGGTAAAAGTGCAGTTCTTGCCTGACGTCGTGTTTGATGACTGTCTTGGGGTAAGCGTAAGTGCAGACTTGTTCTTTGATGGGAGGGATGCGTTGACTAAGACGTAGTATTTTGTTGGTTAGTGGCGCACCTGTCGTGTTGTGCTTCATCTGGGCCGCGATACCAACGCTTATATCCGCAGTTTCATGGCTGGTGCACCGAAGAATATTTCTAATGAAATATTTGCCGCCAAGGAACTGAATTAGAACAATTGGATGAGTTTGATTCCCAGATTGATCAAACACATCCATAAGGACGTGTTTGGCCGTAACAAAGATCCCGTTATCGGCGACAAAAAACCCAGTTCCAACAAGATGAAAATTCAAATCGGAGGTTTGCCGCAATATAGGAAAAACAACATGGCTTAGATCTGCAATATTGCCGTCTCCGTCCATGGCTCCAATTGTTCCCATTTGAGCGCTTCCGCTAAGTTGCTTTGGTTTCATGTAGTGCCTAACGCCCAGCTCAGCAGGCAATTGGAGCGCAGCGTAAATTGATCCGCTGCAGCTGTTTGTTAGAGTGCTCAATCAAAATTTATACCAGCACCCAAGTAAAGGGTTTGTATTGCACATTTTGTTAAATCGATTAGCTCTTGAAGAGTTTGAATTGCTGGCTTTGTTGGATCTATGTCACTAATAACGATTTCAACTGGTACATCGAGTTCCTGCTCAATTATATTTGACGGAGGTATTTTGGCTTTTCTCCTTTGCGTCCATGTCATGGGTTGTACCCTCCACACCACATCCCGATAGCAGTTACCTGCGCCACAATCAATTAGCCCAGAAGGGAAATCAGGAACCAACCTCTGAATCATTGCACTATTGATTTTTGTAAAATTTCCAGTTGGGACTAATAGCTTATGTTTGTCCATTACATCCAAGTCATGGATGGCGCAAATAAGCAAGTTTCCACCATCCCTGTATGGCTTAAGGCTTGCAAGTGCATTTGCGAAATCTTGAGAAACTCTTGATGGTAGGCCAGGTAAAACGGAATCTCTGAGTGCAGTTTCTGTCGAAGTAATGGGAAATTGAATGTTTCTTCTTTCTCCGTCCGACTTTGCGTGCTTCTCGGTACAGTTCCAATATGCGTGATCAATGGCTGATCTTAAGTTATGAAGAACATCACCAATTATAATGGCTGCTTCATTAGCAACTTCCGCGTCTCTCTTTGCGAATGTTGCTCTTTCACCAGTTTTGCAATTAGTTTCTAAATAATAGCCAAATGGGTTACTTCTCTTAAATATCTGACTAAGTTCAGTAAGATGTTTTTCTGCACGTTTTACTTTTAAGTATGCACTATCCATATTTTCACTCTAACTTGATTTATCGAACAATAACGGCGATATCCATTTATCCGAACATCGCAAATTATTTCTTTAACTTAGCTATTTCAAATAGTTGCTAAGCATTGCATGAACGGGATGAAAAATAAACCCTGGTTATTTGTCACACATTCCCGCCGTCGGTCCTACTATCCGCTTCGGTCGATTCTTTTGCATCACGTCATCTCGGTCTATTGAAGCTAGTTTGCCCGAGCCTTTCCTATTGAATTTCGTCCTGACTCAGCAAACTCACAAGTGGCTGATTGATGAAATAAACATGCTTACCTTGCGCGTGTTCCAGAACAATTCCCTTGCTAACAAGTTCGCGTAAATACTTCGCTGCTGTTTGACGTGAAACACCCAGGTCGTTTTGCACAAATTCGATTCGGGTATACGGGTGCCTGAAAAGGTTGTTGAGCAAGTCTTGCGAATAAAGATTCGGAAGTTCTTTTCTCATTTTCTGTTTGGTAATTGCCATCAACACACGCATACCTTCTACCAAGTCCACAGTGCTTCTAGCTGTCACCGCTACTGCTTGCAGCATGAATAACACCCACTCATGCCATTGACCTTGGTCTCTTACAATTTGAAGAAGTCGGTAGTAATCGGATTTGTTCTGATTGATGTATCTGGAAAGATAAAGAATCGGGATATCCAGCAAGCTTGTTTGCGTCAGATACAGCACGCACAATATTCTGCCGATTCGCCCGTTGCCATCACTAAATGGGTGAATACTCTCGAACTGATGGTGAATAAGCGCCATTTTAATCAGAGGATCAACATCTTCTGGCGTATTGATAAAGCGCTCCAGATGGTCCATGTGTTGCTGAATTTCATTGGCACTCTGCGGCGGAACAAAAACCGTGTTACCTGTTCGATCGTTTTTAAGCACAGTGCCCGGCATGTGACGAAAACCGTCAGCGCTATTCTTTAATAATTGAAATAGCGCGATTAATGTGCTGTTGGTAAGTAGGCCTTGATTGGCTTGCATTTTCGCAAAACCATATTTCAAGGCTTCCCGATAACGCGATACCTCCTTGCTGGCTGGCGATACCCAGTCAGCAAGTTGCAAATCAGCCTGAAAGAGTTCGTCTTGCGTGGTAACGTAACTTTCAATTTCAGAGCTGGCTTTAGCTTCCTGGAGTGTCAAGGTGTCAATCAGGATTGCTTGATTGGGAATGCTTTTGGCACAGCCCTTTAGCTCTGCAAGATGCCTGTGCGCTGCAGCCAAGGCTTTCAAAATGGCGGGATCGTCCTGATTAAACTCAGGGGGCGGCATTGGGGGAATGTTGTAGCTTGCTTTTAACATGACACCTGCAACGTGTTAAAAATATTCGATTTTTTTAACATGATAGTGGTTTCATGTTAAAAAAACCTGGTTTTTTAGGCATAAGAAGTGAATTTTGGATTAAGGCATTGGTTCTACCCCCTGTGAGTGACTTGAGTAAGCCACTTTTTTGAGCATCCAATCGCCTCTGCTAGTGTTGGGTCCTTGCCTTGGAAGATAACCCGCACATGCGTTTACGTTACTTTGTACTTCTGGGATTTCTCTCTGTTCCCTACTTAATTCTGACAACTTGGGATTTGAGCCTGTTTCAAACTGTTCGACAGGACAACCTGTTGTTGTCCTCGGCGGTTAGTGGTCAATTGCTTGACCAAGGAAAGCCTGTAGTCGGGGCAAAAGTGGTGCGGGTGCTCTTTTGGAATATGGACGCCGAGCTACGCACTGAAATTACTTTTACGAGTGAACGCGGTCATTTTCAATTTCCCGAAGTAAGGGGCGCTGCTGAATTTGGATTTTTGGCGAAGCTTTTCCATGTGCCCACCATATCCATCCGAATCTATGTGCCTGTGGATGGCGTGGATTATTTGTTCTACGCCAATGGGCGCAGTTCTTACCAGGGCCACGGGGAAACAGGTTTCCCCCAAATTCAGATCTCGTGCGATTTAAAAAGTCGTTCTGTTGAGGATGAATTGCTGCCTGTAGGTGAGTGTGAGGTTGAGTTGACTGAAGAGATAAAAAACAGAAAGTATGACTAGGTCATTTTTCGCATGTATCAGTTGCAACGCTGAACAACCTAATCAATTAGAGCTACCCGAATAAGTGATTTTTTGAGTGGCTTTACAGGTCTGATAGTGTGTTCGCTTTCCATCAAAACGCATCACAACTCTATGCGACCAAACCTCGGTAGATGGCTGTTTTCCGCCTACGCCATCTTTCTTCTCTCTTTCTCTCAAGGAGCTCATGCCGTGTGGCAAGACAACCTCGTTCTGTCCTCTGCGGTAGAGGGTCAATTACTTGATCACGGTAAACCTTTGGCTGGAGTGAAAGTGAAAAGAGTTCTTCACTGGAATATGGAGCAAGAGGCTCGAACAGAAATAACCACCACGAAGGCGGACGGCAAGTTTCAGTTTCCAGAGGTGCGCGGTGCAGTAGAGTTTGGGTTTCTAGCCAAGCTTTTTCATGTGCCTGTTATTTCCCAAGAGATTTATTTGATCCAAGCAAACGAAGAAATTATTTTGTATTCGAAGACCCGAAGTTCATACGAGCCTAAATTTGAAACTGGTTACGATGAAATTCAGTTTAGTTGCGACCTTTCGTCGCGAGAGCTTATCAATGGGGTGCTGCCAAGTTTGGATTGCAAGGTTAGAAAGATGAAGCGTGGGGGCAACTGAATAAATGAGTCAGCACAATCAACTCCTATTGCCACCTAGTCTGGTTCACAGTTTGTCAGATGTCGTGTACCGGGCAGATTTTTTATTTCGCGACACAAGAAAAATGAATCCGACTGCGTCTATTGCAAGCGTTAGGAATATGGCTGCGGCCAGGCTCGGTAAAGAACTTTTGGATGTCGATGAGGTATACGGTAAGCAAGTCACAATGATTTCTGGCCGATCCGGCATCTTCAACATCGACCTCCTCAGCGGTTTCGGCTTCGTCGCACACGGTACTGGCAGCCGCGCAAACGAGCTGGTTCTTGTTACACGCGGCACCAACTTCCAGCACAACAAGTTCGATTTGGCAACCAACGCAAACATCGGCTACGGCATCGGCCCGCGCGGCAATGTGGTTCACCGTGGGTTTCTAAAAACCTTTAAAAGCTACCAAAGCCAGTTGGTGAATTTTGTATCGCAAGGTGGTGCCAAGCGGCCAAGTACCATTCACTGCATGGGCCACAGCCTGGGCGGTGCCTTGGCCAATTTAAATGCTTGTATGTTGCGCGACGCGGGTTTCAATGTCTGCCTTTACACCATTGGCGCGCCACGTGTGGGTATTGTTAGCTATGCGCAGGACATCACCAAGCAAATTGCACCCGGCCAAATTCGGCGCATCGCCAACCCCTGCGACCCAGTGCCCATGGTGCCTTTGTTTCCTTACATGCACGCCTCGCGCGGGTCTTCTGAATTATTGACACGGCATGGCGAGAAGGTGGGTATTGATGCGCACCTGTTGCACAGCGGTTATTCCAAAATGGCTTACAGCAGCAGTTGGAGCGATTTTTCCCCCATGCCGCATGGCTTGTCGCAGTACACCGATTTGTCCCGAGAGTTTGCGAAACTGGGTGGCGGTGGCATGTTCAATGCCAAGCTGCTCGACCTGGTGGGCAAACTGACCGAGCAGGTGTTGCGCTCAATGGGATACGCCTACCTGGTCACAGTACAGGGTGGATTAAGCCTTGCCGTTACAGCGGCAGATCTGCTTTCAGAAGTGTTGGTGAAAGCCGCAAACGCCAGCAAGTTGTTGGTTGAGGATGTGTTCACCATTGTGAATTCCATGCTTGATTTTCTGGGGCGTGCACCGATCAGCGGCACAGCGCTCACCATTCAAACCCTGCACTGGATTCTTGCTCAGTTCAGCACGGAAATGGCTGGGCGGGCGCAGCAGGCCATGTTGAAAGTGCAGAGGCCGATCTAGGACTTACAACCCAAGGTAAGTCTACTCATGCAACCTGCAAAATTAAACGTTTGCCGCAGGCTTGAACATACTTGCGCAGTGTTGCTACAGAAGGCGAGTGTTTCCCTGTTGCAAGGGATCGCTCAAGCCTTGCCACCGCTGGTGCCTGAGTTCCCATACGTTCAGCCACTTGTGCTTGGGAAAGACCTGCTTCCTGCCGCGCTTTTAACAATGCATCAAGAAGCAAAGACTCATCACGTTCAATCCGTTCAACTTCAGCAAGTACGCCAGGCCGTTGCATTAATTTCTCAACAAGTTCGTCATGTGTTGGCATGTTTAATCTCCTTCATTCTGGACAGGGCTACAGTCTTTTCTGCCACCGGGGTTTTGGTCGACTTTTTTACAAAGCTATGCAGCATGACAATGCGCTTTCCTACCAGAGTGCAAAAGAAAACTCTTGCAATCCCTTCTGCACCCTTAAGCCGAAGCTCATATAAACCTTCGCCAAAGGCCTTTGTGTGGGGTTCCCCGAGATTTGGACCTAACGCTACCATTCTTCGTGTAAGAACGATGTATCGAGCGGCCAATGTATCGGGGAGCGCAAAAATTTCATCTGCGACTGATTCGCTGTAGTAAGTGATTGTGTAGTCCATCTGCACAATAATAACAAATATGTTATCACCGAACTATCCCTCGTGAAAGGTACGAATGTCCCACGTACCGAACCACGTGGCTCAATCACCCTCTCTCAACCCCCCAATACAACACCCACCCCGCTGCAACACTGACCACCCAGGTCAACAAAAACGCGACCAACATCTCTGCAAAGCTGCTCAAGCCCAAGGCAATCACCACTGAACTTGCAAACACGGCAATGCCGTAGTGAATCAAAAAAACCGAGTACGAAATATCGCCCAGCCAGCGCACTGGGCCTTGAACAATCACACTGACCAAGCTTTCAATACGCGCACTGTTCATCAACAGCAAAGCTGTTACACCCGTTAGCAACAAGCGCTCGCGCCATTCAACCCACAGTGCAATGCCCAGCAGGCCCGCAACTAGCAAGCTGACCCAAGCCACTTTGCCTTCACGTTGAGCCCAATGGGCGGCAACGCCCAAGCCGTAGGCACCGAAAAAATACCAAGCCCATTCGTCGTGTTCAGCATTTCTGTTCCATACCAACAAAGAGGCGAGGGTCATGGCAATAGCCAGCAGCAACAATCCCTGCTGGGGTTCAAGCAATTTCAGCCCGCCGGTTTTTTGGCTCGCCCACGCCATCAACACCAGCACCGCGTAAAGCTGCAGGTCGATCGCCACATACCAAACCCCGGCCGACAACGCCTCCACTTCGACAATGTCGTGCAGCAACAATGCATGGGCCAGTAGTTGGGTAAAGCTAGGCAAATCAGCTACTTCCTCATGCATCGCAACTTTGCCGCCCAGCCAGCTCAACAACACAGCCACAGCAATGGCAATCCAGAAAGGTTTTGCCAGGCGCAAGAAGCGTTTTTTGAACAGCGGCCAAATAGCAACATGACGTGCCTTCTCGAGCATGCCCAACAGCGACTGCGCAGCTAGAAATCCACCGATCACCAGAAAAATTTGTACTACGTAGCGGCCTTCATCGGCAATGAAGCCAAGCACGCCTGGCCAATTTGCTTGCAGAGCAGGTGACATGGGTGTGTAAAGCAACAGGTGATGAATCACGATGATTTGTGATGCCAGGGCTTTCAGCAGGTCGATGGTGGAATTGCGCACAGGACAGGCAGAAGGAATGGGCAAGTGCGAAGTATAAGGCGAGTTGCTTCAGTACATGTGGCTTGAAATGGATTGGCCTGAACTGCACCAACTTGGTGCCACCCAGTGTTTTACAGGCGTATCATCATGGGCTTGTTGCACACAAACCTGTTGATTCCAAACATGAAACTCTCCATCCGGGCTTTGCGCGCCTTGTCCGTGACCAGGTCGATTCTTGGCTTCGAATCCAATTCCACCAGCCCCCGCGAGAAAGCCATTTCTGGCTTGGGTGCCTTTTTGGGAATTTTGATGGTGTGTTGGGTGTCCAGTTTTGTGGTGCAGGGCACTGATGCAATTATGGTGGTGGCGTCTATGGGTGCTACAGCGGTTTTGTTGTTTGCTGTGCCGCACGGCACCTTGTCGCAGCCTTGGGCGCTGATGGGTGGGCATTTTGTATCGGCACTCATTGGCGTTACCTGTGCGCGTTACATTCCGCACACTTATTTGGCTGCGGCTTTTGCAGTGGGTTTGGCGGTGGGCGTGATGTACTGGGCCAATTGCATTCACCCGCCGGGCGGGGCTACGGCGCTCACCGCCGTGTTGGGCGGTGAATCCATTTCAAACCTGGGTTATTGGTACATGATCAAC
Source organism: Gammaproteobacteria bacterium (assembly GCA_018812945.1). Lineage (GTDB taxonomy): Bacteria > Pseudomonadota > Gammaproteobacteria > Burkholderiales > Burkholderiaceae_B > Limnobacter. The sequence continues at coordinate 18,967 of JAHJCM010000136.1, read as the reverse complement.
CCGGTGTTGTTAAACACCCTGGCTATTCTGTTTGTAGCGGTCAGTTTTAATGCACTGTTTGCCTGGCGGCGCTACCCCAATCATTTTGCACGCAAACAGAAAAAGCCCGTGGAGGCCTTGTCCGAAACCGGAGCCAGCCTGACCCACGAGGATTTTGCAGCTGCAATTGCCCGCATGGATTCCTATGTGGACGTGAGTGCAGATGTGTTGGCCGAGCTGTTCGAATATGCCACCAAGCATGCCGATGAGCAAAGCACTCACCCCCAAACCCTGACCGTGGGCGCTTTCTACAGCAACGGCCAAGTGGGTTATCGCTGGTGCGTGCGCGAGTTGCTGGACATGTCATTAACCACGCCTTACAAGGGCGAGGCCGGGCAACAAGTGATTTACAAAAATGTGGCCGGTGCCGATTTGTATGAAACCGGTTTGAGCAATGTCGAGGCCTTCAAGCGCTGGGCGCGTTACGAGGTGGTGTTGCAAGACGGTCGTTGGCTACCAGTGAAAGCAGCCACGCATTAACGTTGGCTTTCTTGTAGCCGGTTCAAGTGCTCGTGAAGAATTCGGCGCACTTCAACAATGGCCTCGGGCGTTTCCTGCACGCTGTGCCAGGAGTTCACCACCAGTTCTGAGGCTGCACCCTCCAGTTTTGCGCTGGCATAGGGCACCACACCATCGCTGCTGGCCTCAAGAATAACGCCGGGTGTATCGTTGCCCATGATGGAGTGGTAGGTCACCTTGCTCGAGATCGGTAATTTGGAAGACTCCCGCACGAACGGGTCTTGGTCACTGAGGTTCTTGATGCTGTTGAAAGAGTCCACCAGGGGTTCATTCGATGCTTCATCGGGATTGACCAGCAGCTGACCAATTTCAGTGACGCGGCTTAGTACGGTGGCGGGCAAGCGAATAAGCCCCGACACAAAACGTGCAAATCGATTTTCTGCATAGGGGGTTCCGCGGTGCGGAGCTGCAATGAAAATGGCGCGCGTGGGTTGCGGCATGGCATCGAATATCACGAAGGGCTCAATTTTCTGACGCAGTCTTTTTTCCCGTTGTTCTGAAATGTTGTAGCGGTCCAGCACCGATTCCCACAATTGGTCGCCCGAATTCGACACCATCAGCCGTGCCAACACGCCACCCATGCTGTGGCCAATCAACACCATTTCCGTGGAGGCCCTTCGCTTGCCTTGCGGATCAAAGTTTTTTAACGTGGCATTCACAGCTTCGCGAATCGCGCGGTTGTTGAATGGCAGTGGCAAATTGGTGGGGTAGTACACCTGCCAAATCTGAAAATTCTGGCGAAGTTCTTCGTCACCCAACACTTCATTGGCCACGTTCACCCAGGCCTCCGGGCTGCTGGCCAAACCATGCAGCATGAGAATAACCCGGCGGTTGGGGTCGAAGGGTTGCATCAAATAAATGCGGGGTTTGTCCAGCGTTTCACTGCGACCAATCAGCGACAACAAGCTTTCTTGCGCAAAACCTGAGCGGGCCAGCCACAAGCCATAACCCGATGTGAAGTTGGCGGCCAGTGGTACTCGAATACCGCGAACATCCACACTCGAATTTCGGTGAGGATCAAAACCTTGCAGTTCTACCTGCCTGCCGTCGAGAACAGACTCAATGCTGTTGCCGGGAAAGTGCAGCATCACTGTGACGGAGGGAAAGGGTGTTTCGCTCCAAGGTTTGTTCTCGTCTTCCCGTTTCACCACGCTGTCCGCAAACACGGCCACCAATTCAGCACCGAGGCCGTCTCGCCGGTATTGGTTGCGCAGGCCTTTGAAAGTCAGTGAAGACGCAGCAACCAATTCATTGGGAAGTTGACCCTTGTGGCTAAGGCTCAGGCCCGCAGTGCTGCCGCTGACTTTCCACGGGTCGAACTGCAGCAGGTAGGTTTTTTCCTGAGAAACCGATTGCTCAAGTTGATCGCGGTAGCGGTTGAACAAACCCACCACAGCCTGCTGGGTTGAAAAATTGTAGTAGTCACGCACTTGGGCTTGTCGATCTTCCAGCGCGCGTAGGTCGGGCGTTCTGCTGGTGAAAAACAGGTAAGCGTAGGCGTGCTTTGCACTTTCAAGGTAGGCCGACAATGTAGCGGCCTTCAAGGCGTCGTTGGCGGGCTCAAGCTTTTGGGCTTCTTCGTTTTGCAGGGCTTCCTGCAGCCACAGTTCGGAAATGGTCGACAGGCGTTGTTCATCGCTTAAGCCAATGGAAGCAATCAGCAATTTTCTGCATTCTGAAATTTTGGCGTTGCAGCGTTTTTCATCTGTGCCGACTACTTGAAGTGCCGTGCGCGCGGATGCGCTGAGTTGACCGGTGGTAAGCACATCGCCCCGGCGAGCTGACAAGTAGTCTTCCGAGCTGACCGACCCCACGCTGACCATGGCGCAGCCCGATACGGTGAGGGCGAGCAGCGTAGTGGTGGCGAGAAGGGTAAAGTTGAACATGGGCGCACTGCGGTAACCTTGAAAGAAGGCTTTGATTCTACGCGTGGTTTGCCTCAGATTGGATCAACTCCTGCGACGAAATGTCGCAGCTGGTGTGGCAGGCACTGCCGGATAATTCGAGCTTGTTTGATCAAGCATGAAGTGCCACCATGAAAATCAAGTTATTGAAACTGCACCGAGCATTGGCGTTGTTCGGCTTTGCCACCATGTTGCTGTGGGGCACATCGGGTTTGTTGCACCCTTGGCTGACTACCTTTGGCGTGCAACAGGCGGTGTTTGTGCCACCCCAACGTGCATTGAATCTGCACGATACATTGCCTTTGGAACAAATCCTTAAAAAGGCTGGGGTTGAACAGGCTCAGTCTGTTCGGTTGGTGGTGGCGGAATCGGCCAACCTGTTACAAATCACTGAATCGCAATTTGCACCCAGGCGCTATTTCGACTTGAACACCGGGCTGGAGTTGCCCAATCACGATCCGGTTTATGCAGTTTTTTTGGCCCGTCACTATTTGAATGCACCTTATGCAGAAATCGCCAAGGTGGAGCGCATTGAGAAATTCTCCAATGACTATCCAGCGGTAAACCGCTTGTTACCGGTGTACCGGGTGCAATTTGATCAGGCCGATGGCCTGAACGCCTATGTGTACACAGAAACTGCTTCTTTGGCGGCTGTTTCCGACAACACCAAGCACCGGGTTCAAACGGTGTTTCAGTGGCTTCACACCTGGAGCTGGATGCCCAGTGTGGCCGAGACACCCCGTGTATGGTTGATCGCTGTGCTGGTAGGTGTGCTGTTCACGATGGCTTGTAGTGGTTTGGCCATGCTGGTGTTGATTCGACGAAAGGTGCGTGCAGCAGGGGCCAAAGGTTGGCATCGCATGGCGGGCTATGTGTTGGTGGTGCCCGTGTTGATGTTTTCATTCAGCGGTGTGTACCACGTGGTGCAGCATGGTTGGCCTGAGGAGCAATCGAAGTTGACCATGCGCCCAGCGATTGACCTGCAAAAATTGCACTTCCCGCTTCATTCCAACTGGGCTGAATTGACTCGAGATTTACCGCTGACAGGTTTGTCGCTGGTTGCAAACCAGAATGGCGAGCTGTTGTATCGCCTTGGTTTGCCGCTTCCAAAGCACAGCCTGCCCGACAATGCCCAGGCCATTCGCACCGCACGATTTGACGGTGTTCAGCCAACAGGCCCGGCCATTTATCTGAATGCGAACACTGGTTTGTTGTGGCAAGACGGCGATCGTGAAATGGCCCATCAACTTGCGCAGCTGCACACGGGCCTTCCGCGCGAGGCTGTTCTGAAAGCGAGTTTGGTCACCCGTTTTGGCGGCGATTACGACTTTCGAAACAAGCGCTTGCCGGTGTGGAAGTTTGAGTACGGCGCACCCTTGAATGCCAGCGTTTTTGTGGACACAGCCACAGGTGTGCTGGCTGACATGACCCTGAATTCAGCGAAACCCGAGATCTGGAGTTTCAGCATGCTTCACAAATGGAGCTTCTTGGGTGGTTTGGGCCGCAACGTTCAAAACATCGTGATGTGCGTGGTGATTGTGCTGGCCATGGTGATGATGGCCGGGTTTGGGCTGCGGAGTCGGCGCTGTTGAGGTGATCGTGTGCCATGAATGGATGGGGGTTGGATCTGCTGTTGCCAAGCCGGACCAAGAAGACTTGCTTAGGCATGGCAACAGCAGATCCAAACCACACTGCTTAACTCACCTCACCACTTCACCTCAACACCCGCATAAACGCTTCTGCCTTCACCCGGCGCAAACTGTGCTGAATCAGCCCCATTGGCATTCACAATCACACCCGTGGTGGCGGCATACACTTTGTCCGTCAAATTGCGGGCGTCCACAAACACGCGCAGTGTGTCGCTGAATTTGTACGATGCATTCAAGCCAAGTAACAAGTAAGGATCTGTCGACAAGGTGTTGGCCAAATCCACAAAGTAGCCTTGCGGCACGTATTCAATGTTGGGTGACAAGGTCCAGCGCAAGGTATTGGCGTAGTCCAGTTTGGCCCGCACATACTGCTCCGGAATTCCCGGTATGGCGGCGTTGCCGTACACGCGGTCATTGTCAAAACGGAATCGGCCAAAGGTGTAAGCCAGTTGCCAGTTCAAAGTATCGCCAGCCCTGAGTAAATCACGCGTGAAAGGCCCGGCGAGCCCAATTTCCACACCTTGATGCACAGTGTTGTCTGCATTCAGAATTGCGCTCAGGCCCGGCACTAGCGGGTTGAGTTGGTAGCTCACAAATTCCTTGTTCAACTGACTGTAATAAGCGCTGATGTCCCAGCGAATTTGTTGGGTTACTGCGCGGGTACCCAATTCGAACGTCGTCGATTCCTGTGCCTCCAGCGCACGCGTGGGGCTTGTTTCAGAGAATGTGGGTGGCTCGAACGCACGGCTCAAATTGCCGTACACCTGTACAGCTTCGCTGGCCTGCCAAAGCAAGCCGGTTTTCGGGCTGAACTGCGCGTAGCGGCGTTGGTAGCTTCCATCGCCATCGCTTAAAAACTGATCGTCTGCCGTGCGTTTGGCGTGGGTCCATTGCAGGCCGTTGATCCATTGCAAGGTATCAGTCAGGTGCAGGCGGCTTTCTCCGTACAGCTCCATGTTGTGGGCTTTCTGGTCTTCATAGCTTCGAAGGCTGATTCGATCGCCGCGAACATGGTTGAATATGCGCGCCTCGGTGATGCCGTGCACCAGGTTGTAACCCAAGGTGGTGTCGTGCCGCAAACCCCACAATTCACCTTGCACAATTCGATTGCCAAAGGTGCCCACATCGCGGGTTTGCTGGTCAATCAAACCAAAACTCAGTGGGTGGTAAAGGTTTTTGTCCACTGCATACACCCCGGCGTTGTACTCGACGCCTGTTGGCGAAATCCAGGTGGTTTTGTTGGCAAGGCGGGTAATCAGAAAGTCGCGCTGCGAATTGGCAGCGGCCGATGCGGCATTGGCCTGTGTGGGGTTGCTTTGCAACTGCGCTTTGGTCAAGTTGCCGGGCAGTTCTTGATTCATGTCGCCGTGAATCACATAAAAACGGGTTTCCAGTTGAGGCGAAATTTTCAAACCTGCATTGGCATTCAACCGGGTGTTTTTTTGTCCACTGAATTGCCGAAACCCGTCAGAACGCAATTGCGAGAGCGATGCAAAATAATCCCAATTGCCCAGCACATCGCCGGTTTTAAATTGCGCGCGCGCAAATTCATGGCTGCCAGCATCCAGGCGCAACAGGCTGTTGGGTGTGGTGTAGCCGGTGGGCGTGACGAAGTTGATGGCCCCGCCCAGGTTGGCCGCACCGTACTGCAAGGCATTGGCTCCTTTGTACACTTCGACGTGTTGCAGGGCCAATGGGTCGATGTCCTGAAAATCCGAGCCACCGTCGGCCAGGTTGATGGGTATGCCGTCTTGCAACAGGCGTATGCCACGCATGTGAAAGGTGCGCGACAGGCCCGAGCCTCGAATGCTCAGCCGTGCTTCTTCATTCACCCGGCTTTGCGCAAATACACCAGGCGTAAAGTCCAGCATGTCTTTGATGGTCACTGCTTTGCCTGCTTCAAAACTTTCTGCCTCGACCACGGCGGTACCACCCGCAGTCTGGTTCAACTTTTCTTTGGCCACTTGCACACTGGCTGCGCTCAGCGCCTCGCGTTGGGCCTGAACTTCCACGCTGCTGAGTGCGGGGTTTGCAAACACCGGTTGAGCCGGTGGTGCAAAAGCCAACAGCAGACCTGTGGACAAAGTAGTCATTTTGAAAGAAGCATGAACGCGCATCACATAGTCCGGGCAAGATCAACCAGCCCGGTTTATACGCCATGCCTGGCTTCGGGAAAATGCGGCATATTGTCGCAGCCAGGCCGCACACCTCACAATTTCAAGGCAGTGAAGCGAGAAGCCACTTAGAATGTGAGCATGAAAACAAGCCTGTTTCCCGAGCACCGTCCCTTCATGCACCTTTGGACTGAAGGCTTGATGGACCAAAGCGATTTGTCCGTTCGCCGCCAGCAAATGGTGACAGTGATGTGGATGCGTACGCTTGCGCTGGCCGCTCAGGTTTTGCTCTTGGCGGTGGTCGGCTTGCTGTTGCACGTCAGTCTTCCCTGGCCGGTATTGACAGTCATTTTGGGTGCGCTGGTTTTGCTCAACGCCATCACCTTTATCCGCCTGCGGCAGGGGCATTCGGTGGGCAGCTTTGAAGTGGCTGCCCAGTTGTTTGCCGATCTGGCCGCCTTCACCTTTGTGCTTTATTTCACGGGTGGCGTGACCAATCCTTTCGTGTCACTTTATTTGCCGCTACTGGGCCTGGCTGCGGCACTGCTGCCTTGGGCGCAAGTTGCTGTGCTTGCCTTGTTCAGCGTGGTGGCTTACACGGTGTTGATGGGCAATTACATTCCCCTGGTGTTGGCCAATCCCGACGATGGCGTGCACTTTCACCTGGTGGGCATGTGGTTGAATTTTTTGGTCAGTGTGTTGATTTTGGTGGGTTTTGTGGCGCGTTTAAGTTCGTCGATTCGCAACAGGGACCAAGCCTTGGGGCGCGCGCAGCAACGTTTGGCCAGCGAGTCCCGTTTGGCAGCACTGGGCAACCAGGCTGCTTCCATTGCACACCAGTTGGGCACGCCAGTGTCGACCATTGCCACCATTGTTTCAGACTGGAAAAACGACCCCGCCATGCAGACGCAAGTGCGGGAAATGAATATTCTCAGTGCCCAGGTTCAATCCATCACCGACACCCTGGGCCAGCTCCGGGATCAAATCGAGGTCAACCCACGCCACAATGCTGATGCGCAAATGATCAAACCCAGCGAATGGCTTCAGACCACATTGGGTATTTGGCGAACTCGCAACCCACAACATGAAGTGCGCTTGATGCCCAGCATTGCCTCTATTGCAGGCGAATTCAAAGTACGCAAAGAGTTGCTTGAATTGGGTTTGATTACACTCTTGGACAATGCCGCACAAAGCCAGCAGCGCGCCTCGGTGAGAGAACCTCTCCAGGTGGGCATGCAATGTGATCACGAAAGCCTGACCCTTTTTGTGAATGATGCGGGCGGCGGTATTGATGCTGAGTTGTTGCCGAAAATTGGGCAACAGTTGTTTCAAGCCAATGGGCAAGGCATGGGCCTTTTTTTACTGGCCAACCTCTTGGAACGTGAAGGCGGAAAGCTGAGCCTTCGCAACCTGAACCCTGGTGTTTGCGCCAGTTTGAGCCTGCCGGTGCTCTCGCAATGACGCGCTCGATTTTGATTGTCGACGATGATGAGGTGTTTGCAAATACACTTGCTTTGTCGTTTGAACGCAAGGGTTTCAAGACCGATGTGGCATTCAACAAGGAGCAGGCCCTGCTTGCTGCCCGGCAACAGCAATTCACCGACATTACGCTTGATTTGAATTTGGGTGAGCAATCGGGTTTGCAGTTGATCACCCAGCTTCGTGGTTTGCAGCCCAGTGCCAATATCTTGATACTAACCGGCTACGCCAGCATTGCCACCACCGTACAGGCCATCAAGCTGGGTGCTGACAATTATTTGGCCAAGCCCGCGGACAGTTCGGCGGTGTTGCGGGCTTTGGACGATGATTCAGGCAGTGTGGCCTCAAATGACGACGAAGCTTCTGACTTTCAACCGATGTCGGTTTCCCGCTTGGAGTGGGAGCATATTCAGCGGGTGCTCAACGAACACGAAGGCAATGTATCGGCCACGGCGCGTGCGTTGAACATGCACAGGCGAACTTTGCAGCGCAAGCTGGCAAAGCGGCCTGTGGGGCGGTGAGCGTATCGGTTGCAGGGTCTTTACGAGTCTCGACATTCGACGAACCGTACGGTGCAACTCCCAAGTGAACTTTTCCCGAAAATATTCGCAATACGGGGAACTTTAATGGCGTGATAGGCTCCCTCTATGGCATCGCTTGATTAACCTTCACAACAATAGACACCGACATGACAGCAACCACCATTCAATGGATTGCCGCCTTTCTTTTTGCCGGCGCGCTTATTCACACTTTTTCGGCCAGCTACTTTGAACGCTTGGCTCACCACAGCAAACACCACAGTGGCTTGTTTCACCTGCTTGGCGAAGTTGAAGCCGTATTTGGCATTTGGGCCCTGTTTTTGGTCATCGCCATGGCTTTTTCAGTCAACCTCGATTCAGCCGTGGAGTATGTGGATCCCCGCCATTACACCGAACCCTTGTTCGTATTCGTGATCATGGTGGTGGCAGCAAGCCGCCCGGTGCTGGATGCCTCCCGTCTGCTGGTTGAGAGCCTGGCCCGTTTGATGCCCGTGAACAAAGGCGTTGCATTCACTTGGCTCGGCTTGTTCATGGTGCCCCTCTTGGGCAGCTTTATCACCGAGCCTGCCGCCATGACCCTGGCTGCCTTGTTGTTACGTGATGTCTTGTTTTCAAAATCTGTTCCAAACTTTATTCGTTATTGGGGCTTGGGCGTGCTGTTCGTGAATATCTCGATTGGTGGGGTGCTGACATCGTTTGCTGCCCCGCCCGTGTTGATGGTCGCAGGCACCTGGGGTTGGGATACACCGTTCATGTTGGCCAACTTTGGCTGGAAGGCGGCCATTGGCGTGTTCATCAATGCCACAGTATTCATCTTTTTCGCAGCCAAGCATTTGGGTGCGGAAGTTAAAACCCCGGAGGCTTTGGGTGAAGATGGTCAGCCCTTGGCGCCGGTGCCCTGGTGGGCCATGGTGGTTCACTTGGCCTTTTTGGGCGCGGTGGTTTTGTTTGCGCATCATCCCGCCGTATTCTTGGGTATCTTCCTGTTTTTCCTTGGTTTCACCGCGGCGTACAATACCTTCCAGTCTCGTTTGTTGCTGAAGGAAGGCTTGCTGGTGGCATTCTTCCTGGCTGGCTTGGTGGTGTTGGGCGGCATGCAGCAATGGTGGCTGCAGCCTGCGGTTAGCGACCTGGACGATGGGGTTTTGTTTATGGCTGCTATGGCCCTCACGGCAATTACCGACAATGCCGCGCTCACTTATTTGGGGTCGCTGATTGAAGGCACTTCAGAAAGTTTCCGCTACGCCTTGGTCGCTGGTGCAGTGGCGGGCGGTGGCCTTACAGTGATTGCCAATGCGCCCAACCCGGCGGGTTTGTCGTTGCTCAAGCGCCAATTCCCTGACGAAGCCGTGTCAGCTGGAGGTTTGCTTGCCGGGGCCCTCGGGCCCACAGCGGTCGCAGCACTTTGCTTCTGGTATCTCTAAACCAGTCAGGTTTCAATAAAAAAGCCCCTGTGCGAAACACACAGGGGCTTTTTTTAACACCAGTTACTTATCGGCTAAATGGGCTGATACCGATCAAGTGAACATGCAGCCAGGCCGCAAAAACCAGCCAAGCCAGTACACCCACCACCACGGTCATCAGTGTGCCCACTTTGGTGGGACCGTCGCCCGCAAAACCCATGGGAATGGCGCGCCTGCGTGCTGTTTTAAACAGCAATACAGCCCACACCAAAAATGATCCAAACAAAATGATATCGGCCAGGGTGCCGTTGGCAATCAAATGTGCCAGCGCCCATACTTTCACAGACAAGGTCATGGGGTGCTGTAATTTGGCTTTGATGTGGTTGGTGGGCACATAGCACGCCGCGAGCATGATGAATGAAACCAGCATGAGAAGTGCCGCAATGTGGCGCATTGCCGCGGGCGGGTTCCACACAAAAACAGGGTCAAGCCGGGCCTGGCCGTATCCGTAGACAATCAGCACCAAGCCCACGATAGAAACGGCTGTGTAAATGCCGCGGTACTTCCCTTTGCCAAGCCTTGCAATCATGCCCGACCGGCGTTGGTCGTCTGGAATTCGAGTCGCGTGCATGCCCAGAAAAAGCGCCAACCCGGCGACCAATATCAACAAGCCCATTCAGTTCTCCTTTTTGTAGTGAACCGATTATGTCACAGGCTTACGCTGCGCGCCGTACTGCCGGTTTTGGTGCGAAGGTACCCAGCGATTCGGGCTTGGGCAGCAAACGTTCAAGCCAGGTCGGAATTCGTTTTAACCCCAGCACGTTGTTTTCGCGCACCCCATCTTCGGTAAATACGCGGGTGCCCATGATGTAATCAAACCACGGGCGGGTGACGCACCAGTTGGCGCCTGGGTTGTTGCCCATGTGGTGGTCGAAGTGCCAGGGTACGCGTTGTTCCCCCCAAGCTGGGTTCATGTGGCTTTTCTTGTGAACCCGATAGTAATTCAGGCTGCTGTACCAAAGTGTGCCCACAAAAAAGGGTGCCACCGGAAACAGCGGTGTCACTGCCACCGCGCTGGCAATCAGTGCCCAGGCCTCTTTGCCCTGTGCATGCATCCCGAGCGGAAAGCGCTCATAGTTCGGGTCGTAATAGCCATGTTCACGCACTTCCCTATGGTGCTCGTGAAAGTGAAAAGCCCAGAATGTACCCCGTTTTTTCCCCATGCCGTGCAGCACGTATTTGTGCATGCCCCATTCCACAGCATTGGCGGTCAACAGACCCAAAGGAATTCCCAACATGTGTGTCTCCGTAATTAACCAATTGTTAAGCGGTACCAAGCGCAGCGTTCAATGCACGGCTGCCCAGTTCCACATGTTGCCGGGCCAGCACCTCGCAACGCCGTTGTTCTCCAGCTTCAATGGCCTGCATAAGCTGGGTTAGCGTGTCTACATCGCGAAACTCGTCCTGCATCACCAGGGTCAGCGTATTCCAGGCCGCAGGGTAGGTTTGATTCATGGAATTGAAAGCCAGCTTGAACACCACATTGCCGCTGCCTTGCACCACCAGGGCCCAAAAATCAAAGGCCAGTTGCTGAAGTTTTGGCAGTTCGCTGGTATTTTGCATGCTGGCAATCACCGGCTTCAGTGCATCGGCAAGTGCCTTGCCGCCATGGACTGCTGCTTGCCCAGCCACCACCGGCGCCAGTGCTTTGCGCAAGGCTACGATCCCTCGGGCCACTTCGAGGTTGACTTGCCCCTGTGCATTGACTATCAGGCTTGGCAGCAGTTCAAGGCCTCCCTCGGCTTCAAAGTTCTCAACCTGTGTCGCCCCGCCATGGCGTACCCGAACCAGTCGGGCCTGTTGCAAGCGTTTAATCGCTTCACGCACAGCACCCCGGTTAACTCCCAGCGTTTCAGACAGTTCCCGTTCGGAAGGCAGTTCTGCTCCAACTGGTAATACCTTTTTGAGGATTCGATCGCGAAGCTGGGTGTAAACCTGCTCAGAGATAGAAATTTTCTGAATATTTTCCATGGTTTATAGAACTAGGCTGCAATGATTTTTTAACTGGTCAACTGATCATACCAGTTAAGTTTCAAGTGGTGCAAGTGGAAGTGGTTTGCCGTTTACCCCGGCTGACAAGCCTTTAACAATGGGCAAAGTGCAGTATCAATAAAGTGCAGTTTGGGGTGGCTGTTACGGGTCACCAAGGCAATTTCCCGGCTGGGCAAAGGCGCAGCCAGTTCAATCTGTTTTACTTCGGTTTTGTGCAGCAAACCGGCCTGTATGGCCATATCAGGCAACAAGGCACAGCCCAGGCCAGAGTTGACCAATTGAACCATGGTGGCCAAGCTGCTGGCCTCAACCGGATTGCTGTCGTTGTTATTCGCTTCCCGTTGTTTGGCACTGCAAGCCGATACGGTGTGGTCACGCAGGCAATGGCCTTTCTCAAGCAACAGCAGGCGGCGAGTGTCCACCTCTCGCAGGCGTACACCTGCGGTTTTACATAGGGCATCGTTCCTGTGGGCGACCAATCGCAAGGGTTCTTCAAACAAGGGAAAGGCCCTTAGTTTGCCCAAATCGATGGGCAGGGCAACCAGCGCTGCATCCAGTTCCCCGAGTTCCAGTTCTTGAAGCAAGGCTGCGGTTTGGTTTTCGCGCAGGCGAAGTACCAAATCTGGAAAGCCGGTTCTGGTTTTGCTTAAAATTGCACCGAGCAAAAAGGGCGCGATGGTCGGTATGATGCCCAGCCTGAATTCTCCGCTGGCGGGGTCGGCCGCCAATTGCGCGCGCGCCACCAGGTCGCGGCTGGCCGACAAAATACTTTGTCCGCGCGCCACCACTTCTACACCCACGGGCGTTAACGCAACTCGCTGGCGGTCTCGTTCTACCAATTGCACACCCAATGTGCGCTCAAGTTCTGCAATGCCACCCGATAAAGTCGATTGCGTCACAAAACACCGCTCGGCCGCCCGGGTGAAGTTGAGCGTTTCAGCAACGGCCAGCAAATAGCTCAGTTGCTTCAATGAAAGGGAGCTGGCTTGGGTGTTCAGTGGGTTCATTCCTGCTTGATCGACATTTCCGATTGCTTTCATTGTAGCCACTTGTCGTACACTTAGTGTATCCACACTACTGCAGTACCTTTGTGAACAGCCGCATCAATCCAGCCCAGTTGGCCCGAACAGCAAACGCCGCCTTTCTTCGCGACGCTTTGTTGCGCACGCGCGAGCGCACCTTGGGCTTGCTCGAGGACTACGTGAATGCTCTGGGACATGAGTGCACAGTGCCATGCCGCCCCGAGTTAAACCCGCCGCTCTGGGAATTGTGTCATGTGGCCTGGTTTCAAGACTGGTGGCTGGCCCGCAACCCTGACTGGGTCTTGGGTGTGCAGTGCAATCCCGATGCACCCAAACTGGAGTCTCGTCTGTTCAATGCCGATGCGCGTCTGAATTCAAGCACCATCGCGCATGACACCCGCTGGGAAATCGGTTTGCCCGATTTGCAGGGCACCCGTGAGTATCTGGCCGCCTCGTTGCGCGACACATTGAAGTTGCTGGAGCAGGCTGATGCGCTGTGTGCCAGCGACCCCGGCAATGCCGGCCAGTACCTTTATTTTTTCCGCCTGTGTGTGTTGCATGAACAAATGCACAACGAAGCCGCGGTTTTCATGGCCAAGTTGCTGAACATCCGGCTGCGCCCCCACAACGCCTGCAGGCCCGGCATTCAGGAGTGCGGCGACTTGGTTCAGCTCGAGCTGCCAGGCAGCCGGTGGACTCTGGGCTGGCAAGGCGAGGGTTTCGCATTTGACAATGAGGTACCCGCCTGTGTGGTTCAGATACAGGCATTCACCATCGATTCACGTCCGGTCAGCTGGGCGCAGTATCTTGAATTTGTCCAGGCCACCCAACACCCTGTGCCTGCCTTTGTTGCATTTGAAAACGGTGGCTGGATTAACCTGGGTTATGGTCAGAAAACACCGCTCAAGCTGAGTGCGCCGGCCGAGAACATCAGTTGGCTGGATGCCCAGGCGTATTGCCAGTGGGCGGGCCGCAGGTTGCCCACTGAGGCTGAATGGGAATACGCCGCACACACACAAGCCAATATGCAGTGGGGGCAGGTGTGGGAATGGACTGCCAATACCTTCCTTCCCTTCGACGGGTTCAAAATGCACCCTTACGTCGATTACTCCAAACCCTGGTTTCATGATCGAAAGGTACTGAAGGGTGCAAGTTGGGCCACTTCTGCCGAAATGGTTCACCCCAAATACCGCAACTATTTTCAACCGGACCGGCAAGACGTGTTGTCCGGCTTCAGAACCTGTGCATTAATCGGTAAAAACGATTAACTTCAAAGAAATTATCCGTTAGACGAATAATATGCTCTGGGGCAAACTGAACGTGTATTCAAGCCTTTGAAGCACAGGAGCCCGCCATGAGTTTTCATCAAATGACCAAAATTGTGGGTCTGAACATCGCTGACCACGCTGGGCTGGACGCGGTTCGTGCGTTTCGCGCTGTGCGTGGCGTGCTCGGCATTCTGATTGTTGCGCTGGGTTTGTACCTCATCGTCACACAAGGCGCACCTGCGGCCTGGGCTGCGGTTCAGTACATTGCGGCGAGCCCCTCCAAGCTTCAGGCAGTCGAGTTCTCGGCCATTGCGGGTGCGGCCACCGGCCTTGGCGGCATGGCGTTGCTGGTCATGAAAAAAATTGATGACAAAGGCTTGGGTTTGTTCATCGCGATCGCAGGCGGCATGATGGCCGCCGCAGCGGTGATGTCCCTGTTTATCCCTGCCATTCAAACGGAAGGCGCTTTGATGGTGGTGCTGGCGGCCACAGCAGCAGGCTACGGTGTGATGACAGTGCTTGACCAAACCCTGCCGCATGAACACCCCGTGGCAGGCCCGGAAATGGCGGGCAATCAACGCCTGCGCATGGCCTTGCTGATGACAATTGCAATTGCTTTGCACAACGTACCGGAAGGTTTTGCAGTGGGTGCCAGTGCAGGCAACCTGAACGGTGCCTCCGGCGCGGCATTCTCGATCGGTTTGCAAAACATTCCCGAAGGCTTGATCGTGGCCACAGCCTTGTGGAGCATTGGCGTGCACAAAGCGCTTGCTGCGCTGGCTGCATTGGCCACAGGGTTGGTTGAACCACTGGGCGCTGGTTTGGGGGTTATCACGGCCGATTCATGGGCCATGGGTACGCCCGCTTCAATGGCTTTCGCCGCGGGTGCCATGGCATTTGTGGTTTGCAATGAAATGATTCCGGAGAGCATCAAAATGACTGGAAAACTGAAAACAATTTACACGGCCGGTGTATCCACTGTGCTTACTGCCATCGCATTGGGTTGGATGGGTGCCTGATCTCGCAAGGTGTCATGTAAGCAGGTAATAATGAGCACTCCACATTCAGGATTGCTTTCACCATGCGTTTGTTGTTTGTAGTGCCGCTGTTGTTTACGCTAGTTGCCTGCTCATCGAGCAACGCGCCGCCCGCCGGGCTGATCGCCTACAGTTGTGTCGCTGGCGAGGCTGTGCATTTAATGGCATTTGATCCGCACCCCACGCGCCGCGCTTGGGCCACCTTGGGCGGCAGCGCGCAGAAAGGCGAATCGTCCGCACAAACTGCTGTTCGAGAGTTCACCGAAGAATCCAATTGCGTATACAGCAGTGCTGACATCGACATCGGTCAGCTCAAGGGCCCTTCCATCTCGCCCGGTGTGCCTTTTCATCTGTACATAGCGCAGGTGCCTTTCAAATCCGTCGATGACATCGCTCAAACCCGCCAGTGTGTGGACATAGAACGCAGTCAGTGGGTGTGGGTGCGTCACCTTGATCTGGTGCGCGCCATTAATCAATACAGCGAAGCCGGGCAAGATCCACCCACTGTGCCCACCGTGCAGGGCCAGCCCACGCAGGTACCTTTGTGGGGTCGGGGTGTTGAGTCGCTGAAAAAAGCCTTGCAAGACGGTGTGCTGCCAGAGACCATCAACTGCAGTGCCACTCAACTGTCTTGATATTAGCCGACCAATTTAAGCGGTGAATGCAAAGCTTTGCATCGACAGGGCTTTGTAACGCACATCCTCGGGCAGCACATTGACCTTGAAGTTGTTCGCCGCTGCACCCATGGCAAAAGGCAGGGGCAGGTAGTGGTCGTCGTCAGGGTGGGCCCGTGCAAAGTGTGGCGCTTCAAATTCTGCGCGCGCAATCGCCTTGCTGTCGCACGCCTGTAAACGTTCCTGAACCCATGTATTGAATTCGTGCACATAAGGCAGGTTTTGCGCCTGCGCATCACTTCCTGCCTTGGCGGCGCCTATGTCCATGTCATCAAAATTGTGCGTCAAGCTGCCACTTCCAATCACCACCGCTTTCTTGTTGCGGGCAAATTCACCCACCAAGGCACCAATATTCAATGCAGTTTCGCCATTCCAGTCCGCAGGCATGCTGAGTTGCAACATGGGTGGTCCACCATTTGGAAACAGGTGAATGTAGGGCACCCAAGCCCCATGATCAAAACCTTGTTGTGGGCGCAATTCGGCGCTTAAACCGTGTTCGGCCAAATGTGTTGCAAGTTGCGATGCCAGTTCAGGCGCACCGCAAATTTCCGGTTTCAGTTCGTACAGCGGTTTTGGAAAACCATAAAAGTCGTGAACAATCACGGGCGCTTCGTGGCTGGTCACCGCCAGCTTGGCGCTACGCCAATGAGGGCTTAGAACAATCAGTCCGCGCGTACCTTGGGCAAGCAGTTGTTGTCCCAGGGTTTCCAGGGCTTGGCCGGGCAGGCCGGGTTCCAGTGCATAAGTGGGTGCGCCGTGGCTGATAAAAATTGAATGAATGGTTGTGCTCATGGTCGAAGTGCAGCTGTCATCGTGTTGACCTAGATTAACGCGACTATCTTTCAAGATCGAGGTAACTTTTTTGTATGACTCGTCGAAACTATCTGTACAACTTGCCCAGACCATGCATGATTGGCAACACACTGCGTAGAAAAACCAAGGAATTGAAATGAAGAAAATTGTTCTGCTGCTTATTGTTGCAGCTGTTGTGGCGGTATTTGCTTTCGACCTTCACAGTTTGCTGACACTCGACAGCCTGAAAAGTCGCCTTGAGCAGTTCCGCGAATTTCAAACCGAATCGCCTTGGCTGGTCGCCGGCGTATTCTTCGCAGCCTATGTGTTGGTCACCGCGTTTTCAATTCCAGGTGCTGCAGTCATGACCTTGGCCGCAGGTGCCTTGTTTGGTTTGCTGCAAGGGTTGATTCTGGTGTCGTTTGCATCCACCATTGGTGCCACGCTCGCCTTTATTGGTGCGCGTTACCTGCTGCGCGATTCCGTGCAAGCCAAGTTTGGTAACCGCCTTAAAGCGATTAACGAAGGCGTTGACAGAGAGGGCGCTTTCTACCTGTTCACGCTGCGCCTGGTGCCAGTGTTCCCGTTTTTTCTGATCAATTTGCTCATGGGCTTGACCAGCATGAAGGCTTTCACCTTCTTCTGGGTCAGCCAGCTTGGCATGTTTGCAGGCACCGTGGTGTACGTGAATGCCGGTACCGAACTTGCAAAAATTGACAGCCTTGCCGGCATTCTTTCACCTGGCCTTATTCTTTCATTCGTGTTGCTGGGCATATTCCCGTTGATCGCAAAAAAAGTGACCGACAAAATCAAGGCTCGGAAGGTGTATGCCCAATGGACCAAGCCTGTGAAATTTGATCGCAACATGGTGGTGATCGGGGCGGGTGCGGCGGGTTTGGTGAGCTCTTACATTGCTGCCGCAGTGAAGGCTAAAGTGACCCTGGTTGAAGCCCACAAAATGGGCGGCGATTGCCTGAACTTTGGTTGCGTGCCTTCCAAGGCCATCATTAAAAGTGCAAAGCTGGCTCACCAAATGCGCCATGCCGACAAATATGGTTTGCATGCAGCCACGCCCAGCTTCAGCTTCAAGGCGGTCATGGCCCGTGTGCACGACATCATCAAAGCCATTGAGCCGCACGACAGCGTAGAACGCTACACCGGCCTTGGAGTGGATGTGATTCAGGGCTATGCAACCATTGTCGATCCCTGGACAGTTGAAATCAAACACAACAGCGGTGAAACCAGCCGCTTGACCACCCGCAGCATTGTGATTGCTGCTGGCGCCCAACCGGTGGTGCCACCTTTGCCCGGCATTGAAACCAGTGGTTACCTGACCAGCGACACTTTGTGGGACGAATTCGCAAAACGCGACGACCTGCCCAAACGTTTGGTCGTACTAGGCGGTGGCCCCATTGGCAGCGAATTGGCCCAGGCCTTTGCACGTTTGGGCTCACAAGTAACCCAGGTTGAACTGGGCGATCGAATCATGGTGCGCGAGGATCCGGAAATTTCTGCCATGGCCATGGACAGCATGCGCGCCGATGGCGTGAATATTTTGACCCAACACAAAGCCGTTCGGTTTGAGCGCAGAGGCGATCAAAAAGTTTTGGTCACCGAACACCAAGGCAACACCGTTGAAATTGAATTTGACGATGTGATTTGCGCAGTGGGTCGCAAAGCACGCCTAACCGGTTATGGCCTTGAAAAACTGGGCATTGAAACCAACCGAACCGTGGTCACCAACGAATACCTTGAAACCCTGTACCCCAATATTTTTGCAGCAGGCGATGTGGCAGGTCCTTATCAATTCACCCACGTGGCTGCGCACCAAGCGTGGTATGCCTCTGTGAATGCATTGTTCGGCCATCTTAAAAAATTCAAGGCCGATTATTCAGTCATTCCCTGGACCACTTTTACTGATCCTGAAGTAGCTCGTGTGGGTTTGAATGAACAGGATGCCAAGGAGCAGGGCGTTGCCTACGAGGTAACACGCTATGGCATTGACGATCTGGACCGCGCCATTGCCGACAGCGATGCACACGGTGTGGTGAAGGTCTTGACCGCGCCGGGCAAGGACAAAATTCTGGGCGTGACCATTGCTGGCGTGCATGCAGGCGACTTGTTGGCTGAATTTGTGTTGGCCATGAAACATGGTTTGGGTTTGAACAAAATTCTGGGCACCATTCACACCTACCCCACATTGGCTGAGGCCAACAAATACGCTGCGGGTGAGTGGAAGCGGGCGCATGCGCCGGAGAAAGTGCTGCTGTGGTTGGGCAAGTACCATGCCTGGCGGTTGGGATAAACTAAGCTTCCTCGACTGTTCGTTAACTGCCCACTCGGCTTGGGTTTCGATCTCTCGCCAGAAAACCTGTTTCTCCCTTGCTGAGCCTTGCGATGCCTGAGAACGACCCTCCTAAACTACGGGTCGGGTCCGTTCTCTGTCGCCCATGCTGGGCAACACCGGCCCTGCTCG
>JAHJCM010000135.1 GCA_018812945.1 Gammaproteobacteria bacterium | reverse complement strand
TGTTGCTCCTTGGGTTAAATAGGGGTTCAAGTCGGTTGATAGTTTACAGTAGAGGCTGTCATAGTTATCACCCTCTCAACCAACTTTCTCGACACGAGTCTGCCACACTCGTTGGGTTTTTCGCATGATTTCACCGACTAATTGTGCCCTTTTGCCCACAAGTTGTTGCGATTGCACAACTTGAATGCCTGCCACCCAAACATGCTTCACATCCCTGGAAGCACCGCTGTAAGCCAGTTTCGAGACCAGATTGTGGTTGGGTAGCTGATGTGCTGCCTCACCAACTGCAACGGTAATCAGGTCTGCCTGCAGGCCAGGTGCAATACGACCTATCAGGTGGTCCGCTCCCAGGGCTTTGGCCGCATTGCAAGTCATGCTTTTGAGCAGTTCCTCTGCATTGAAGGCGGTGGCATCTTCACTGACACCCTTGCACAGCAGGGAGGCTAGGCGACCTTCTTCCCACATGTCCAGTTTGTTGTTGCTGGCGGCTCCATCGGTACCAATTACCACATTGACGCCTGCTTTAAGCGCCGCAGCCACAGGGGCCATACCACTGGCCAGCTTCAGGTTGGAGGCCGGGCAATGCACCAACGTTGCACCTTTCGCCGCCATTGCCTGCAACTCATGCTCATTCAAGTGCACGCCGTGAACCGCCAGCAGGCGTTCATTAATCAGGCCAAGTTGCTCGAACCTGGCAAAGGGCCTCATGCCATCGCGACTTAAGGCGTCGCTTACTTCACTTGCCGTTTCATGCAAGTGGCAGTGCATGGGCAGGTCTAGTTCCTCGGCCAACATGGCCATGTGCCGGAAGGTGTCATCACTCACCGTGTAAGGTGCATGCGGAGCGATGGTCCAATGTACGGTGGGCTCAAGCTTGAATTTGTCGCGTGCTGCTATCCCCAATTCGATGTATTGCTTGGCTTCTGCTGCGTAGCGGGTCGGGAATTCGATCACGGTGATGCCTGCAAATACGCGTGAACCCACGTCCAGCGCCGCTTGAACAACCTGGTCGGGGTAAAAATACATGTCGTTGAAAGTGGTTGTTCCGCCTTGAAGCATCTCGGCGGCCGCCAGCACTGTGCCGTCATACACGAACTCTGCATCGGCCAATTCGCCTTCCAGTGGCCAAATCCGGGTTTGTAACCAGTCATGCAAGGCCAAGTCGTCGGCCGCACCACGCAGCAAATTCATGGCGGCGTGGGTGTGGCAATTAATCAAGCCTGGCATCAGTACTTGCCCGGGTAGATCAACCCTTTCTGCGTTTGGGTGCGCCAAGAGCATTTCCTCGCGTGGGCCAATGGCCTGAATTTGATCTTGGTTAATCAAAACCGCCTGGTTTTCAAGTACTTCAGCGGTGTGGTTCAGGCACAGGAGCCATTGGGGGGTCAGCAGTTGCATGGGCAGGGTCACTAGATGATTTGGAACGCACCATTGCGCCTAGTTTCAGCGATTTTGGCTGATACAATCGAAAGCTTGCAAGTGTAGCGCCAGGGATGTGACGCAGCCGTTACCGGCAGCGTCCCAGATTGTTATTCCTTCAGTCAAATAATTCAACACAAGAAGAAACATGGATTCATTCGCAAAAGAAACGCTCCCGATCAGCCTTGAAGAGGAGATGCGCAGGTCGTACCTCGACTACGCGATGAGCGTAATCGTTGGGCGAGCTCTGCCGGATGTGCGTGATGGCTTAAAGCCGGTGCATCGCCGAGTACTGTTTGCGATGCATGAGTTGAACAATGACTGGAACCGTGCCTACAAGAAGTCTGCCCGTATTGTCGGTGACGTAATCGGTAAGTACCACCCACACGGTGATTCCGCGGTGTACGACACGATTGTGCGTATGGCTCAGGATTTCTCGTTGCGTTACATGCTGGTCGATGGCCAGGGTAACTTCGGCTCAATCGACGGTGACAACGCAGCGGCCATGCGTTACACCGAAATTCGCCTCGCCAAAATTGCCCAGGAAATGCTGCTGGACATCGACAAGGAAACTGTCGATTTCGGGCCGAACTACGATGGCAGCGAGCGCGAGCCCAAAGTGTTGCCTGCCCGCTTGCCCAATTTGCTGGTCAATGGTTCGTCAGGCATTGCGGTGGGCATGGCCACCAACATGCCCCCCCATAACCTGAAAGAGGTGGTTGCTGCCTGCCTGTATGCGATTGACGCTCCGGAGTGCACGGTTGACGATCTAATCGAGTTGATTCCTGCGCCAGATTTCCCCACTGCGGGCATTATTTACGGCATCCAAGGTGTGCGTGAAGGTTACCGCACTGGCCGTGGCCGAGTGGTGATGCGCGCGAAAACCCATTTTGAAGATCTGGACAAAGGCAACCGCCAAGCCATTATCGTGGATGAGTTGCCCTATCAGGTGAACAAGAAATCACTGCTTGAGCGGATTGCCGAGCTGGTGTCTGAAAAGAAGATTGAAGGTATTTCTGACATCCGTGACGAGTCCGACAAAGATGGTATTCGCGTCGTGATTGAACTGAAGCGTGGCGAGGTGCCCGAGGTTATTTTGAATAACCTCTACAAGAACACCCAGCTTCAGGACACCTTCGGTATCAACATGGTCGCGCTGGTCGATGGCCAGCCCCGTTTGTTGAACTTGCGCGACCTGATTTTCTATTTCTTGCGCCATCGTCGAGAGGTCATCACCCGCCGCACCGTGTTTGAATTGCGCAAGGCCCGGGACCGTGGCCACGTGCTGGAAGGTTTGGCCGTTGCTTTGGCCAATATTGACGAATTCATTGCAATCATCAAGGCTGCACCAACACCGCCTGTGGCGAAAGCCGATCTGGTTGCCAAAAGCTGGGATTCCTCCATTGTTCGGGAAATGTTGTCGCGCACTGAACTGGGCGATTCGGGTGGTGCGAAAGCGTTCCGCCCTGAAGGTTTGCCGGCCCGCCTTGGCTTGCAAGACGATGGCATGTACCGCTTGAGCGAAGTGCAGGCGCAGGAAATTTTGAACATGCGCTTGCAGCGCTTGACGGGCCTTGAGCAGGACAAAATTTTGAATGAGTACAAGGAGGTGATCGATCAAATCGCCGACCTGCTCGATATTTTGTCCAAGCCGGAGCGTATCAACCAGATCATCAAAGATGAACTGACATCGATTGGCAACGAGTTTGCCGATGAGCGTCGTTCGATGATCGAATTCAATGCCACTGAACTGGGTACCGAAGACCTGATCACCCCGCAAGACATGGTGGTAACTCTGTCTCATTCTGGTTATATCAAGAGCCAGCCATTGACTGAATACCGAGCCCAAAAGCGCGGTGGACGCGGAAAACAGGCTGCTACCACGAAGGACGACGACTGGATTGACTACCTGTTCGTGGCCAACACCCACGACACAATTTTGTACTTCAGTAACGCCGGTCGCGTGTATTGGCTCAAGGTGTATGAAGTGCCTCAGGGCTCGCGCACTTCACGTGGTCGCCCCATCATCAATATGTTCCCCTTGGCCGAGGGTGAAAAAATTACGGCAGTATTGCCAGTTAAAAGCTTTGAAGACGAAGACAAGTACGTGTTCATGGCCACCAGCCTGGGTACTGTGAAAAAGTCAAAGCTAAGCGATTTTTCAAGGCCCATGAAGCGCGGCATTATTGCCGTGAATTTGGATGAAGGTGACTTCCTGATCGGTGCAGCCATGACCAACGGCACCAACGATGTCATGTTGTTCAGCGATTCCGGCAAGGCTGTTCGCTTCGATGAAAATGATGTGCGCGCCATGGGTCGCAATGCACGCGGTGTTCGCGGTATGAACCTTGAAGAAGGGCAGCGAGTTATTGCCATGCTGGTAGCAGAAAGTGAGCAGCAATCAGTGCTCACCGCCACTGAGAACGGTTTTGGAAAGCGCACGCCAGTTTCCGAGTACACCCGACATGGTCGTGGTACCAAAGGCATGATCGCGATTCAGACTTCTGAGCGCAACGGCAAAGTTGTCTCTGCAGTGCTGGTGAACCCAACGGATGAAATCATGTTGATCACCACCGGTGGTGTGCTGGTTCGAACTCGTGTCTCGGAAATTCGTGAAATGGGTCGCGCAACACAGGGCGTGACCCTGATCAGCGTGGACGAGGGTACATGGTTGTCTGGCTTGCAGCGGATCGTGGAGTCAGATGCTGAGGATCTTGGTGAGGTGGAAGAGGGGGATTCTCCCGACGCGCCCGCTGCCACAGAAGAGTAATAAACGGTTGATTGCACAGGGCGAGCATGTCTAGAGTTTGGAATTTTTCAGCAGGTCCGGCAGCCTTGCCTGAGTCAGTCTTGCGTCGGGCTGCCGAGGAAATGCTGGATTGGCAGGGCAAGGGTTTGTCTGTAATGGAGATGAGCCATCGCAGCCCTGAATACACCCGCATTTTCGAGAAAACCCGCGATGACTTTCGCAAGCTGTTGAATGTGCCCGACACGCACGACGTGCTGTTCATGCAGGGTGGTGCTGTTGGCATGAATGCAATTGTGCCCATGAATTTGCTTCAAGGGTTTGAGCAAGCCGCATTCGTCAATACTGGTGCTTGGTCGAAAAAGACCACCAAGGAATTTTCGAAGTACGGGCTGGCGCGGGTGGTACTGGACAACGCCAACGCCTTGGTCGACTGCGCGGCGGCTTGTTATGTGCCTGAGTGCGCGTCCTTACTCGACCGAGTGAATGGTCATCAAATGGCCTATCTGCACTACTGCGACAATGAAACCATCAGTGGCGTCGAATTCAATGGACAAATTGAAGCCCTGGCCAGTCAGCTAGACTGCCCGGTGGTGGCTGACATGTCCTCAAACATTTTGTCGAAAACGCTTGATGTGACCCAATATGGTTTGATTTACGGTGGCGCGCAAAAAAATGTGGGCCCGGCTGGTGTCACAATTGTCATCGTCGACAAAGCATTGCTCAATCGGGCCTTGTCAATTTGTCCTTCAGCATTTGCCTTCGGGACCGTGGCTGAAAACGGTTCCATGTACAACACCCCGCCCACCTATTCAATTTACATTGCCGGTTTGGTGTTTGAATGGTTGATTGAGCAGGGCGGTGTTCCATGGGCACAAGCGCAAGCTCAAGAAAAATCAGCCTTGTTGTACAGCACCATCGACAACAGCGATTTGTACAATTGCCCAGTTCGCCGGCAAGACCGTTCCCGCATGAATGTGCCATTTACACTGGCTGATGAATCGCTGAATGCCAGTTTTTTGAGCAAGGCCGCAGAACACGGTTTGGTGCAACTAAAAGGGCACAAATCGGTAGGCGGCATGCGGGCCTCGATCTACAACGCGATGCCCCTCGAGGGCGTGAAAGCTTTGGTAGATTTCATGCGCGATTTCGAGAAAACGGAGGCTTGATGAATACCCCGGATATCAACGCCGAGTTGTTGAAGTTTCGTGACCAGATCGACGAAATCGATCAGCAAATGCTGGTGCTGCTGAACAAGCGAGCAAGCCTGGCCCAGTCCATCGGCCATGTGAAAGCAAAAACCGATGCCCCGGTCATGCGCCCCGAGCGCGAGGCGCAGGTGCTCGACAAACTGAATGCAGCCAACAGCGGGCCTTTGAACGCACAACACGTCAACACTTTGTTCAAGGAGATCATGTCGGCTTGCCGTTCTCTGGAACGCGAGGTACATGTGGCGTTCCTTGGTCCCTTGGGCACTTACAGCGAACAGGCGGTGTGGTCCTTCTTTGGGCATTGTGTTCAGGCTGAGCCTGTCGACACGATTGAAGAAGCTTTTCGCCAGTTGCAAGCCCAGCAAGTTGATTTTGCAGTGGTGCCTGTTGAAAACTCGACAGAAGGGTCGATTGCTCGCACGCTGGACGCCCTGGTTGAATCAAGTGCGTTGGTCTGTGGTGAAGTGCAATTGGCTATTCACCATCAGTTGTTGTGTCAAACCGGCTCACTGGACGGTATTGAGAAAATTTGTGCGCACCCGCAGGCCTTGGCCCAGTGCCGTGGTTGGCTTTCGCAGTACGCACCACATATTCAACAAGAAACCGTGGCCAGCAACGGTGTCGCTGCACAAATGGCCAGCGAAAATGCAAAAGTGGCAGCCATTGCCGGCCAAGCGGCGCGCGAGCGTTATGGCTTGAAGGCATTTCAAGAGCATATCCAGGACGATGCGCACAACACCACTCGTTTCCTGGTCTTGGGCAATCAAATTACAGGACCTTCCGGGCAAGACAAAACAAGTTTGGTTGCCTCAGTGCCCAATCAACCGGGCGCCGTATACAAAATGCTGGAACCGTTTAATGCCGAGAATGTGTCCATGACCCGACTGGAGTCTCGACCTGCACGCAACGGACGCTGGGAATACTATTTCTTTATTGATTTGCAAGGTCATCAAACTGAGCCTGCCGTGGCCAAGGCCCTGGATCAATTGAGCAAAAATGCATCTTTTTTGAAAGTGCTGGGTTCATACCCGGCCGCACAACGCAACTGAAAGCAGCACCATGCAAAAACTGACCGAGCAATCTCCTGAATTCATTCGTGCCATTGCCCCTTACAAGGCTGGCAAGCCGGTGTCTGATGTGGTCCGCGAATTGGGCCTCGATCCGAATACGGTGGTCAAACTGGCTTCCAATGAAAATCCACTGGGGCTGGGTGAAAAAGCCAAGGCAGCTATTGCACAGGCTGCGATGGATCTGGGCCGTTATCCCGATGCAAATGGTTTTGCCTTGAAAGCCAAATTGGCCGCTCGTCATGGCGTGAAACCCGAACAAATTACCTTGGGCAATGGTTCGAACGATGTGTTGGAGTTGGCTGCAAAAGCTTTTCTGACGCAGGGCACCAATGCCGTTTTTTCACAGTATGCTTTTGCGGTTTACCCCCTTGCTACTCAGGGTTGTGGTGCTGAGTCGAAGGTGGTTCCTGCGGTGTATTTTACCCACGATCTCGACGGATTTTTGAGCGCAATCGATTCACAAACCCATGTGGTTTTCATCGCTAACCCCAACAACCCGACAGGTACTTTTCTGCCGCAGGAAAAGTTGCTTGCCTTTTTGAAGCAGGTGCCATCGAATGTGCTGGTTGTGCTTGATGAGGCCTACAACGAATTTCTAAAACCCGAGGATCAGTACGACTCTACGCAGTGGGTTTCACAGTTCCCCAATTTGCTGGTGTCGCGCAGTTTCTCCAAGGCCTACGGTTTGGCTGGTTTGCGTGTGGGCTATGCGGTGTCCAGCGTTGAGGTAGCCGATTTGATGAACCGCGTTCGCCAGCCTTTCAATGTCAATTCATTGGCACTTGCTGCGGCAGAGGCCGCAATTGATGACGTCGAATTCCTGCAACAAACCTATGAGGTGAATCTCAAAGGGCTCGAGCAAATCGAAAGTGGCTTGAAGTTTCTCGGTTTAGAGTACGTGCCTTCCTATGGCAACTTTGTATTGTTCAAGGCTGGCAATACCGACGACGCTGGTATGAAGGTGTTTGATGCCCTTCAGCGTTTGGGCGTGATCGTTCGTCCTGTCAATGGCTATGGTTTGCCGCAATGGTTGCGCGTGTCTATTGGTCTGCCTCATGAAAACGAAGCCTTTTTGGTGGCCTTGCCCAAAGCGCTGGCCAGCTTGCAGGCGTCGTGATGGCCAAGGGCGCTATTTTTAATCGAATGCTTGCCATTGGTGTTGGCTTGATTGGCGGATCAATTTGTTTGGCCGCCAAGAAAAAAGGATTGGCTGGGCATGTGCTGGGCTACTCCCGCAAACTTGAAACAGTCCACGAGGCCCTGAAATTGGGCATCGTGGACGAGTGTATTGCTGGGCCCGGCGATTCGAATGTGCGCAATGTCGATGTGGTGGTTCTGTCCATTCCCGTTCGGCAATACAAACAGGTGCTCACCCAGTTTTTACCCTCTTTGCCGCCCAATTGCCTGATTTTTGATGCCGGCAGTACCAAGTCGGATGTGGCAGTGATGCTGGATGAGCTTGAGCCGCAATTTCCGGGTTTGAAAGCCCGGTTTGTGTTGGCCCATCCAATTGCCGGCGGCGAGTCGCATGGCCCCGCCGCAGCGGTTGCGAATCTGTTTGAAGGGCGCAATTGTGTACTTTGCCCTTTGCCACAAACCAACCCCGCCGGTTTGAAAAAAGTCGAAAATTTTTGGTCGGCCATTGGTGCCAAGCTGAGCACCATGAATGCCATGGATCACGACGAAATGTTTGGTGCAGTCAGCCACCTGCCACACCTGTTGGCCTTCAGCTATGTGGCTAGCGTGCTGGGTCACCCCAAGGGCGCAGAATTCATGAAAGAGGGTGGTGCGGGTTACAGGGATTTCACTCGTATTGCAGCCAGCTCGCCTGAAATGTGGGCTGATATTTTCCAAAACAACAGCGCCGCCTTGTTGAGCATGCTGAGCGGTTTTGAGGCGAATATTGCCAGTCTGCGCACTGCAATAGAGAGTGGCGATCGAAGCACGCTGGAGCGCATTCTTGGTCAGGCGTCTGAATACCGCAGTCGCTGGAAGCAGAATTAATTCAGTCCAATTATTCAACGGATACTTTGTTATGTCAGATCTGAATTTGATCGAATTTCACGCCAGCAGCACCGAAAGCATGTCGGGATCCGCCCGCGTGCCCGGCGACAAATCGATTTCCCATCGGTCCATCATGATGGGGTCGATTGCTGAAGGCACCACCGAAGTTGAAGGTTTTCTGGAGGGCGAAGATGCACTCGCGACCATGAACGCTTTTCGTGCTCTGGGCGTCAATATTGAAGGTCCGGACACAGGCAAGGTGAAGGTGCATGGTGTGGGTATGCATGGCTTGAAAGCACCGCGCCAGGTACTCGACTGCGGCAACTCAGGTACCTCCATGCGCTTGATGTCAGGACTGTTGGCTGGCCAGGATTTTGATTGCATGCTCACCGGTGATTCAAGCTTGGGTAAGCGCCCAATGAAGCGGGTCATTGATCCTTTGGTGTTGATGGGTGCGCGAATTGAAGCACAGGAAGGTGGCCGCCCTCCGCTGCATATTCATGGCCGTACCACCTTGAAAGCCATTGATTATGTATTGCCCATGGCTTCGGCGCAGGTGAAGTCTTGCGTTCTTCTGGCAGGTTTGTATGCGGAAGGTACCACCACAGTAACCGAGCCTGCTGTAACGCGAGACCATACCGAGCGAATGTTGCGTGGATTTGGTGTTGAAGTGTTCACCGAAGGCTCCCGTGCCAGTGTGAAGGGTGGACAAACGCTGAAAGCCACCAAAATCGATGTGCCATCCGATATTTCGTCGGCAGCCTTTTTCATGGTGGCCGCCTCGATTACACCGAAAGCGGACATTACCCTGAAGCACGTCGGTTTGAACCCGACCCGCACGGGCGTCATCGACATTTTGAAGCTGATGGGTGCCAACATTGAGTTGAGCAATCATGCCGAAGTGGGTGGTGAGCCTGTGGCCGATGTGCGTATCCGTAGCGCATCTTTGAAAGGAATTGAAATCCCGGAGCATCTGGTGCCATTGGCGATTGATGAATTTCCGGTGTTGTTTGTTGCTGCAGCCAATGCGATTGGCCAAACGGTATTGACCGGCGCTGAAGAGTTGCGCGTGAAGGAATCGGATCGCATCGCTGTAATGGCACACGGCCTTCAAAAGTGCGGCATTGATGCCGAGCCCACTGAGGACGGCATGATTATTCAGGGCTTGGGGCATGTCGACGGTTTGCGCTACAAGGCCACCAACATTGAGTCACAGGGCGATCATCGAATTGCGATGTCGTTTAGCGTTGCTGCCATTCGTGCACAGGGCACCATGGTCATTCACGGCGCGCAAACAGTCGACACCTCTTTCCCCGGATTTGTTGCCTTGGCCAATTCCCTGGGTATGCAGGTTCAATCCGTTCGCAAGGGTTAGGGCTTATGAGTATTCCCAACTGTCCGGTAATCGCGATCGACGGTCCTACAGCGTCAGGCAAGGGGACTGTTGCAGCTTTGGTGGCGGGTAGGCTTGGCTACCATTATCTGGACAGCGGCGCAATTTACCGGGTGTTGGCGGTGGCTGCAGCACAGGCTGGCCTGGATCCTGATTTATCAGGCGATCTGCAACGCATCATTTCGATGGCGGCCAATTTGCCGGTGCAATTTCACGGCGACTGCGTATTGCTCGAAGGTATGGATGTCTCCGATGCGATCCGCACCGAAGAAGCCGGGGTAATGGCCTCGCGCCTGGCGGTGGTGCCGGAGGTTCGGGCCGGTTTGTTGCAGCGTCAACGTGATTTTCGCCAGGCCCCGGGCCTCGTGGCCGATGGACGCGATATGGGGTCTGTTGTTTTTCCTGACTCCTTCCTGAAGGTGTTTTTAACCGCCAGTGCACAGGTACGGGCTGAACGCCGAGTCTCGCAAATTGAAGGGCGGGGTCAGAAGGCCGACTTTCAGGCCATTTACAGCGATCTGATGGCTCGCGACAAGCGAGACTCAGAGCGCGCTGTGGCCCCTCTAAGGCCCTGTGAGGATGCCTTTGTGTTGGATTGTTCCAACATGCCGATTGATCAGGTGGTCTCAACCATTTTGAATTGGGCGCAAGAACGCATTTAAACGCTTGATCAGCAAAGACTTTCTTGGTACACTACTATCCCTCATTTAATGAACCTCGCCG
>JAHJCM010000134.1 GCA_018812945.1 Gammaproteobacteria bacterium | reverse complement strand
CGATACCCAAGCCAGAATCATCTCCACTTGTTTCGAAGCGGAACTGGTGGCAGTGGCTGGTTACTATTTAACATTCGAGGGCGGTTTTCCCGAAGAGAACCGTTCCAAACCTACATTAATTCATCTTGACCATGGCACTGAGCCGGCAGTATTGCGACTCAAGGCCATCAACATCCGCTAGGAGACCATTTGTGAGTCGAGTCATTGTTGTTACATCCGGTAAGGGTGGCGTTGGTAAAACTACCACCAGCGCAAGTTTTTCCGCAGGCCTTGCCTTGCGTGGTTTTAAAACAGTGGTGATCGACTTTGACGTGGGTTTGCGAAACCTGGACCTGATCATGGGTTGCGAGCGCCGGGTGGTTTATGACCTGGTCAACGTGATCAATGGCGAAGCCAGCCTGCAACAAACTTTGATCAAAGACAAACATTGCCCCATGCTGTCCATCCTTCCCGCCTCGCAAACACGCGACAAAGACGCATTGACCGAAGAAGGCGTGGAGAAAGTGATCAAGGACCTGATCGAAATGGGGTTCGAGTACATTGTGTGCGACAGCCCGGCTGGCATTGAACGTGGCGCGGTAATGGCTTTGACCTTTGCCGATGAAGCAATTGTGGTGACCAACCCGGAAGTGTCCTCGGTTCGCGATTCCGACCGGATCATTGGCATTCTGCAAGCCAAAAGCAAACGCGCCAAGGAAGGCGGTGAGCCGGTAAAAGAACATCTGCTGATTACGCGTTACTCGGCCAAGCGCGCCGCTGACGGCGAAATGTTGAGCTACACCGATGTGGCCGACCTGCTTCGCGTGCCTTTGCTGGGTGTAATTCCTGAAAGTGAAACTGTATTGCAGGCCTCAAACCAGGGCATGCCAGTGATTCACGCCGAGGAAAATGACGCTGCACTGGCCTACCAAGACTGCATTTCACGCTTTTTGGGTGAAACCAAACCCTTGCGATTCGTAGACTATGAAAAGCCCAGTCTGCTGAAGCGTTTGTTCGGAGGTTAAGGCCATGTCACTACTGAGCATGTTGTTTGGCGAAAAGAAAAAATCGGCCAATGTTGCAAAAGAACGACTTTCCTTGATCATTGCGCGCGAGCGTATAGACCAGGATGGACCCGACTTTTTGCCCCAAATGCGGGACGAATTGATGCAAGTCATTGCCAAATACGTCAAGATTGATCAACAAGACGTGAAGTTTAACCTTCAAAAACAAGGCAATATGGAGATGCTGGAAGTCAATATCGTCTTGCCGGACCAGAAGTAAGACTGCACAATAGAAGATCGTAGTTTTAGTTGTAACAGTGGTACAAAATGCGGGGGGCAATGCAAGCCAGAGAACTTCAACCTGAGCCAAACCGACCCGATGTGGTCTCTATCGCACAGCTTATCGGACTAGCCTCGACTTATCTGCCTGAGGCTGAGATTCGGCGCGTTCGCGAGGCTTACAAGTTTTCTGACGTTGCGCACCTGGGGCAGTTTCGCGCCACGGGTGAACCCTACGTAACCCACCCCATCGCAGTGGCTGAGCTCTGCGCCAGCTGGCGCCTGGACAGCCAGGCCATTCAAGCCGCCCTGCTTCACGATGTGATGGAGGACTCGGGCACCACCAAAGAGGACTTGATCGAGCGCTTTGGTGGTTCGGTGGCCGATTTGGTCGACGGGCTTTCGAAGCTCGACAAAATGGAGTTTTCTTCCCGGGAAGAAGCCCAGGCTGAAAATTTCCGAAAAATGCTGCTGGCCATGGCCCGAGACCTGCGGGTTATTTTGGTGAAATTGGCCGACCGTTTGCACAATATGCGAACGCTCGACATTATGAGCCCCGCCAAAAAACGCCGCATTGCACTTGAAACCCTCGAAATTTACGCCCCCATTGCCCACCGACTGGGCTTGAATGAAATTTTCCGCGAACTACAAGAACTGAGCTTCCAGCATGCTTACCCCATGCGTTATGAAGTGCTGAAAAAAGCGGTATTGGCAGCACGGGGTAACCGTCGTGAAGTGGTGGGCAAAATTCTGGAAGCTGTTGAAAAGTGCCTAAGCGACGCGAACATTGATTGTCAGGTGTATGGACGCGAAAAAGCCCTGTACGGCATTTACCGAAAAATGATCGAAAAGCGCCTGAGCTTCTCTCAGGTGCTGGATGTGTATGGTTTCCGAGTGGTGGTGAAAGATATGCCCGGGTGTTACATGGCCATGGGTATGCTGCACCAGCTGTTCAAACCAGTTCCAGGCAAGTTCAAAGATTACATTGCCATTCCAAAACTGAACGGTTACCAAAGCCTGCACACCACCTTGCTGGGTCCGTACGGCACGCCAGTCGAGTTTCAAATTCGCACTGAAGAAATGCACCAGGTAGCCGAAAAAGGCGTGGCATCACATTGGCTGTACAAAGGCGAAGGCGAAGCACTGAACACCATTCAAACGCAAACCCACCGCCTGCTGCAAAGCCTGCTTGACATTCAAAACCAAACCGGCGATTCAGCCGAGTTTCTGGAACACATCAAGGTGGACCTGTTCCCGGATGCCGTGTACGTGTTCACGCCGAACGGCAAGATCATGAGCCTGCCCCGTGGCGCAACCGTGGTCGACTTTGCCTACGCAGTGCACACCGATGTGGGCAACCATTGCGTGGCTGCACGCGTGAATCAAGTGATTGAGCCGTTGCGTACCATTTTGAAAAGTGGCGATGTAGTTGAAATTATTACTGCACCCCACAGCCGCCCAAATCCGGTTTGGCTGGGGTTTGTGCGTTCTGGCAAAGCACGGTCTGAAATTCGGCACTATTTGAAGTCGATGAATCTTGAGGAAACCGTGCGCTTGGGCAGCAGGCTGCTGGAACAAGCACTTGAAGCCGACCAGATCAAGCTTGAGCACCTCACCAACGAGGTGTGGGACCGTCTACAGAAAGACTCGCAAGTTAGCACCCGAGACGAATTGCTTGCCGACATTGGCGCAGGCCGCCGTGTGGCGCCCGTCGTGGCGCGCCGTGTACTGATCGCCATGGGCCGTGCTGATGCGAGGGTGGATGCACCTCCAAGCAATGTGGGTGAAGCCCGTGCGCCCATCATGATTCACGGTGGTGAAGGCATGTCGGTTCAACGCGCCCCCTGCTGCTTGCCAATTCCCGGCGACAATATTATTGGCTATGTGCGCAAGGGCTCGGGCTTGATCATTCACACAGACGAATGCGAAACAGCCCGCAAGCAGATTCGCAAGGAACCGGAGCGCTGGACCGATGTTCAATGGTCGCCTAAAATTACCCGCCCCTTTGACGTGAATGTAGATTTGCAGGCGGTGAACGAGAAAGGCGCACTGGCTACCATTGCGGCCACTTTGTCAGATGCCGGGGCCAACATTACCAACCTGACGATGAGTGATGAAACGGCTTACCGCAAACTGTTGCATTTCACCATTCAGGTAACTGACCGTGTGCACTTGGCGCGCATTTTGATGGCCTTGCGCAGGCTTGAATATGTGGAGCGTGTGACACGTGTCAAGGGCCGGGCTTTTGCGAAAGTGCGTTTGCCGGTGGCAGACACGGCGACACACTAATCGGCTTGGGTTCCGATCTCTTGTCGTTCTTGATCGCCCACTCGGCTTGGGTTCCGCTCTCTCGCCAGAAAACCTGTATTTCCCTTTTTGATATTCACCCTGACTCACCTCGCTCGGCAAAAAGGCGGGCCGAGTCTCGGTGCCGGCCCATGGCCGACCGTGGCGGGTGAATTCAAACGGGCAGGTTTTCTTGAAGGCGAGGCGATCGAAACACCGCCGCCGATTGGGCACCAAACACAGCTGCGAGTTACGTGGTGGTGGCGAAGCGCCGTGCGG
>JAHJCM010000133.1 GCA_018812945.1 Gammaproteobacteria bacterium | reverse complement strand
TGTGAAAAGAATAAGTCCGCCAACGGCCGGGTTTTGAATGCGTGCAATGTCCTCCTTGGACAAGGTCAAACCCGTCAAACCAATGATGAATGGACCTAACATATTGAATGAATTCCTTAATGTAATTTATTGTTTTGAATACAAAATAACCGTTGACATCACGTAATTCTGTTCATCACTGATGGAAATTTTTGCCTGAGCCCTGCGGGACTGTAACCAATTCTCAAGGCGTTCGGAATAGACCAAAACGGGTGCCCCGGAATCGCTGTTCAACACCGACAAATCCTGAAACGAAAATTGGGCACCCACTCCTGTGCCCATGGCCTTTGAAAAGGCTTCCTTGGCGCAATAGCGTGTTGCAACAAACAGTGTGCCTCGAATGGCCGATTTATCAGACCGGCACTCATATTCATCAATCTCGGTGGGGGTCAGCACGCGCTTGATAAACACATCCCTGCCCTTGCGAAGCAAACCCTCGAGACGACTCACCTCGAGAATGTCACAACCCAAACCTAGGATGTCGTCTATCATGGGGCAATTAAACCTATTGTTAGCCTATCGTGGCCGAATTGATTCTAACTTCGCTGAAATCATCAACTCTTTCATTTTCTTGATTGCGCCTTCCCAACCCATGAACACCGCATTGGCCACAATGCTGTGCCCAATGTTCAACTCTGAAATGGTTTCAATCGCGGCCACAGGCTGCACATTGTCGTAGTTCAAGCCGTGCCCGGCGTTTACCCTCAAGCCCTCGGCAACCCCAAAATTGGCCGATTTGCGGATTCTTGACAACTCAAGCTCAACTGCGGATCCCAGCGCGTGGGCATAACGCCCGGTGTGCAACTCAATCGCGTCCGCGCCGCATTTCAAGGCGGCCTCGATTTGATCCAAGTCTGGATCAATGAACAGCGAAATTCGCATTCCTTGGTCTTTCAAGCGTGCCACAGCAGGTGCGATCAGGTGAAAACCACCAATCACATCCAGGCCGCCTTCAGTGGTTACCTCTTCCCGTCGTTCTGGCACAAAACACACATCCTGAGGCTTTACGTCCTCCACCAGGCGAATCATTTCCTCAACCACTGCACATTCAAAGTTCATGCGTGTACTGATCAAAGGTCGAATTCGGCGCACATCGTCATCCTGCATGTGGCGCCTGTCCTCGCGAACATGCACGGTGATGGCGTCCGCCCCATACTCTTCCGCCAGCAAAGCGGCCCTCAATGGATCTGGCTCGTGCCCTCTGCGGGCCTGGCGGATCGTGGCCACGTGATCAATGTTTACACCGAGTTCAATCATGCTCTTAACAAATGCTCCATCCAGACTCTAGACATCAAACCATTTGGCGCAATGTGCGTCATCAACAGTTTGCGGGTAATTGGTTTCAAGGCACTTGCAGCAGACTTTGACCAAATGCCATTGTGAATTTCAGCAATCCACAAACCTTGGACTAGCTGTTCAACGCTGCTGTTCGTCGAATTGTTTACAGTTCCCCCGTCTGAGGGAGCCCAGCCTTCCTGCTCTTGCCACACGTAGTGACGATCGGGATCAATTGCAACACCGGCCCTGTCTTGTTGCCAATCAAAGCCGTAGCCCAGGGACTGAAGCAAGCCCACCTCAAACTGACGAATACACACATTCATGTCATCGCCCCCAGCCAAACCCAGCAAGGTATTCTGATACAACTCAAACAGATCAGGGTGCGTGTCCTCACGGCTTAAACCGCGCATCAGCAGCTCATTCAGATAGTAAGCTGCAAACAATGCTTTGCCATCTGGCGACATCAAACCGCCCAGCCACTCTGCTTGCATCAGGGTTTTTACTTCCGACTTGCCAGTAAAGCGCACTGAGAGCGGCTGAAAGCTGACCAACACCGCCCGCAAACCAGAATGCGGTCTTTTTGCACCTTTCGCCACCACTGGCAAGCGCCCGTGTTCCTTGCAAAACAGCTCAACAATCAAACTGGTTTCCTTGTACGGCACACTGTGCAGTACATAGGCAAAATCAGTGTTAGACCGAGTGTTATTCATACCCCAGGCTTTGAAGCAGGCTTGCATTGTCCGCCCAACCACTGCGCACCTTCACCCAGGTTTCAAGATGCACGCTGCCACCAAACAAACGCTCCATGTCCTGGCGTGCTTCCGAACCGATTCGTTTCAGTTTCTCGCCACCCTTGCCAATAATCATGGCCTTGTGGGAAGAGCGATCCACCAGGATCGAGGCATAAATAACCCTGCGACCTTCTTGAATCTCAAATTTATCAATGACCACCGTGCAGGTATAAGGCAACTCATCGCCCACCAAGCGAAACAGCTTCTCTCGAATACGCTCTGCTGCGAGAAATTTTTCAGGGCGGTCAGTCAGGGTGTCTTCGTCGTAGAAGAAGGGTTGCTCGGGCAACAAGGCTGACACTGCTTCTTTTAGCGCATCCAGATTTTTAATGGCCTGCGCACTCAACGGCACAATTGCATCAAAATTACGTTGCCCACTTACCTTTTGAAGAAAAGGCAACATCTCGGCTTTCTTTTCCAGCAAGTCCACCTTGTTCACCACCGCCACCATCGGCACACCCTTGGGGCACAACTCCAGCACCTTCATGTCGGCCGGGGTCAACTTACCTTGCTCTATCACCCACAAAATGACATTCACGTCAGCCAACGCAGTAAGCACGGCGCGGTTCATGGTTTTATTCAGGGCATTTGAATGCTTGGTTTGAAAGCCGGGTGTGTCCACAAAAACAAACTGGGTGGGCACGTCTTTGATGGTCTCAGTCATTACACCGAGCACCCGGTGACGTGTGGTTTGTGGCTTGCTGGAGGTGATCGACAAATGCTCGCCGATCATTCCATTCATGAGGGTGGACTTGCCCACATTGGGGCGCCCCACCACGGCAATCACGCCGCATTTTGATTCGGCCATGTTATTGCCTCCTGCTGGCTTGATTGGGATCAGAATACTCCCGTTCAAGCAATTCGATAAGCACCGCTTGCGCGGCGTGCTGCTCAGCCACCCGGCGAGAATGGCCCTGCCCAACCTTGGTAATTTCAAGGTCTTCAACCGCACATTCCACACTGAACTCGGGACTGGCAGAGGTTCCACCCTCTACCAACACACGGTACATGGGCAGTTTCATGCGCTTGCCCTGCAGCAATTCCTGCAGGCGGGTTTTGGGGTCTTTGCCCATGGACTCGATTGGAGTTTCAAGCATCACAGGCGTGAGCAAACGCACCACGCAATCGCGTGCGGCCTCAAAGCCCGAATCCAGAAGGATGGCACCAAAAAGGGCCTCAAGTGCATCGGCAACAATGCTGTCCTTGATGGTTTTCGCGCTGCGAAGCTCGCCCGCACCCAGAAACAAATACTGATCCAGCAACAGATTGCGACCCACCATGGCCAAACAGTCTTGTTTGACCAGATGCGAACGCACACGCGACATTTTGCCTTCATCCATGTCGGGATGCGTTTCAAACAACAAAATGGAAGCCGCGCAGTTCAGTACACTGTCACCCAGAAATTCCAGACGCTCATTGTGATGGCTGCTGTAGCTGCGATGTGTCAAGGCAAGGTGAAGCAAGGCCTGGTCTTTGAACGAGTACCCCAATGCCGCTTCAAGACTTGAATACTTTGAACTATCCACTCAATACCTCCAGGCTGGCTTTAATGAAACAAGCCAATTCGGGAAAAGTCATTGAAGTTCATCCACACCAAAAATGCCTTGCCAACCACTTGCTCATCCGAAACGAAGCCCCAAATGCGGCTGTCGCTTGAGTTGTCCCGGTTGTCGCCCATCATGAAATAATGCCCCTGTGGTACCACACAGCGAAAGCCTGTGACATCGTATTTGCAGTTGTCCCGATTCTTGAACGACTGCGCACCAATCACGTAAGGCGGTGCATCTTCATCATTCAATACCAGGTGTTTTTTACCGCCCAGGGTTTCCTGAAATTGCAGTGAATAAGAAAAATTATTGGGGTCGTAGTACTTGTCCAGTTCCTTCACAGGCAGCACTTGACCATTGATCGACAGCTTCTTGT
The DNA here is from genome assembly GCA_018812945.1 of Gammaproteobacteria bacterium. Taxonomy (GTDB): domain Bacteria; phylum Pseudomonadota; class Gammaproteobacteria; order Burkholderiales; family Burkholderiaceae_B; genus Limnobacter. Next base: position 2,100 of record JAHJCM010000133.1, on the reverse strand, counting down.
TTCGATATTCCACCACGTCACCACCCACGCCGACCACGCGCTTGATGTAATCAAGGGAGGGGTCAAGCGGGTAACGAAACACCATGACATCGCCACGCTGAGGATCATTGATTGGAATGATTTTTTTGTCGACGATTGGCAAGCGAATACCGTAGGTGAATTTGTTCACCAGAATAAGGTCGCCAATCAGCAAAGTTGGAATCATCGATCCAGATGGAATTTTGAACGGTTCCACCACAAATGAGCGCAACACAAACACAAACAAAATGACCGGGAAAAAGCTCGCACTGTATTCCAGCCACAAGGGCTGCTTCATGTACTGCTGGCGAATTCGCCTCTCGGCATCACCATTCAGGTTGGGATTGCCCCCCGCACCCGCCAAGGCTTGCTCTGCAGCCATTTTGCGTTTCGGCTTGAACACAAACACATCAAGCACATAGAAAAAGCCGGTGAACAACACCAGCAAAAACAGGATCAGGGAAAAATTCATTGTTATTTGTCTTCCACTTGGAGAATGGCCAAAAACGCCTCTTGCGGAATTTCCACGTTACCGACCTGCTTCATGCGTTTCTTGCCTGCCTTCTGCTTTTCCAACAGCTTTTTCTTGCGTGAAATATCGCCGCCGTAACACTTGGCCAACACGTTTTTACGCAAGGCTTTCACAGTTTCACGGGCAATAATATTGGCACCGATCGCCGCTTGAATTGCCACGTCAAACATTTGACGAGAAATGATTTCCCGCATTTTGCCTGCCACTGCACGGCCACGGTAAACCGCATTGCTTCGGTGAACCATGATCGACAAGGCATCCACTTTCTCACCGTTGATCAACATGTCTACTTTCACGATGTCTGCTGGCCTGTATTCCTTGAATGCATAGTCCATGGATGCATAACCACGCGAGGTCGACTTCAACTTGTCAAAAAAGTCGAGCACGATCTCGGCCATGGGCATTTCAAACGTAATACGCACCTGACGCCCGTGGTAAACCATATTGGTTTGCGTACCACGCCGACCAGTACACAGGGTCATGACTGAACCGACATATTCTTGTGGCATTAATAAATTGACCACTACAATCGGTTCACGAATTTCGTCCACCTTGCTAAGATCAGGCATTTTAGATGGATTGTCTACGCGAAGAATGGTGCCATCGCGCTGCTTGATCTCGTACACCACCGTGGGGGCGGTGGTGATCAGGTCCATGTCAAATTCTCGTTCCAAACGCTCTTGCACAATGTCCATGTGCAACATGCCCAGGAAACCACAACGGAAACCGAATCCCAACGCCTGAGATACTTCAGGTTCGTAATTCAGGGCAGCATCGTTCAAACGCAATTTGTCCAAGGCCTCTCGCAAAGCCTCATATTGGTTTGATTCTACGGGGAACAAACCCGCAAACACTTGAGACTGTACTTCCTTGAAGCCGGGCAAGGGTTTGTCAGCAGGCTTGCCTGCCAATGTTACTGTGTCTCCAACCTTGGCACTTTCCAGCAACTTGATACCGGCATTGATGTAACCTACTTCGCCAGCGGACAACGAATCGCGCGCAACCGACTTGGGCGTAAAAACACCCACGTCGTCGGCAATGTAGGTATCACCTGTGGCCATCAGTTTGATTTTGTCTTTGCGGTTTAGTACACCGTTGATCACGCGGACCAACATCACCACACCCACATAGTTATCAAACCAGCTATCGATAATCAAGGCTTGCAAAGGAGCATCTCGGCTACCGCGAGCGGGTGGAACCTTGTTGACGATCAACTCCAGTACGTCGTCCACGCCGAGACCGGTTTTTGCGGAAATGGCGATGGCCTCGGAAGCATCAATGCCAATCACATCTTCAATTTCAGACTTGGCATTTTCTGGATCGGCTTGCGGCAAATCGATTTTATTCAGCACCGGCAGTACTTCGACACCCAGGTCCAAAGCGGTGTAACAATTGGCCACGGTTTGGGCCTCTACACCCTGCGAGGCGTCAACAACCAGTAAAGCGCCCTCACAGGCCGACAACGACCTGCTCACCTCGTAAGAAAAGTCGACGTGCCCTGGTGTGTCAATTAAATTGAGCAAATAGGTGTTGCCGTCTTTGGCTTTGTA
>JAHJCM010000132.1 GCA_018812945.1 Gammaproteobacteria bacterium | reverse complement strand
CGATTCTCCCGGCTTTTCGCTCACAGGCGAAAAGCTTCGAATCCCCCACGCAAAGTCCGCAGGGACTTTGCTTCCCTGCCGTCCGGAAATGAAAAAAGCCCTGAACTCAGTTCAGGGCTTTTTGTAATTTCTGGCGGAGAGAGGGGGATTCGAAGCTTTTCGCCTGTGAGCGAAAAGCCGGGAGAATCGACCTTGCAAGAGACGAACGTAAGTGAGGCTCGCGGCAGGGGCCTTAAGGTGGCAAACTAACACCAGCAGTTAGCGGCATTCAAACCAGGAGTACCCCATGTCTACTACCCCCATCAAAATTCAGGTCTGGACCGATTTCGTGTGCCCGTTCTGCCTTCTCGGAGAGTCAATTATCGAGAAGGCCATCGAAGGCTTAAATGTCGAAGTAGAGTGGATGCCGTTCGAGCTTCGACCCTACCCAACACCCACTTTAAAGCCTGAGGATGAATACCTGCCGCGGGTGTGGAAGGCCTCGGTGTACCCCATGGCCGAGCGCCTGGGTGTGCCCATTCAACTGCCCACTGTTTCTCCTCAACCCTACACACGCAAAGCATTCTTGGGACTGCAATATGCGAAGCAACAAGGGAAGGGCAACGAATACACGACCGCTGTGATGAAAGCGTTTTTTCAGCAAAACCTGAACATTGGTGAAGATCAGGTACTGAAAAACATTCTTGCAAATTTGGGATTGAACCCGGCCGGACTCGATGAGTTTGTCAGCTCGCCCCAAGCCAACGCGCAACACGCTGCTGATTTGCAATATGCAAAGCGGGTCGGTATTCAGGCCGTGCCATCTTTGGCAGTGGGTGCACAATTTTTCTCAGGCGTGCCCAGTGTTCAGGCCCTGCGGGATGCGATTCAGCGGGGGAGGTAATTGCCTGTCCTAGGGATACTGCGGGTTTTCCGCGCATGTGTGCACGGGTTATTCTGTGGGCAAATATTGCATCCACCTAAAAGGCCTTCATGAATTTATTCTCCAAGCTTCAGCAGCGTGCGGCTGTTGGAAAACCCCTGCGCGTCGGCATGATTGGTGCTGGCAAATTCGGTTCCATGTACCTTTCCCAAGTACCACGCACGCCCGGCATTCATATGGTGGGTATTGCTGATTTGTCACCAGCGCGAGCCAGGGCAGCCCTCAAAAATGTAGGGTGGAGCGAAGAAAGTTACGCAGCTACAACGCTTGAGCATGCAGCCAAGCAGGGCAACACCGCGATTATTGATGACGGGATGAAGCTGATTGAATCGCCTTTTGTCGACATCATCATCGACTCCACGGGCAACCCGGCGGTGGGCATTGCTCATGTGCTGGCTTGTTGTGAATTTAAAAAACACATTGTGATGGTCAATGTGGAGGCCGACGCACTTGCAGGCCCCTTGCTGAAACGCAAGGCCGATGAAGCGGGCATTGTGTACTCACTGGCTTATGGCGACCAACCTGCGCTGATTTTTGAAATGGTGGACTGGGCGCGGGCCGCTGGTTTTTCTGTAGTGGCCGCGGGCAAAGGTACCAAGTACCTGCCTACTTATCATGAAAGCACGCCTGATACCGTGTGGAACCACTATGGTTTAACGGCGGAAGACGCAGCCAAAGGCGGCATGAACGCGCAAATGTTCAACAGCTTTCTGGACGGAACCAAAAGCGCGATCGAAATGGCGGCAGTGGCCAATGCCACAGGCCTTGCAGCCCCCAGTGGCCTGAAGTTTCCGGCAGTGGGTGTGGATGATTTGGCGCGAATTTTGAAGCCACGTGAACACGGCGGCATTCTGGACCAACGCGGACAAGTGGAGGTGATCTCCAGTGTTGAGCGTGACACACGCCCGGTGTTTCGCGACCTGCGTTGGGGCGTGTATGTGACCTTCGCTGCAGACAGTGAATACGTGGCCCGTTGCTTCAAGGAATACGGCTTGATTACCGACCCCAGTGGGCAGTACTCCAGCATGTACAAACCCTTTCACCTGATTGGTCTGGAATTGGGAATTTCGGTTGCCTCCATCGGTATTCGCGGCGAAGCCACTGGTGCCCCCATTTGCTGGCATGGCGATGTGGTGGCGACTGCCAAGCGCGATTTAAAGGCTGGTGAATTGCTGGACGGTGAGGGTGGTTACACCGTGTACGGCAAGCTGCTGCCCGCAAAGGAATCTTTGACCCTTGGAGGTTTACCGCTGGGCTTGGCACATGGTGTGAAATTGCTCAAACCCGTGAAAGCCGGACAAGCCGTGAGCTGGAATGATGTGGCGTTTGATGCCAATTCCACGGCGGTGAAGTTTCGCCGTGAAATGGAGCAATCGTTTTAGAGAGGTTTGGCGAAGTCAGCGTTGGCGGGCGCCTGGCCTGGCTTGTTCAAAGCCACGCGGATCTCGTTTTGGTATTGCCACATGGCGCCAGTGATCATGTCGGTGATGCCCAAATCAATCAATGCACCACCGGCCACGCCAGCGGTGCTCGCACTGCTGACCAGGCGAATTGTTTTGTCTTCATAGCCGGGCGCCTTGCAGGCCACGATGATGTCGTCCTTGTCTTTGCCCACCGTGATGCTATTTTCTTTTCCGGTCACCACGCCAAGCTCGCCCTCGCCGTCCCTGCTCAAGGTACACACGGTTTGCTGGGGATCCATTTTAAAAATAAGCGTTTGACTGGTGCCTTGAGTAATCGAAGCGCAACCGGTACAAAGAACGGCTGCCAGTAAACCGAATTGACGAATCCCCATAGTCCCCTCGCATGGTGTTATTGATTAAGCACCATGCTAGGCATGTTATTGCTCTACGCCAATCTGCTGAATGTTGTAATCAAATTGACTACTCTGTTTATAGGATATATCCCGTAAGGCGAAGGGTTTAAATTGCTTCAACAAGTTCAAAGACATTGGGGGAGAACAAGCGATGGCGACAATACTTCGGGGGTTTTGTACATTATTGGCGGTGGCAGGAATTTTGGCAGTGAGCATGAGCGTGGGTGGATGCGGTGCCTTGAACAGCATGGGTGATGCCGTGGGTCATGGCATTGCCTCGCGCATGTTGGCCAAGCATGTTGGGCAGCCCTATGCGCCCATTCAAAATGATGCAACTTATGGAAAGTTTATTGGCGAGGAAAAACTTTCCAATGGCATGGTGGTGAAAAAGCATTTCACTGATCGCATGGACAACAATGCGATTCTTGATAACTCCCGTGAAGGAATTGGATTCGACAGCAAGAAGCGCATGGCTACTTATTTCCTGGTGGACAAGAAAGGTGTGGTGCAGGACTGGGCTTTTGGTTATGTCACCGTGGGTACGGGATTTTCACTGGGCATGGTCAGCCTGACTGAAGCGTTCAACTCCAAAGACCGAGACGTGTACATGGACGAAGTTGACAGCGTAGTACGCACCAAGAATGACGAGCCCTACACTGTCTGGAAAAACGCAAAAAGCTGATTTACTTGGCGAATATTTGATCCATGTTGGCAAATGCCTTGAATTCAAGCGCGTTGCCGCATGGGTCCATGAAAAACATGGTGGCTTGTTCGCCCACCTGGCCTTTGAATCGAATGTAGGGTTCGATCACGAACTTGGTGCCCGCAGCCTTCAGCCGGTCGGCCAGTTCATTCCACTGATCCATGGTTAAAATCACGCCGAAATGCTTGGCAGGCACCGCATGGCCGTCCACACTGCTGTTGGCTTTGCAGCCTACTTCCTCGGGTGCCAAATGCGCCACAAGTTGATGGCCATAAAAGTTGAAGTCCACCCAATGGGGGGCGCTACGGCCTTCTTCACAGCCAATCACCTCGCCGTAAAATTTGCGGGCCACTTCAATGTCGGTGACCGGGAATGCAAGGTGGAAGGGCTGTAGTGTGGTGTGTTTGGCTTGGGCTGTGGACATGTAATTTACCAGTGAATGTGCGATTGATCTTCCACACACTATAGGGTTGTTCGGGTTTCCAGGCCAATCGTGGAAACCCGAATATTACTGACATGCCATGGGTTGGTTAAGGCGTCACAATGTTGAAGTTGCCCGTTGCTTTCTCCAGCATTCCAAAAAATTGGCCTAGCTTGATTTTGCTGCCGTCAATTTTGGTTTGATCGGAAAACAGCAAATCAGTCGCACCCGCCTCACCGGTCATCATGTTCAAAAAGAAGGGTTTGCTCAATGTGAGTGTGGCGGCTGAACCTGGTTCAGGCTGAGCTGCCTTGTGGTGCAGTACGCTGTTGTGAATGCGCAGGACGTAGCTTTCCTGCGTGCCGGAAAACACCAGGTTGATTTGAATGTCTTCACCCTCGGCTTTGTCGCTGTTCAGCGACGCCGCCATGGCCTCCAGAAAACGCTCGGTGGGCGTGTGTTTCAGCATGTCGAGAAAGGCTGTGCGTTGAAACCCTTCGGCGTAGCCACCTTGGCGCAACTCCAGTGCACCGGTCAGGTAAAAGTTACGCCACGGCGCCGATTCTGCCATGTAGCCCATCTGGTCGAAACTTGTTGCCAGCAAGGCCTTGGCGCGTGCATTTTCAGGGTCGGCATACACGGCATGCTTCAGCAATTCAGCGGCCCAGCGATATTCGCCTTTGTTCACGGCGTCTTCTGCTTTGTTCAGCAAGGCATCCATGCCGCCTGCCACATCCACATACCGCTTTGCAGCCTCAACCGGGGGCAGGGGGTTCAGGTTGGCCGGGTTTGCATCAAACCAGCCCATGTAAAACTGATACACCGCTTTCACATTGTGTGACACGGTGCCGTAGTAGCCGCGCCCACTCAGAAAGTTGTTCAAGGCTGGTGGCATTTGAACCTTCTCGGCAATTTCCACGGAGGTGTAGCCCGCATTCATGTGCCGCACGGTTTGGTCATGAATGAAGCGGTACACATCGCGTTGTTTTTCCATGAAGCTGCGCACATTGTCGGCTCCCCACACTGGCCAATTGTGCTGGTGAAACATCACTTCGGCATCGCCTGCGTAGGCAATGGCTTCATCCATGTAACTGGCCCACTTCAAGGCATCGCGTACTTTGGCGCCACGTGGGGTGTACAGGTTGTGCAAGGTGTGGCCAAACAGTTCTGCACTGCCAAAGGCTTTCAGGGTGGGAAGGTAAAACACGAACTCGGAGGGCGCCTCACTGCCAGGCACGTTGTGGAACATGAATTCAAGGCCGTCGAGCACGTGGGTTTCTTTGGCTTCTTTCACCACCAGCGTAGGCTGTAATATGCCCACCTTGCCGTAGGCCACGGCCTTGCCCAAGCCGTTGTCAATCAAACCTTCCGGGCTGCGGGGCAGGCGTTTTCCGTACATGTAGATTGACCTTCGTGCCATGGCCATGCCCACCAGCAGGTTTTCACTGGTGGCTTCTTCCATAAAGCCAATCGGGGCCACAACAGGTATGTTGCGTGCAGCCACTTCTTCGGCGCTGAGCACACCCAGCGCGCCCCCAAAATGGTCCACGTGGCTGTGGGTAAATACGATGGCGGTCACTGGTTTGTCGCCCAGGTGTTTGCGTGCAAAAGCCATGGCGGCGCGTGCTGTTTCCTCGCTGGTTAGCACGTCCACCACAATCCAGCCGGTGTCGCCTTCAATCAAGGTCATGTTGGACAAATCAAAGCCGCGCAACTGGTAAATGCGGTCGGCCACTTTGTACAGGCCAATTTGATTGTTCAGGCTGGCCTGCCGCCAAAGGCTGGGGTTCACCGTGCTGGGAGCATTGCCTTCGATGAAGTTGAATTCGTCGTAATCCCAAATGACTTCGCCGGCATCGTTGAGTACTTTGCCTGTGGGTTTGGCGATTAAACCTTTGCGCGCATCGGCGTTGTTGGCTGGGTCTGCTAGGTCGGTGTTTTTGGCCACTTCAGCGTGAAAAGCCTGTGTGAAAGGGCTTGCAGCGCTGTTGGGATCGACCGAGGTTGGGGTTTTTGAACAGGCTGCCATCAAGGCAGACGTGCCCATGAAAAGGGCAGCCAAGACCAGGTTTGTTTTCGTGCTGTCTCCGGAATATTTTTTGATTTTCCTTATTACAGCACAAAGTGGCATTAAGCGTGCCAGTAATTCATTGGATCGCCGTGGTGACGATCAACTGAAAAACTTATTGATAACCGTGACAACAAACACAGTGGCAAGAATCAACGGAATCCAGAATGCAATCGCAAAGTGGGTGTAGCGCTCAAGCCAACCGCTGGCACCATTTTTATTGCTGGTCAGCATCTCAGCGGTCATGTTGTGGCGTTTCCATTGCCACACCACCAGCAGGCAAATCAGCAAACCGTTGAAAGGCAAAATGGTGTCGTAAAACACGTCAACCAACACGTCAAACAGAGATTTGTTTGCACCGGAATAAAAAGCGAAATCGCTGAGCCATTTCACTTGCCCAAAAGACAAGGCGCTGAACATGGCGCCTATCGACACAGCCGCAATAACAATCCCAAGCGCTGTATTGCGGGTTTTCTTGCCCTCGGCTTTCAGGGCAGCCACTGGCACCTCAATAATCGACACCAGCGAGGTAATGGCGGCTACGAACGCCAACAGGAAGAACGTGGCTGCGATGAGGCTGGACATGGCATATCCGAATTTCGGCACCATGGCCATGAAAATGTTCGGGAAAAACGAGAAGATTAAGCCCACCGAAGAATCGCTCAGTTCGCTGGGGTTGGTGTTGGGGTAAATGGCGAAAATTGCGGGCAGGGTCATGAGGCCCGCCACCAGTGCCACGCCAGTGTCGGTGCAGGCCAGCATTTTGGCTGACTGCACCAGATTGTCTTGTTTGCGCAAATACGAACCATAAGTAATCAAAATGCCCATGCCCAGCGACAGCGAAAAGAATGCTTGTGACAAGGCACCGTTGACCACACTCCAGGTGATGCGGTCCAGTTGCGGTGTGAAATAAAACTTCAAACCGGCACTGGCGTTGGGCAAGGTGAGCACAAATACAGCCAGACCAATCAGCATGATGAACAGCATGGGCATGAGCAAACGGGATGCTTTTTCAATGCCATCGCGCACCCCACCTTTGAGCACAACAATGACCATGCCAATGACCGCCGCAAGGCAGGCAAATATCCAGGGGCTCGTGATAAAGCCGCCAAAATAAACAGGGGTGGCCAATTGGTCCAGTTGACCCATCAGTACCAGCAGGAAATAGCCCAGCAACCACACCGTGAGCACGCTGTAAAACACGGCAATCATGAATGGTGTGATCAACGACAAAGCACCAGCCAGCACCCAGGCTTTGTTGTTTCTGGAAACCTGCCTGAATGCTCCCAAAGGGTTTTGGTTGGTGGCGCGGCCCAAACTAAGCTCGGCGAGAATCAGCGGCAGGCAAATGGCGATGACGAAAAAAATGTACAGTAACAGGAATGCACCGCCACCATTTTTGGCTGCGGCCACAGGAAAGCCCACCAAATTACCAATGCCCACGGCTGAACCGGCTGCGGCCAGCACAAAGCCGATCTTGGATGAGAACTGGTCTGGGTTGTTTTGCATGGTGGCGACGTTTCCTGAATACAAAAGGACAAAAAATTGGGATTGTTAGCCAAATTATACGACCGACACGTACTGCCTACTTTGCTTGATTTCGCTTGCGGCATGAAAGCCATCAGCAGGCAACGCCAGAAAGTGGTACCCAAAGCCACAGGGCTGGTGCTTGAAATTGGTATCGGTACCGGGTTGAACATGCGCCACTATAACGCTGGCAAAGTTCAAAAAATCATTGGCCTGGACCCTGCCATGCAAATGCATCGTCTGGCAAAAAAACGCATCGATCAAACCGGCTTGAGCGTAGAGCTTATGGGGTTGCCCGCCGAGAAAATTCCACTGCCCGATGCAAGTATCGACACCATCGTCATGACCTACACCCTGTGTACCATTCCAGAGCCCGTGCAAGCCTTGAAGGAAATGCGCAGAGTGTTAAAGCCGGGCGGTAAGTTGCTGTTTTGCGAGCATGGCGCGGCACCGGATGAGAAAGTGCGCAACACGCAGAATCGTTTGCAACCCGTGTGGGGAAAACTGGCGGGAGGTTGTCACTTGAACCGGGACATTCCCGCGTTGCTCAAGGAAGGCGGGTTTTTGGTGGATGACATTGAAACCATGTATGTGCCCGGCCCCAAGGCGTTCACGTACAACTATTGGGGCCAGGCATACTGCGAAGCTGCTTGATCTTTTGAATCAGGCTTGCAGGGTGGCGGGGTAACCGGCTTGGCTGACAATCGTGGCCAAGGTGTGTCCGTCCAGCCGAGAGTCAATTTCTACCTGTTTGTTGGCGACATCGACCTGCACCTGTGCCTGTGGGTCTTTGGCCAACACAGCCTGTTTCACATTGGCGGCACATCCACCGCATTTCACTTTTTCTACACTCAAGGTAATCATGTTTTGCACTCCAGTTGGGGTTAAACGCAATTCTAATGCATGTACTTTCCCGGGCAATCGCCATGGCGGTGTCATGAAGACTCTCCCATTGAATTGAACACATGGGTATCCTGAAGCTTCCAATCATGGTAAGGTCAATGCATTGACCTTGACATGGTGTTAAGGTTGAAAATGCTTCCATCACACCATGGAGAGCAAGCATGAATTCCAACCCGTCCAATACCATCGACATTGCTGTGGGCGGCATGAGCTGCGCCTCATGCTCCAGCGCTGTCGAAAAAGCATTGTTGGCTACACCTGGCGTCATTAGCGCAACGGTGAACCTGGCCACCGAGAAGGCCCGCGTGCAACTGGCCAAACCCGATCTTTTGCAAAACGCGATTGCGGCGGTTCAAAAGGCAGGCTATGACGCGGAGCCTATTGAAACTGCCAGCCAGCCGAGCTCATCGGGCGCATCCAGAGCGGGTTCGCACACCACAAAACAAACTGATCATGAGGGCATGATGGTGTTGTGGGGTGCATTGCTCACCTTGCCCTTGGTGTTGCCCATGGCAGGAATGCTGTTTGACAAGCACTACATGTTGCCTGGCTGGATACAACTGCTTTTGGCCAGCCCGGTGCAATTTTGGTTGGGCGCCCGTTTTTATCGGGGAGCATTGAAAGCAATTCAAAACCGCACGGGCAACATGGACCTTCTGGTGGCCATTGGTACTTCTGCGGCATTTGGTTTGTCGGCTTACATGTTGGGCGAGGGCAACCCGCATTTGTATTTCGAGGCGTCTGCCGCTGTGATCACCTTGGTGATGTTGGGCAAGTGGTTGGAAGCACGCGCCAAGCGGCAAACCACTGCAGCCATTGCTGCGTTGCAAGCCTTGCGGCCCGATACCGCCACAGTGCTTCAGAACGGGCAAGAACAAGTGCTGCCGATTGCCAGTGTGGCGGTAGGCATGCAGGTGGTGGTGAAGCCCGGTGAGCGAATTCCGCTGGATGGCCGTGTATTGGAAGGCGAAGGCCATGTGGATGAGGCACTGATTACTGGGGAAAGCCAGGCTGTTGAGAAATCCCCCGGAAGCCCAGTGACCGGCGGTGCAGTGAACCTGGATGGGCGCTTGTTGATTGAAGTGGGCGCTGTGGGTGCTGAAACCACGCTGGCCAAAATTATTCGCCTCGTCGAAGACGCGCAAGCAGCCAAACCTGACATTCAAAAGCTGGTGGACAAGGTGAGTGCTGTGTTTGTACCCGTGGTGTTGGTGATTGCGGTGCTTACCTTGTTGTATTGGGTGTTTTTGGCTGAAGGTGGCAACCTGGAGTTGGCGATTGTGAATGCGGTGGCTGTGTTGGTGATTGCATGCCCTTGCGCCCTGGGTTTGGCCACACCCACCGCAATCATGGCAGGCACGGGCGTGGCGGCGCGCCATGGAATCCTGATTAAAGATGCACAGGCGCTGGAGCTTGCGCATCGAATTAACACGGTTGTGTTTGATAAAACCGGCACCTTGACTGAGGGCAAGCCATCTGTGGGTGCAGCAGTGCCTTTTAACAGCAATAGCCTGCACAGCTTTCTTGCCAAGGCAGCAGCTGTTGAAGCGGGCAGCGCTCACCCGCTGGCCGCAGCTGTGCTGGCTTATGCGCAAGGGCAGGGCGTTCAATGGCCTGGGGTAAGCCAATTGCAGGATCAGCCTGGGCGTGGTGTCAGTGGCATGGTCAATGGCACACGTGTGTATGTAGGTACTGCGCGATGGATGCGTGAACTGGGTGTGCCCGAATCGGCGTTGAGCGCGGTGAACCAAGCCTTGCCAGACAATGCACCCACCCATGCCTGGGTTGCTGAAGACCAGCAAGGTGAAGTGTCGTTGCTGGGGGCTTTGGGTTTTGGTGATGCCTTGAAAGCAGGCGCTTTTGCAGCTGTACAAAATTTGACCAATTTGCAGGTGAAATCCGTGTTGTTGACAGGCGACTCCAGAGCCAGTGCCCAACGCGTTGCCCAAGCGCTGGGTATTTCGGAGGTGCAGGCTGAACAATTGCCGCACAACAAGAGCGAGGCAGTGGCCCATTATCGCCAACAGGGCCAGGTGGTGGCCATGGTGGGCGATGGAATCAACGATGCGCCTGCGCTCGCAGCTGCGGATGTCAGTTTTGCAATGTCCAGTGGCACGGAGGTGGCCATGCATGCCGCCGACATCACGCTGATGCGTCCCGACCCCGTCTTGGTGGCTCAAACCATTGATATTTCCAGACGCACGTACAACAAGATCAAACAAAATCTTTTCTGGGCTTTTGTGTACAACGCAGTGGGAATACCCTTGGCCGCGATGGGACTGCTTAACCCGGTGGTCGCTGGCGCAGCCATGGCTTTGAGTTCAGTCAGTGTGGTCAGTAACGCCCTGTTGCTGACTCGCTGGAAACCCAAACTATTGAAATCTGAAACAGTGGAGTTGTGAACATGTACGCAGAATGGACACGCAAAGATTGGTTCACGATTGGCGAAGCCGCCATGGAATCCGGGATCACCGCAAAAATGATTCGACATTACGAAATGGTGGGTTTGTTGCCCGAGGCCAACCGCACCGAGGCTGGTTATCGTTTGTACAACAGCCGGGATTTGCACTTGCTGCGCTTTATCCGGCACTCACGTGACCTCGGTTTTTCGATCAAGCAGATTGAGGAATTGCTTGGCCTGTGGCAAGACAAAACGCGCCCAAGCAGGGAGGTCAAAAAACTTGCGCAATCACACCTGAATGCACTGGAAGCGAAAATTCGCGAATTGAATGCAATGAAGGCCGAGCTGGAACGCCTGGTTCAGTGTTGCAAAGGTGATTCCCGACCCGACTGCCCGATACTCGATGGGTTGGCTGCTGAATAATCAGATCAGTGATTGCCGGGAACGACAGCAGGATACCCCAGACCTGCCGCGCCAATATCAACTTTGAAGCATCTGTTGTATGACGCTTTTCAACACGCGGGCAATGTCGTCAGCCTTCATGTCTGGGTCGCGTATGGCGCGAATTTGAAGTCCATCAAACAAGGCCATCAGAATGGTGGATTTCGCAGCCAGGTTAAGCTCGCAGGGTGGCGAGTCTTTCAAGGGCTGAATGCCTTTGATCAGATGCGTGACCTTCTCTCGAATTACCGCGTCAGTGCCTTGAACCGTGGCGGCAATTTTTGGGTTTCGAGCTGCCTCTGCCAAAATTTCCGTATCGAGTTCGCTGCGGTCAATGCGCCGTTGCACACCCTCATCCACCGTGCCCAGCATGGCTTTCAGAATGTCTTTCTCACCTTGAATTTTTGCGATTCGCTCAAGCGCTTGGTCTAGGTCACGCTTGACCATGGCTTCAATAATCGCTTCCTTGCTTTCAAAGTAGTTGTAGATGTGACCCGCACTCATTCCGAAAGATTTCGCAATCTCCGACATGCTGGCACCGTGAAAACCGCTTTTCCTGAAACACTCGGCTGCTGCATCCAGAATTTGCTGGCGGCGAAGTTCCGCTTTGCTGGTCACGGTTTTAGCCTCGTTGATCATTGTTGCTTCCTCCCGATGTGTAGCCACTTGCCAGGTTGGCGTCACTCTCTGTCCAGCCACCTCCCAATGCCTTGTACAAGGTCACCAGGTTGGCGGTGCGCGCCAGTCGAACTGCGATCAGGTCTTGTTGTGCTGAATAAAGCGCCCTTTGCGAATCGAGCACATTCAGATAGCTGTCAATGCCGCGTTTAAACCGGGCCTCGCTGAGTTTGTAACTTTCCGAGGTGGCTTCCACCAAGGCATTTTGAGCCTCCAGTTCTGCATCCAGTGTGCCCCGTGCAGCCAAGGCATCAGCCACTTCACGGAATGCACCCTGTACTGTTTTTTCATATTCAGCCAATGCAATTTGCTGATCTGTTTTTGCGACCTCGAGGTTGGCACTGTTGCGGCCAGCATCAAAAATCGGCAAGTTGATTCTGGGGATGAAGCTCCAGGTACGCGAGCCCGATTCAAAAAGGCCATCCAGTGAAGAACTGGCAGTGCCTGCATCGGCAGTCAACGTGATGCTGGGAAAAAACGCGGCACGGGCTGCACCAATACGTGCATTGCTGGCTTGAAGCAAACGCTCTGCCGACTCCACGTCGGGGCGGCGTTGCAATACCTCCGAGGGAATGTCAGCGCGAAGTTCAACCATGGCAGCGGCTCCCTCCAGGTTGCTGTCAGGCAGCAATTCTTTCGGAATGTTTTTGCCCACCAGCAGCTCGAGCGCATTGCGGTCTTGAGCCACAGCACGTGTAAACCGGGCCACATCGGCGCGGGACACTTCGACACTGGTTTGGGCCTGGCGCAAATCAAGTTGAGAGGCTACACCCAAATCAAAACTTCGCTTGATCAAATCGTAGGCATCACGCTGGTTCTTCAGGGTGTCTTGCGCCAGTTCAAGCAAGGCTTGGTCAGAGGCCAGGGTGAGGTAGCTGGATGCCACCTCTGCGATCAAGCTGATTTGTGTGCTTTTGCGTGCTTCTTCTGTGGCCAGAAAACGCTGCAAGGCCTCTTCATTGAGGCTACGCACCCGGCCAAACAGATCAAGTTCATAGGCAGCAAAACCCACTGTTGCGCTGTACTGTTTCGGGGTGGCACCGCCAGAGCGACCGCCGCTTAAATCAGCGGGCAAGCGTTGGCGATTGCCTTCACCGTCAGCAGAAATCATGGGAAACAAATCGCTGCGCTGCACCTGGTAAAGCGCGCGTGCCCGCTCAATATTCAGCGCTGAAATTCTTAAATCCCGGTTTTCTTTCAAGGCCAGTTCCAGCAGTTGCTCCAGGCGTTGGTCTACAAACAGGTCTCGCCAGGCCAGGTCAATTGCGGCCTGCGCTTTGGGGCTGTCGGGCTGGTAGGCCTCACCTTTTGGCCAGTTGCTGGCCACCGGCGCAGCAGGCTGTTCATAGGTGGGAGCCAGCGTGCTGCAACCGGCTATAGCCAGCGCGAACACCACCGGTGTGAGATTCCATGTGTGAATCTTGGTCATGTCATTCTCCCTGTGCAGTGGCGTTTTTCCCGGCCCGTTTTTTGCCAAACAAACGGGTGACCACCACAAAGAACATGGGTACAAAGAAAATGCCCAGCGCGGTTGCAGAAATGGTGCCGCCCAGTACGCCGGTACCAATCGCGTTCTGGCTGCCCGAGCCCGCGCCGGTCGAGATTGCCAAGGGCACCACACCCAAACCAAAGGCCAGCGAGGTCATGATGATGGGGCGCAAACGCATGCGCACCGCATCCAGTGTGGCTTCCAGTAAATCGCGGCCCTGGTCAAATTGTTCCTTGGCAAATTCAACAATCAGGATTGCATTTTTGGCCGACAAGCCCACTGTGGTCAGCAAGGCAACCTGGAAGTACACATCGTTGGCCAAGCCCCGGCCACTGGCCGCAAGCAGTGCACCCACCACACCCAGAGGCACAATCAGCATGACCGCGAAAGGAATGGACCAGCTTTCATATAGCGCTGCCAGACACAAAAACACGATCAGCAAGGAAAGCGCGTAGAGCAGGGGAGCTTGCGAGCCGGATTGTCTTTCTTCGTACGACAAACCGGTCCACTCAATGCCCATGCCATCTGGCAGGTTTTCTGCAATTGCCTCCATGGCGTCCATGGCGTCGCCAGAACTCATACCGGGTGCAGCTTGCCCTTGAATTTCTACTGCGGGCAAACCGTTGTAACGCTCAAGGCGTGGAGAGGCCATTGACCATTGCGCCGATGAGAAGTTGGAGAAGGGCACCATTTCGCCATCGCTGTTGCGTACATAGAACCGGTTCAGGTCTTCGGGCAACATGCGGAATGGCGCATCGGCCTGCATGTACACACGCTTCACACGACCTCGGTCCAGAAAGTCGTTGATGAAACTGCCACCCCAGGCCGAGGTCAGCGTGTCGCTGATTTCTGCAACACTCACACCCAGTGCGCCAGCCTTGGCATTGTCAATATCAAGCTGGTATTGCGGAGTGTCGGCAGTTGCATTGGGGCGAACACCCGTCAATATGGGATTTTTCGCAGCTTCGCCAATCATGCTGTTTCTGGCTTGCAGCAAGGCCTCGCGGCCCAAACCGGTGCGGTCTTGAATGAACAGGTTAAAGCCGGAGGCATTGCCCAATTCCCGAATGGCTGGCGGTGCAAATGCAAAGGCCTGTGCCTCTGGCCAGCTTGCGAATTCTTTGGATGCACGTCGCACGATACCAGCGGCAGAATTTTCCTTGCCGGGGCGTTCGCTCCAGTCGCGCAGCCTCACAAAGCCAATGCCCGAGTTTTGACCTGTGCCCGAGAAACTGAAACCTGCCACGGTGAACAGGGACTTCACATTGTCACCTTCCTCATTGAGGAAGTAGTCCTCCATCTTGGCCAGTACTTGCAAGGTTTGTTCTTGCGTGGCACCCGCCGGCAATTGCACCTGCGTGAAGAACACGCCTTGATCTTCATCGGGCAGGAATGAGGTGGGCAAGCGGGTGAACATGAAGGCGGTGACAGCCAACAGACCACCATAAATAATCAGGTATCGCCCCGACTTGTGCAGCATGCGACCTACTGCGCCTTGGTAGCGTGCATTGCTTGAATCAAACTTGCGGTTGAACCAGCCGAAGAATCCTTTTTTCTCGTGGGCGTGGCCCTTCTCAATGGGCTTGAGCATGGTG
>JAHJCM010000131.1 GCA_018812945.1 Gammaproteobacteria bacterium | reverse complement strand
TGGGATTGCTTGGGGCGCACTTCAAGAAAATCGCCCCGTTTGAGTGGATCCGCAGCGGTCGGCTACAAGCCGACACCGAGACTCGGCCCGCCCTTTTGCCGAGCGAGGTGAGCAAGAATCCATTCAAAAAGGGATTCAGCGGTTTTCTGTGCGGAACAAGCAACCCATGCCGAGTTGGCAATAAACCGCAAGGCAGCTCACGGCTTTTTGATAAACCGGTTGGTGAACCGCACCGCCTCGGAATACGGGAAGATATCCTCAATGTGCCCTTGGGTAATTCGGTCTTTGCGCTCTTGCCAAAACTCATATTCCAGCAAATCACGGTGCTTGCTCAAAAACGCTTTGCGCACCCGGCGGTCTCCCAGCAAGAAATGCCCGAACTCTTCCGGGAATACGTCTTTCGGCCCCACTGTGTACCAAGGCTCAGACGACATTTCCGCCTCGGGGTTGGGGGCCTCCGGAATTCGGCGGAAATTGGAGTCGGTCATGTACTCAATTTCGTCGTAATCGTAAAACACCACTCGGCCCAAGCGGGTCACGCCAAAGTTCTTGAACAGCATGTCGCCCGGAAAAATATTCGCGGCAGCCAGCTGTTTGATCGCATTGCCATACTCCGTAATGCCGTGTTCCACTTCAGCGTCAGTGCCCTGTTGCAAGTAAATATTCAAAGGCGTCATGCGCCGTTCAATGTACACATGCTTGATCACCACTGTGTCATCTTCAAAGCTCAGCGAGCTTTCGCAGGTGTCCTTCAAATGCTCGATCAATTCTTCTGAAAAGCGGTTCAGTGGCAAACCCACATGGCTGTATTCCCAGGTGTCAGCCATGCGACCCACGCGATCGTGCTCTTTCACCAACTGGTACTTACGCATCACGCCGGCGCGGTCTATTTCCTTGCTGGGTGCAATTTTGTCTTTGATCAGTTTGAACACATACGGGTAAGACGGCAGCGTGAACACCGCCATCACCAAGCCCTTGATACCGGGCGCCACGATAAACTCATCGTGGGAATGCTTCAAGTGGTGCAGAAAATCCCGGTAAAACAGGGTTTTGCCCTGCTTGTGCAAACCCAGCATGGTGTACATCTCGGCCTTGGGCTTGTTCGGCAACAGGGTGCGCAGAAACTGCACATAGGCGCCGGGCGTTTCCATGTCCACTAGGAAATAGGCGCGCGTGAAACTGAACAATGTGGCGATTTGCTGCACATTGAACAGCACGGTGTCAATGTACAACTTGCCGGAGGAATCGCGAAGAATTGGAATGGCAAACGGTTGCGGCATGTTGGCGTTGATGAACTTGCCAATGATGTATGCGCCCTTGTTGCGGAAGAACAAACTGGACAGCACTTGAATTTGGCAATCTGGATCGACCTTGATGGGCCGTGGCATCACCTGCCGTGCAGCATGCACCACGTAACGCAGATCACGCTCCAAATCCACAAATTCAGCGTTCAGCGAGAAATCACGAATCAATCGCTTCAATGTTTTACGCAGGCCACCACTTTTTGGGTTGGCCGGGTAATAGCTGCGATAGGAGGGTGGATCGCTTTCCACATAATCGGTGCTGACTGCGGGGCGCACAAACAAAAACCGGTTGTGGTAGTAATCGCGATGCAAAATCTTGGTCACGGCGGAATTGAAAAAGGTCTCCGCCAACTCAGGTTGTTTGTGGTCAACCAGGTAGGTCACAAAACGGGTCTTGATCTTGGCCCACACCGATTCGCTCATCAACAGCGAACCATAATTGCGCCGCAGTAAATCCACCGCCTCTTTCACACGTTCATCGTAAAAATCAATACGGTCGCGGGCCAGTTGCTGGATCAAATGCCAATCGCCTTCCTCAAACAGCTTTTTGGTTTGCTGGGCGCAATAGCGAAACAGGCGATAGTGTTTGTCGAAGCCCGCCAGAATGTCGCTGGCCACCTTTTTGGACAGCTCGCGCTCTTCCTCCTCACTCAGGTGGCTGGTTTCGCTGAGTTCACCAAAATCCTCTTCCAGGGTTTTCAGGTCCAAGGGCACGCTGCTCATAAGCTGGCTTCACTCCATATGATGAACCACCGATTCTACGAGATCCCATTCCCATTTGCCCAAGAAAATCCAAAACCTGCGCGAACTTAGTATCATGGACGGATTGAATCAGGAAGTTGTCATGCCAAGTCGTTTCAAGTTGCTCTACCTGTTGTGCTTACCCTTGCTGGCCTGGGCCTGCAACGGAGAAAACAATTCTGGCTCCGCATCGCGCAATGCCATTCAATCCTCAGAGGCCTTTGGCTGGCCTGCTTCGGTTCAAGGTGAAAATCCCCCTGAAAGCCCCTTGCCTTCCGATGATGTGCTGTTTCAACTGGGCATGGTCAGCGACATGTTGCCGCGCCAACAACTGGCCGGTGTGGTCGACCCCATCGCTTTGGGCTACACGCTGAGCGACATCACCGATCCCGCTTTGCTGGAATTTCAAATTCGCGCCATGGCCGCACAACTGAACGATGGCTCCCGAATTGACCAAGTCTTCCACTGGTACGGCCACCCCGAGAACAACCAGTCAGTGGCGCTGGTACCCATCAGTTTTCAAAACCGCTATGGCACTCGCTTGCACGGCGAAATCGTGCTGCCCAAGCGGGGGCAAACCCAAGCCACTTCGCAACAATTCCCTGTGATTTTGGCGCTGGAAGGATTGAACACCAACACGGCCATGTACCGCTGGTGGCACCAGTTGTTTGCCGATGCTGGGTACATGGTGTTTGCGTTTGACTTTTCCGGCCAGGGTCGATCAGATGATGAAGTGCAAGGCGACCCCGGCAACAACATTGAAGAAGCGCAAGACGCGCTCACCTACCTGCTGAACAACTCGCCAGTGCGAAGTTTTGTCGATCCCGCACGAATTGGCGTCATTGGCCACAGCATGGGCGCAATTGCCACCATGGGTTTGCAAGCAGTGGAGCCACGATTGAAAGCCGCTGTGGCTGCCGCACCCATCAGTGAGATCCAATCGGTGTTTGACAAAAACCCGATCCCCGTGATGATACAAACCGGTGACCACGATGGCCCCATTGCGCCAATCGTCGCAGTGAACCCGGCCGTGGTGCGCCCGGTGTATGACAAATTGACCAGCGACCGCGCCTTTATCGTGGCCGATGCCGCCAGCCATGCACAGCACACCAACTACCCGCTGCTGCCCACCTCCACCTGGGG
Source organism: Gammaproteobacteria bacterium (assembly GCA_018812945.1). Lineage (GTDB taxonomy): Bacteria > Pseudomonadota > Gammaproteobacteria > Burkholderiales > Burkholderiaceae_B > Limnobacter. The sequence continues at coordinate 1,701 of JAHJCM010000131.1, read as the reverse complement.
GCGGGAAATTGCCGCCCAGTACTCACTGGCCTGGATGAATTTCCACCTGCTGGGCAACACTGAGGCGCTGAAAGTGCTGCAAACTGCGCACCCCAGGCTGAGCTACTTGTGGGAAAGTGAAGTAGTGATTGGGCAGGACAAACGGGTGTTCAAATCCACCGGACCTGCCCTGCCGCAATAAGCGTTTACATGGTTTCCGCGAACAGCTCGCGGCCAATCAGCATGCGGCGAATTTCGCTGGTGCCCGCGCCAATCTCATACAGCTTGGCATCGCGCCACAGGCGACCGCAGGGGTACTCGTTGATGTAGCCGTTGCCACCCAAAATCTGAATGGACTCGCCCGCCATCCAGGTGGCTTTCTCGGCCGAGAACAAAATGGCGCCGGCGCAGTCCTTGCGCAGCTTGCGAACCGTGTCTGGCGTGGCCTTGTCGCAAGCCTTGCCCACTTGGTACACATAGGCACGGGTGGCCATCATGACTGAATACATGTCCGCCAGCTTGCCCTGAATCAGCTGAAATTCGCCAATGCTTTGACCGAACTGTTTGCGGTCATGCACATAAGGCACCACCACATCCATGGCTGCGGCCATAATACCCAGAGGACCGCCGCTTAACACAGCGCGTTCGAAATCAAGTCCGCTCATCAGCACATTCACACCGCGGCCCACCTTGCCCAGCACATGGGTTTCGGGCACTTCGCAATCCTCGAACACCAACTCGCCGGTGTGGCTACCGCGCATGCCCAGCTTGTCCAGCTTTTGCGCAATTGAGAAGCCCTTAAAACCTTTTTCAATCAAAAACGCAGTAATGCCGTGTGGCCCTGCTGCCAAATCAGTTTTGGCATACACCACCAGCACATCCGCGTCCGGGCCGTTGGTAATCCACATCTTGCTGCCGTTGAGCACATACTTGTCGCCTTTCTTGTCGGCCCGCAATTGCATGCTAACCACGTCTGAGCCCGCACCAGGTTCGCTCATGGCCAAGGCACCAATGTGCTCGCCCGAAATGAGCTTGGGCAAAAAGGTTTGGCGTTGCCAGTCATTGCCGTTGCGGCGAATCTGGTTCACACACAGGTTGGAATGCGCACCGTAGCTCAATGCCACCGAGGCGCTGGCCCGTGAAATCTCTTCCATCGCCACAATGTGGGCCAAATAGCCCATGCCACTGCCGCCTAGCTCTTCCTCAACCGTCAGCCCCAACAGGCCCATTTCACCCATTTTTCGCCACAAGTGCATAGGGAATTGGTCGGTTTTGTCCATTTCAGCGGCCAAAGGGGCGATTTCCACTTGGGCAAAAGTTTGTACGGCATCGCGCAAGGCGTCGATGTCTTCTCCAAGATCAAACTGAAGTCCTGGCAAATTCAACATGTCAAAGTCTCCGCAGAAGTTATGCTTTTTCGAAATGATGCCCTACAATCAGCCCCTTCACCCACACAAATGACTGAAAAGTCACCAGAAAACACATGGGAATTGAACGTTTGTTTGAACCGCCCGTTTTGGGCCAACCCACCCCAGTTGCACCCGGCGTGCTGTGGCTTCGATTGCCGCTGCCTTTTGCACTCGACCACATCAATGTGTGGCTAATTGAGGAAGAAAACCAGTACACCTTGGTGGACTGCGGCGCGGGCCTGCCCGACGTGGCCGCCATGTGGGAAGAAATTGAACAAACCCTGTTTGCCCGCAAACCCTTGGGGCGAATTAT
>JAHJCM010000130.1 GCA_018812945.1 Gammaproteobacteria bacterium | reverse complement strand
TCCTTGCAGATGATCGCTTTGACATCATCAACCGTGACGGCCTCACGCAACGCGTCCCGCACGGCTGGCTGCCGGAAAACCCGGCTGACCTGCGCGAGTGCCCGCAAATGGTCTGCGCCTGCCGACAGGGGTGCCAGCAACATGAAGATCAGGTCGCAGGGCCGGTCGTCGATGGCCTCGAAGTCCACGCCTGTCGCCAGACGCATGAAACCACCAATTGGCGCGTCGATGCCATCAACGCGCGCATGCGGAATGGCAACGCCTTCACCGACACCTGTCGATCCAAGGCGCTCCCGCTCCATGACCGAATCCTCGATCTCGCGCGCAGAGATACCCGTGACGTTTCCAAGCTCTTCAGACAGAGCATGCAAAGCCTGTTTCCGGCTTGAGGCCTCGAAACAAGGTAGAATGATCCCGCCTTTTAGCAGGGAGCTGAGATCGGTTGCCATAAACGCTGCTTCCGTGTGCGGGCTTCAGTTCCTGGGAGTATTGGCCGGGTCAACCCAGCCGATATGCCCATCCGGGCGGCGGTAGACCATATTCAGGCCATCATGGCCAGCATTCCTGAACATGAGCGCCGGAACCTCCTGCAGTTCCAGCTGCATAACCGCCTCGGAAACGGTCATTTTCCGAATATTCACGGATGTTTCAGCCACTGTCAGCGGCACATCGGAAATGTCTTCCACCTCGTCGTCATGATCGTCGCTATCGGCGCCATGGCCGTTGACCGTGAAGACAGCGCCGGTTGCGATTTCAGCGGGAAGTGGCGCCGTTGGATTGGCGTGGTGGTCCTTCAGGCGGCGCTTGTAGCGGCGCACGCGCTTTTCCATTTTGCCAAGGCTGTCCTCGAGGGCCGCATACGGGTCACCGGCCTTGCCGGTCGATTGCAGCACAATGCCGGATGGCAGGTGAACATTGCAATCGACTTCCACGAGGTGGCCCTGTTGCGAGACAAAGACGCTCGCCTCCCCCGTTCGACTGAAATACTTACTGACCGCCGCCTCGAGGCCGTCTTCGATGCGGCTCCTGAGAGCCTCTCCGAGATCCATATGCTTGCCAGTAATCTGTATCTGCATGGGCGGTCTCCTTTGCTATTCGAGACCTGGAAGTATGGCGCAGATTTGTGGCCGACGCGAATCGATTTGCCGAAAACCCTTGCTTATCCACCACGCCCTGCAAACTGTTTTTGATCATCGACTTTCCATTCACCAGGTGAACAACCGTTGGCTTGTGTTGCCAACCTGACTGCGAGAGAAAACCCCATGCAAATTGAAACGCCCCCCACTGAAAAACGTTACGACCGGCCCGAAGGCGAAAGGCGTGGCCTGATCATCGTGAACACCGGCGATGGCAAAGGCAAAAGCACTGCGGCATTTGGCCTGGCCTTGCGTGCATTTGGGCGCACCCATGTGCATGGCAAGCTCGTGAAAATTTACCAGTTCATGAAAGTGCCCAGTGCGCGTTTTGGTGAACATCGATCCTTCGAGCAACTGGGTTTGTCCATCGAAGGGCTGGGTGATGGCTTTAGCTGGAAAAGCAAAGACATCGAACATTCAGCGCAACTGGCCCGGGACGGCTGGGCCAAAGCCCGCGACACCATTCTGGGAGGCGAACATTTTATGGTGGTGCTGGATGAACTGACCTACGGCTTGATTTACGGCTGGATCCCGCTGGAGGATGTGTTGCAAACCCTGCGCGAACGACCCAAGGATGTGCATGTGGTAATCACCGGGCGGCGTTGCCCGCAGGAAGTAATCGACATGGCCGACACGGTGACAGAGATGACCATGGTCAAGCATGCTTTCAAGGCAGGCATACCGGCCCAGCGCGGTATCGAAGATTAAACGCAACGCAAATGGACAATGCCAGCCCCGCTTTGATTTTCGCCACGTCTTTTACATCCATTGACGGTTTGGCTGGTGCCATGTTGGTGGCTTTGCTCGTCGATTATTGTTTCGGCGAACCGCCGGTTCGCTGGCACCCGGTGGTGTGGATGGGCAATTATCTGGGGTGGGCCGGTCGTTTGTTTGCACCTGTAATGGGTGTTGTGCCCAGCAAAGTGATGGCCCCATTCACAGCCGGTGCCTTGGCGTGGTGCGCGGGTGCTGCGGGTGTATTCATTCTGGCTGCGTTGCTTTCAAAGTGGGTGGCACAGGCGAATTGGGTTTTCCAAGTGTTGTTACTGGGCCTGTTGTTCAAACCCATGTTGGCCTGGCGGGTGCTGCGCGATGAAGTACACGCAGTTGAAAAAGCCTTGCAACGTTCACTGCCCGAAGGCCGACAGCAGGTGGCGCGTTTGGTCAGCCGCGATGTGAACGGCCTGAGCGAGGCGCAGGTTCGGCAGGCTGCCATTTCTACACTTGCAGAAAATTTAAATGACTCTGTGGTAGCCCCGCTGTTCTGGTTTGCGGTGCTGGGTTTGCCAGGCGCTGCAGTTTATCGCTTTGCCAATACGGCCGACGCCATGTGGGGCTATCTTGGCGAACGCGCAGGGCGCGACTGGACCTGGGCAGGCAAGTGGGCAGCACGCGCAGACGATGTGTTGTCCTGGTTGCCTGCCCGCATCACCGCCGTGCTGATTTGCCTGTTGTTCAAAGGTCGTGGCCTGTTTCAATTACCCGGTATTGCACAACAAACCCTTTCACCGAATGGCGGTTGGCCCATGGGGGCCTTGGCTTTGGGCATGAATATTTGTCTGGAAAAGAAAGGCGTGTATTGTTTGAATAGGCAAGGCGAGGCGCCACGCAGTGGCCACATCGAAGCCGCCTTGCATGCCTGCGCACAAGTGGTGGTATTCATAGCGGTGCTTTGCTTGGTGGCTGTTTCGTGGGGGGTAACATGAACACACGTATACATGGCGGTACCGATGAGCACGGGCCGGTGCCCTTTGACTTCTCGAGCAATGCCAATGCAGTTGGGCCTTGCCCTGTTGTGTTGAACGCAGTTCAGCAGGCTGACGCACTGCGTTACCCCGACCCGAATTACACGGCCTTGCGCACTGCGCTTGCCGACTTTCATCAAGTGGATGAATCCAGAATTGTGGTTGCGGGCAGTGCAAGCGAATTCATTCAACGCCTGACCACCTGCCAGTGGCGCAAGGGCTGCAATTCTTACTGGGTGCCGCAACACGCTTATGGCGATTATGCGCACGCCGCGCAGGTGTGGGACATGGAACTGGTTGATGACCCAAGTCAGGCTGGCTTGGTGTGGTTGTGCAACCCTTCAAGCCCCTTGGGGCAAACTGAATCGACCGAGCTCTTGAAAATTGTAGAGGCCCACCCCGATGTGGTTGCCGTGCTTGATTGTGCTTATGAACCCTTGTGCCTTGATGAACAGGCCCGCACGGCCGTGCAAAAACGAGACCATTTGTGGCAATTGTGGTCGCCCAACAAGGCATTGGGCATGACAGGTATTCGCGGCGCTTACGCCATTGCACCCGTGGGTGAAAGCCGAGCGGTGTGCGCACTGAATAGCCTGGCACCTTCCTGGCCGATCGGCACGCACGGGCAAGCAATGCTGCTTGCCTGGACCTTGCCGGAAACACAAGGCTGGTTGGCTGAAAGCCGCAGCGTGCTGGCGCAATGGAAACTGGATCTGCTGAATTGCCTTCACCAGCGGGGTTGGGAAACGATGCCCAGCATTGCCTCGTTTGTGTGTGCCAAAGCACCTTGCGGAATTGATGAGGTGCACCTGCGCGCGCGTGGCATCAAGCTGCGCGATGCCACCTCGTTTGGTTTGCCCGGCTGGTGGCGCTTGTGCGCGCAAGGGCCACAGGCCATGGCTGCGCTTTCAAGTGCGCTTGAATATTATCCTGCAAGGCAGGGCCACGAATGACCGCAGTGTGTGTGATGGTTCTGGGTACCAGCAGCGGTGCAGGTAAAAGCTGGGTGACCACGGCATTGTGCCGTCACTATGCACGCCTGGGTTTTAAGGTGGCACCCTTCAAGGCACAAAACATGAGTAACAATGCCCGCGTGGTGGCGGGTTTGCATGGCAGTGAAGGGGAAATTGGTTCTGCCCAGTATTTCCAGGCGCTGGCCGCATGTTGCGAACCGCATGTGCACATGAACCCGGTGTTGTTAAAACCCGAAGCCGACACCAAAAGCCAAGTGGTCGTGTTGGGACAAGTGGACATGGCGTTGAGCAAGACCCCGTGGCGGGAACGCAGCGCCCAGGTGTGGCCGCACATCATGGCATCACTGGATGCACTGCGTGCCGACCATGATGTGGTGGTGATCGAGGGGGCAGGTTCACCGGCAGAAATAAACTTGCACGCCAGTGACATTGTGAACATGCGCGTGGCCGTGCACGCGCAGGCGCGCTGCCTGCTGGTTGCCGACATTGACCGTGGTGGGGCTTTTGCCCACCTGTATGGCACCTGGGCTTTGTTGCCCACCGAGGAACGTGCCTTGATTCGCGGTTTCGTGTTGAACAAATTTCGAGGTGATGCGGCCTTGCTGGCTCCCGCGCCCGAACTGTTGCAGCAGTTGACCGGTGTACCCACCGTGGCCACCCTGCCCATGTGGTTTCAGCATGGTTTGCCGGAAGAAGATGGGGTGTTCGATGACCGCAGCCGTTCCACTGGCCGCGTGCACATCACCATTGCTGTGCTGGCTTTTCCGCGCATCAGCAATCTGGATGAATTCCAGCCCCTGAAAAACATGCCCGGTGTGCGTTTGGTGTGGGCCCGCACACCTGCCGATTGTGCGGGTGCTGACTGGATTATTCTGCCGGGTTCAAAACACACCACAGCCGATTTGGCATGGTTGCGCGAACAGGGGCTGGACCAAACTGTGGCCGCGCATGCCGAACAAGGCAAACCCGTGTTGGGCATTTGTGGTGGCCTGCAAATGTTGGGTGAAGCACTGGTGGATGCGCACGGCATTGATGGCAATGCACCGGGGCTGGGGCTTTTGCCTTTGGTGACCTGCTTTGAACCCGACAAAACGGTGCGCCGTACCACGCTGCTTTTTGGTGCCGTGCAAGGGCCTTGGGCCGCGTTGGCGCAGCAACTGGTCAACGGCTATGAAATTCACCATGGTCAAACCGCGCAACACCCGGCGCTGGCTCAAGTCGGGCAGCTTGCGCGCGAAGTGCTGCCCGGTTTGGGTTGGCAAAATACAGCGGGCAATGTGCTGGGTGTTTACGTGCACGGCCTGTTTGAAGATGCCGCAGTGTTGGCCGCATTGTTTGGCGCACAAGCCCCCACGCTGGAAAGCGTATTCAACGGGCTGGCAGATTTTCTGGAACAGCATGTACAACCGGGCGTATTGAGCGCACTTATCGAACCCTAATTTTTCAGGTACACAGCACCCATGCCATTTGATTTACCCCTTGTTCAAAACCCTTGCAGTGCTGTTTTGCAAGCACGGATCCAGGCCTTGCTTGACAACAAAACCAAACCGCTTGGTTCATTGGGTCGGCTTGAAAAACTGGCCGTTCAAATAGGCCTGGTCTTGGGCACTGAGAGCCCTGCTCTGGAACAGCCGCAAATGCTGGTGTTCGCAGCCGACCATGGTTTGGCACAGCGCGGGGTGTCCGCCTACCCCAGCGATGTGACCTGGCAAATGGTAGAAAATTTTCTGGCTGGTGGTGCGGCGGTCAGTGTACTGGCACGCCAGCATGGCTTGAATTTGGGCGTGGTCGATTGCGGTGTTCGCCATGACTTCACGGCGCGCCCCGGTTTGTTGATTCGCAAAATTGGATATGGCACGGCTGACAGCCTTGAAGGCCCGGCCATGTCGATTCATCAATGCGAACAGGCACTGCTCAACGGTGTTGAGTTGCTTCGCAACCTGCCTGGCAACGTGCTGTTGTTGGGGGAAATGGGCATTGGCAATACATCGGCTGCAGCGCTTTTGATGGCGTGTTTCACCGGGTACGACATTGCTGAATGCACCGGTGCGGGCACGGGTTTGAATCCCGAAGCTGTTCAGCGCAAAACGAGTATTTTGCGGCAGGTGTTAAGCCAACATGCCAAGGCACAAACACCGCTTGAAATACTTGCAGCCGTCGGTGGGTTTGAAATTGCAACGATGGTGGGTGCGGTGTTGCAGGCCGCTAGTGAACGCCGTGTGGTGGTGGTTGATGGTTTTATTGCCACGGCAGCGGTGCTGGTGGCGCATGCAATGTGCCCCAAGGTGTTGGCGTACTGTGTTTTTGCGCATCAATCGGGCGAGCAAGGCCACCGCAAGATGCTGAAATTCTTGAATGCACAACCCTTGCTTGATCTTGGTTTGCGTTTGGGTGAAGGCTCTGGTGCAGCTTTGGCCTGGCCCTTGCTGGTGTCGGCTTGTAGCCTACTGCGCGACATGGCCAGTTTCGATTCAGCCAGCGTGTCGCGCGCAGGCGATTCAACACAGGCGTAATTTCCCATGCTTCAACTGCTCACTCAATTCATTCGCCACTACCTGCTTGCAGTGCAGTTTTTCACACGCATACCCATTACCGGAAAATTGGCTGAGTGGGTGGGCTTCTCGCCCGCCATGTTGCGTGCCAGTGCTGCACATTTTCCCGGTGTGGGCTGGCTAGTAGGGGCAACATGTGCAGCCGTGTTGTGGGGCTTGGTGTGCGCCTTGCCTGAAGTACCTGCTGCAAGCTGGGTGGCAGCCGTGTTGTGCACCGTGTTCAGTGTAATGTTGACGGGTGCGTTTCATGAAGACGGTTTGGCCGACACGGCTGATGGCTTGGGTGGCAGCATGAACCGCGAACGCGCGCTCGACATCATGAAAGATTCCCGTGTGGGCACCTATGGCGCACTGGCGTTGGTGCTGGTGGTGTTGCTTAAAATCAGCCTGCTGACCATGTTGTTGCAAATCGCAACCTTGCCAATTACAGCGGTGGGCGTGTTGGGTGCGCATGTGGTGTCGCGCTTCTTGCCCTTGTTCATTATTCGCAGTTTGCCGCATGTGGGCGACACACATCAATCCAAATCAAAGCCACTGGCTGATCAAATTGGCAACCGTAGTTTAGCGGTAGCCACGGTGTGGGCTGCGATGGTTTTTGGCGTGTTGTATGCGCTTGCACCGGGCGCACCCTGGTGGGCAGCTGCTTTGGGCGCCGTATTGGCTCTGGGTTATATGTGGCGCTTGCTAAAACGCAGGCTGGGCGGATTTACTGGCGACGGTTTGGGGGCCACACAACAAGTGTGTGAAGTGGTTTTTTACCTGGGCTTGTTGTTGGCTTGGCCGCTGGCTGCCGTGTCATGAAGCTGTGGTTGGTTCGCCATGCCCCGGTGCTGTTACCTGCAGGAATTTGCTATGGCGCAAGCGATGTATTGGCCGATGATGCGGCCAGCCTGCAAGCGGCCCGGCAAGCAGCAGAACAATTGCCGCCAGGCTTGCCTGTGCGTGTTTCAGGCCTGCTGCGCGCGCAACAACTTGCAAACCATTTGGCGGCGCTACGGCCCGATCTCCCCACCGCAATTGTAGATGCCCGCTTAAATGAAATGAACTTTGGTTGCTGGGAAATGCAGCCTTGGGACGCAATTCCACAAACCGCATTCGACGCCTGGCTGGCTGATTTTGATCACCATTGTTTTGGCGGTGCCGAAAGCACACACGTGGTGTTGCAGCGCGTGGGGAAGGCTTTAAGTGGCGTGCAGAACGATGAGTTGTGGATTACCCATGCAGGTATCATTCGCGCGGTGCAATGGATTGTTGAACACGGTTTTGAACCTGTTCAAAAGGCTGAAAACTGGCCTGCCACGGTGGTAGAGCCAGGGGGCTTGTCAAGCGTTGAAATTCCCGGGCAAATTTAGTCGGTTTTCCATCGCCCCAGTGCTTCAATCACCAACCCCCTCTGCCCACGCACTTCATTCTGGTTTGCATAGGCCCAGTTCAACGCCCTGCACATTTCATCTGAAAACTCGTTTTCGTTTTGCTGGTGCAAATCCATGAACTGTTTGGATGCCACCATGGCGCGCAATTCCTCAAGCAGGCCCGGCTCGTTGATGTAACGCACCACGCCATGCACGTAGTTTTCAACTGAATCGGCCACGCAGTATTCAGCCAGTCCCAGCGAAGCCAAAATGTCGTAGTCACTGCGCGAATGGGGTTCGGCACCGATCAGGCTGATCACAGGCAGGCCCAACACCATGCAATCGATGGTGCTGGTGGCGTTGCCAAACGGGAAGGGGCTGAGTGCCAGGTGGTGCTGGTTGAGCATGTTCAGGTAGGCTTCATAACCCGTGCGGCGGGCCACCACGGCGGTGGGGAAGAAGCTGCGCAGGCGTTTCTCGGTTGAAAGGTGACCAACACCATATTCATTGGGGAAGAAGGTGAAGCGAATCGGCTTGGCCGAGAGGCGTTCAATCTCCTTCAGCGCAGTCATGAAGCCCAGGTTGATCTTCATGGTGTTGCAGGGCACCGCAATCGACACCACAGCGTCATCCAGCACCGCGGGTGGTGGCAGTTTCAAGTCTTTGTGGGCCTCGGCCACATTGCCAATTTCACTCTCCAGAATCAACATGTTCTCATTCACCACGCCGGAGCCGCCAAATACACGGGTGGTCACAAATGCTACGTCCATCTCGCTGCTAAAGCTGCTGGCCGGGTGGCCAAAGCTCATCGCTTGTAGTGGGGCCCAGCGCAGGTTTGCGAGTGAAATTCCCCAAGAGCGCATGCCCACGCTCATGAACCAGGCAATGTCGGGTGTACATTGGTTCAGCACCGGTTGCAGGTTCATTTCTTCTTCGGGCACTTCAATGAACTCATCGAACAGGCCAATGGATTGATCATCCACATCGGCTTTCATTGACACCATCACCAGGTAGTAATCGCGTTTCAGGCGTTTGATCATGGGCGCATACCAACGGTACATGGCGTGCACCGACTTGAACGTTTCTGCAATCACCACCATCACGGGTTTGTTGTCGATATTCCCGGTGTGTCGCACGCTGCCAGCGGGTTTGGGCTGAATGCCTTTGGCCTTGTGCACACGCTTGAACCAGTGGTTAAGGTGCTTTTTAATTTCATGCTTGCGCGGGCTGGTACTGTAGCTGCACAGCATCCAGATATTGGAGATCAAGGCGCGGTATTGATCGAGTGGGCGCAGTGCGCCATAGGGGTTGTACTCTTCCAGCAAGAATGTGCGGCCAGCATCGCCTGTCATGGTCAAGGGCAGGCGGTCGAGCAACAGGCCAATCGCCAACAGGGCCGAAATTTCCGTGCTTTCCAGAGTCAGTTCTACCAGGTCGGCGGGGTCGAGGTCGCCCACGCTGGCCAGCAGCAGGGCGCGCACCAAAGCGGGGTTATCCGTCAGTTGTTTGGCTTTGCGTTCGTGGGCCTTGTTCAACAACAGCTTGAGCACAGCGCGGTTGTTGCCATAGCCGGAAACTTCAAACACATGGCTCATGAAGCGCTTTTGTTTGGTCAACACCAGCAAGCTATTCAAGCTCAGGGTGTGCTTCAGGTCGGTGAGTACATTCACGTATAGCGCGGCAAACCGCGTGCACAATTCGGTTGTGCCTTGTATGTTCAATTGCATCAAGCTGGCATACGGTTTGTTCTGGCACTCATTCACCAACACAGCCAACTGATTGATGGTTTTTTCTGCGTCCTGCTGTTGAATGAATACCCCACTCTCGATGTTTTGCAATTTTGCGTCAATGTCATCAAACAGCGGTTGTAGTTGTTCTTCCAGGCTTGCTGTGGTCATGGTTTAGACAATCTCAAACTTAAAGTTGAACGGTGCGGCCACTGGCCGAGGCTTGTGCGATCGCCTGGCTCAAGGCGAGGCCTTCTGCAGCCACACCAGTCGACAAGGTGTAGGCATTCAGCTTTTCATTGCGCATGGCTTGTGCAATGTCGGTGTAGTAGTTGGCAAAGGCTTCGATAAAACCCGAGGGGTGGCCAGCCTTGAAGCGGTTGTAGCGGGGCTGTGCGGTTATTTCACTGCCGGTTGAAATTCGGTCGAGCAACATGCGGTTACCTGCTTCATCGGCGGCTTCAATCATTTCCGGGCTTTCCTGATGCCATTGCAAACTGCCCTTGGTACCAAACACGCGTATGCGCAAGCCATTGCGATAACCCAACACCGCTTTGCCGTACCAGGCGTTCACCATCAGGTTGTTGCTGTATTGAATGACAGCATCCACTTCATCAATGAGCCCCGGCGATACGTTGGTGATTGCGCGTTGCCAGGCATTCACGGCTTGTGGTGTGTTGCCGCACACAAAATTCACCAGGCTGTGCAGGTGTACAAACAGGTCGAGCGACACACAGCTGATGTCGCCGTATTCAAGCCGCCATGCTTGAATAGCGTGGGTTTTGTTTTGGTTGCTCAGCCGCATGTAGGAGTCTTGCGGCATTTCCACCATCACCTTGAACACGCTGCCAATTGCCCCACTTTCCACGCGGCGTTTCATCTCGCGCACCGCGGGGTAGCCGGTGTAATTGAAGATTGAAAACACCTGGGTGTTGTCGGGGTGGATGCGGGCCAGTAGTTCTTTGCATTCCTGCACATTGGCCAACAGGGGCTTGTCGGAGATGACCCGCAAGTTGTGGTCGAGTGCCAAATGAATGTACTGCGCATGCGACTTGATCGGAGTGGCAATCACCACCGCATCCACTTCGTGCGCTACAGCATCGATCAGCGCTTCTGCGCTGGGGTACAGTTTGTTGGCCGGCACATTGTACTGGCGGCCCGATTCGGCATTGAATTCCGGGTTGCGGCTAAAGCACCCCGCCACCAGGTCGAATTCATTGTCCATTTTCATGGCAATTTCATGCACGCGGCCCACGGCTGAATTTACACCACCGCCTATCATGGCGACCCTGATGGGTTTGTGCAGTGGTTTCAGTGCGTTGTATTTGCTCATGTTCAATGTCCTTTGCGTGGGGCTTTAACCATTGAAGGTGTAAAGCCTGCGCTGTGTGGCAAGGCTGGCCAGTGTTTGAAGTTCAGCCGCGTTGGTGCAGCGTGCAAACAGCAGGGCCATGCGGCCCACCGGGCTGGGCGCAATGAAATCGCCAGTGGCCGCAATGGGCACCCAACGCTCCATATGCACCGGGTGGTTAAAGTGCAGGTGTTGCAACAAGCCTTCGTGTGGCAGGGTCAGTGTGTGGCGCAAAATGAAATTCTGCTTCAAAGGGCCAGGTGCTGCACGCTGCCCCAAAAAGCCTTTGGCATAACTGGCCACATAGGGAAAGCCAGTTGAAAGCTCAATCAACTGACTGTACAAATCGCCAGGGCAACGGCGGGTAATTTCAACCAGCCAGAATTCATTGCCCTTCAGCAAAAATTGCGTGTGCACCAAACCATCACACAGGCGCAGGCTTTGGGCCAAGTGTTCAATTTCTCGCCGAATGCGTGTGTGCACCTCCACCGGAAAATCAATGGCCAGGTGGCTGGTGTCCACCACAAAACGGTTGGCCGAGCCATGTTCTATCACCACAAAGTCTTGCACCACGCGGCCGTTCACTACAAATGCAGAATGGCTGTACAACTGGCCGTCCACATATTCTTCGACCAAACAATCACCACTTCTCGATTCGGCTTTGGCGGTGCCAATTGCCTTGTGCAGCTGACTGGTCTCGCCGGCCTGCACCACGGTAATGCCGCGGCCGCTGTAGGCATCGACCGGCTTTACAATCACGGCGCAAGCAGGTGTTTCATCGTTGCCAAACACGCGGGGCACCGACAAACCCTCGCGTTGTGCATAGCTGCGAAACTTCTGCTTATGGTTGATGGTCTCTGTGGCCTCCAGCCGATCAATGCCGGGAAAGTGCAAGGTTTCCGACACTTCTGCGCAGGAGTAATACGAACGATCATTGCAACCGGGCACCAGGTACTCGATGCCCAGTTGGGTGCATAAATCGGCCAGAGCGGCGGGGCTGGAATAATCCAGTTGTTGGTAACCCGGTGTTGCTTTGGCCAAAAAGTCGTTGGGCTTGCCACCCGCAAACATCACCGTGTGCCCGGCGTTGCGCAGGTAGTTCAGGATGGGTCCTGACGAGAAATTGGTGTCGACCAACAGCACCTTAGCCACGGCTGGCCTCGTCGATAATCACGCAAATGCGCGCCACATCTTCCAGTGGCAGGTCAGGGTAAATCGGCAGGCACAACACTTGTTCAGCGGCTTTGTGGGCATTGGGCAAATTGCGTGGCGCCGCTGAGGGCAAACCACGGTACATGGGCATGCTGCTGATCAATGGGAAAAAATAGCGGCGACCATGGACACTGTGCTCTTGCAAACGGGCGTATAGCGCGTCGCGTGTAATGGGGTAGTGGGCATTCACGAAAATCGGAAAGTAAGCGCCGTTCCATTCCACACTCTCGGGTACAGCCATGTGTTCGATTCCGGGGACATTGGCCAGCAATTCGCGGTACAGGGCCTGTATGCGGTGGCGCTTTTCAATGGCCTGGTCCACATACTTCAATTGCAGCATGCCCATGGCGGCATTCAGTTCGCTCATCTTGCCGTTGATGCCCGGTGCCATCACGGTGACCTCGTCGGCAAAGCCGAAGTTTTTCAGGTAATCAATGCGTTGTTTGGTTTTGGCGTCTTTGCAAACAATGGCGCCACCTTCAAAGGTATTGAACACTTTGGTGGCATGCAGGCTGAGCACAGACAAATCACCGGCATTCAAAATGCTCTCGCCGTTTTGCTTCACGCCAAAGGCGTGGGCCGCGTCGTAAATCACCTTCAGGCCATACACATCGGCAATGCGTTGAATCTCGGTGGTATTGGCGGGCAGGCCATAGCAATG
>JAHJCM010000129.1 GCA_018812945.1 Gammaproteobacteria bacterium | reverse complement strand
CCAAAGGCTTTGGCTTCATTTCCCGTGAAAACGGTCCTGACGTGTTCGTACACTTCAGCGCCATTCAGGGCAACGGCTTCAAAACCTTGGCTGAAGGCCAGAAAGTGTCTTTCACTGTGACTCAAGGTCAGAAAGGCCCACAAGCTGAAAACGTAACAGCGCTGTAATACTCGCGCCTACGTGAAAAAGCCGCCCTAGGGCGGCTTTTTTTATGCCCACTGCACGGCTTTTCTCTTGCTTCCAGCCAATTCAAGGGGCCGTGCTACATTGCCACTCCATCCTTCGATATAACAAGCGCCTTTTGCAGCACCCATCAAAATAGCAGCAGGTATTGCCACCATCAGCATTTGTGCAGCCGTGCTAATAATGGAAATTCCCAAGCTGAAAGACCCAAGCGGTATGTTTAGCGGAAACTTTACTTTGGTTCCTGCCTCGGGCCCACCGAAAGCCACTCCATTGCCAGCTGCGAGAGAGAGTATCAAGAACGCATCGACAGCTGCCCAGATCGAACTGGCGATTGCCCTGCCAATGCTGAAGCTGGTTACACGGGAGTTGGGCCGTTTCAGCGCGGCTTCGGTGAGGTATCCCGCCAGCTTGGCGATTGGGCGAGTCAGTTGGTAGTTAAGAGACAGCAATACCCCGTGGTTAAAAACCCGCAAGCCCTCTGAGAACCTGGCCAAGCCACGGGTTAAAGGCCCATATTGATGCGCATTATTCAGCATATTCTCTGCGCTGTAACGCAGTCCTGTCGCCGGGTGCTTTAACGCAGAGCCTGAATCCGGTGTGTCTTGCCGTGCAAAAGCAAGCACGTTGAGTAAATTACCAGTTCCCTTCAAAACAAGTTTTCGAAAACTTTCTGCCCCACTTTCAATGTGATGGCGCATGTCCTTGAAGTTGTCATGTGGCTCAGCATGAATGGCAGAATGCTCAACCAGATTGGTCAAAGCGAGAAAATGATTCTCACGGGCCAACAGTTCGGCTTTGTCAGACTTGGGATCCAGAAAACGGCCCTGCGTGCTGCCCGAGGGGCTAAATTCCGTCAGATAAGACCCAATCGTCTTTTCAATGGCCTGCTTGATTTGCACTTCATTTTGCCGGCCATGAACATCGTTCAACAAACGATCCAGAAGAATTGGAGTTCCCTCGGCCGTACGATGGTTCTGCCCAATTTTTTGGCGCAAAGCCCTTGAAAGTACAGCAACCGCGCCGGGTTTGTTGTTCACGTCGTTGAGCAACAGATAAATTCGGTGAAGGTGCTTGTCCTTGTTGAACTGAATCAGGTTTGTTATCGCACTGCTCAACTTCGATTTGGAACCGACCATGCAACTGCTTGCCCCCAAGGCCAGCGATATCAAAGCAGACACCGCGGATATGGCACTGAAGCTACAAGCCAGCGCGCGCATGTCGGTTTGCAAAGCCTGTTTCACATTCTTGAAAACCCTGTGCATACCTTCGGTGAATACCCCTCGGGAGAAGAGCGCAACAATACCCGCGACCACGGGCAATACCGCAAGAACACGCAATTGGCTTGTAAATGATTTGTCATCGTGCTTTGGCGTAAACAATATTTTGCTGACCTTGAGCAACAGCCCGGTGGGTGCTGCACCCAGCTCGGTAACCCCATTGGCGTAATGTGCCCATCTGGAAAGCTTGACTGCGCGTTGATCCTGTTTGGACAAACCAAACCTTGGGTCACGCAGTTGCGGATTAAACCGCAAATTGTCTTGCCTGTAAAAACGCGCCTTGACCAAAGGGCTGTCTGAGACATTCGCCGGTTTACCCTCGAATGTGCATTTGTAATGTTCCGAGAAAAGTGCCGCCGAAACACGCTGGCTACTTTCATAAGCCGCCCGGTGGTAGCGCTGGTCTGCATTGTTGCCCTCAATCCAGGCCCTTAGCCTGGATTGCCAGCCAGTGCGAACCAGTTGCCCATTGCCCAGCGATTTGTAATTCGCCTTGCGAATGGTGTGAGCCCGGCAATTAGGCAAAGAGAAATTGTCTGTCGCGGGCGAGAATTTTAATTCAACAGGCGCAACTGCGTGTGTATGGGTTAAAACCAATGGTGGAGAACCAGCCATTACGACTTCCTTTGCTTGAATTCAAGACAAGGACTGACAGTGTTTTTTTACTAAGGTGACACGAATCAAGCCAGCTGGCAAAAACCAGAGCCCCCACCCCCTCACACGAGGGATAAAACATCATTCAAATTACGACCGGTGGCCATGGGTTCCACGTCCAGCCTTTCCAAAGGCAAACCGGCGCGATTCACCCATAGCGTTGGAAGACCAAACCAGGTGGCTCCGCACGCATCCCAACAATTGCTGGAAACGAACAAGGTTTCCGAGGCCTTTGCGCCGAAGTGATTCAAACCCATTTGATACACAGCGCTGTGAATTTTGAAAGTTTGCAGCGCATCGACTGACAACACCGCATCCAGCAGGTCCTGAAAGTTGGCACCACGCACAGCCACATTTAACATTTCCGTATTGCCATTGGACAGAATCGCAGTTTTGATGCCGCGGCTTTTCAATGCCTGCAACACCGCCCTGTTTTCAGGGTACGCAGCCAGGCTTGAGTACACATTCAGCAGCCGACGTTGCCGCTCCTCCGTCAAATCGAGTTTGAGTGCCTCGCAGGCATAACGCAAGGCATCAATAGTGATGTCCCAAAAAGGCTTGTAGCGCCCCGCCATGGCGCGCAGGCGGCTGTATTCAATTTGTTTATCACGCCACAACATCGAGAGGGCCGAACCGTGCCCGGGGAAAATTTGCTCGGCAGTGCTTGACACAGAATACACATCGAACAGGGTGCCATAGGCATCAAAAAGAACCAATTTTGGAGTCACCATTCCTTACACCTCGCCCTACAGATTGAGTAATCTTCAGTTTATTGAATAAAACCACGATACTCTTCCAATTAATTGAAGACATTTTTACTTTTTAAGCAAAAGCATGGACCACTTTAAACAAATCACGACCTTTGCTGCGGTGGCGACCAAAGGCAGCCTTTCTGCTGCTGCCAGAGAAGAAGGTGTGGCGCCAGCGGTCATTAGCAGGCGCCTGGATGCACTGGAGGAGCGCCTGGGGGTCAAGCTGTTGCTTCGCACAACCCGGACCTTGAACCTGACCTATGAAGGCTCGGCGTTTCTCGAGGACTGTCAGCGAATATTGAACGACCTGTCCAACGCCGAGGCCAGTGTCAGCTTGGGCGGCATCAAGGCCAGCGGGCACCTTCGCGTGTCTGCACCTGGCGGGTTCGGTAGGCAGCATGTGGCCCCCCTGGTGCATGACTTTGTACGTGAGCACCCTGAAGTAACCGTGTCACTGGATCTGTCAGACAGGGTTGTTGATTTGTTGAATGAAAACATGGACTGCGCCGTAAGAATTGGGGTGCTGCCCGACTCCAGCCTGGTGGGTGTGAAACTGGCTGACAACCAGCGGCTGGTGGTTGCCACGCCCACCTACCTTCAACGGCACGGCAGGCCGCAGCATCCAAGTGACCTGGCCAATCACAACTGCCTGAACCTGGTGAGCTCGGGTGCTCCGAGTGGCTGGCTGTTTACCATCCAGGGTGAAGCCACCCCAATCAGGGTGAGCGGCAGCCTTGCATGTAATGACGGTTCGTCCATTCTCGATTGGGCCTTGAACGATGCGGGCCTTGCCTGGCGCAGCCTCTGGGAAGTACAACAACACCTGCGCAGTGGCAAGTTGGTAACCGTGCTGGACGATTTTATTGCGCCACCCAATGCAATTTACGCGGTGTTTCCCCAAAGGAAGCACCTGCCCCTGCGCGTGCGCTTGTGGATCGATTTTCTCAAGCACCGCTACAGCATTGACTCTTACTGGAATACGTGAAACTTGAGTGCAATAAACCGCGAAAAGGCCCCTTTAATCCACAAATTGATGCGCAGGCAGGTGTAACAAAATAGCTGTGGGGTGATATGCCCCAAAGAATCAGCTCCCCTTTTTCCACTTGCCACAGGTCGTGTCAGTTGACTACAAGCAAAATCCGATATCAATGGATTCTCGCCGCAGCCATGCTCTGCGTGCTCGGCCTTGCCTTGCTTGCAATGGCGGCTGCTGACCTACGCCGTATCAATGATTCGGCCGAACAAAATACCCAAACCCAGCTTCGATTGCTTCACGATATTTTGCACGATGAGTTCAGCGCGATTGTGCGGTCATTTGATGAAGCAACACTCCAGTTGTCAGACAACATTGAAGGCAACAACAACGTCAACATTCACAAGCGACTTGAATTGTTGAAAAGTGCACTGCCCGCCATGGAGACCATTGTCGCCCGGGATTCAGTCGGCAATATTCTGGGGCAAACCGGGGTAGACCGCGACTTGATCAACACCAAAGCCGATTTCACCCGAAATGCACGACTGCTTCACAACGAAAGGCTGGTTTCTTTTTCACATACCTTCAATGAAAGCAGACAGCTGGTGCTGGTTGTCAACTACCAGGTTAAAGACAATCAAGGCGAAATGCTGGGTGTTATTCAAGGTCGACTCAATTCGAGGTACCTGGAGCGCAAAGTGGCCTCGCTTCAACTTGGCGAACACATGCGCAGTGGTATTGCGTTTAAAGATGGTACGGTGCTGCTTGTGCAACCTGAGTTCAGAGAAATCGTAGGCAAACAACTGCCTTATTTCGAGTCCCTCCAGACGCTTGCAGATCAAACGCAGGCGGCAGGCAATTTGATTGAACTCGGCTTGTTCAAAGATCATTATTTCGCAAGTCTGTCACTGGCAAATTCCGACCAGTTGAATACACCCATTCCCCTGTACCTGATCACCTGGGCCGATGCAGCGCCCATGAAAGCACAGTGGCGAGAGCAAACCATTAGCCTTTTTCTGGGTTACCTGGCCTTTTGCATACTCGCAGTGCTGATGGTGAAGGCCAGCATGACCTATCAGGCCCAACAGGTGTTGGCGAGAGAAAAGGCCAAGGCTGACCAGCAATTCAACGATGAACGCTTTCAACTGGCCACCGAGAGTGCTGGTATTGGCGTTTGGGAATACAACATTCAGGACAAGTTCATTCGCTGGGACAGCGCCATGCGCAAAATTTACGGCGTAAAAGATGAACAGGAACTGGTGTCCTATAAAGAGTGGCTGCGTTACGTACTGCCTGAAGATGTCAACAAACTGGGCACGGTGTTGCTCGAGGCCTCGAAGAACCAGGACACCTTTCAATTCAACTTCAACATTCGCCGGGCAAGTGACGGGCGTATTCGCCACATACAAGCCCGTGCAAAAACCCACAGAAACGCCAAAGGAATTCCTTTCAGAATGATTGGGGTGAATGTGGATGTGACTGTACAACGCCAATTTGAAGATGCCTTGCGCGAGGCAGAAGCCCGATTCCGTTCCTCGTTTGAATGGGCGGCAATTGGCATGGCAATGCTGGACTTCAAAGGTCAATTCCTGCAAGTCAACAAGGCATTGTCAGAAATTCTGGGATACAGCGAAGAGGAGTTGCTGGGCTTTAGTTTTGATGCGATTACCCACCCGCAAGACACCATGCAACACACCCACCTGGTACGCGATGTACTGAAGGGACGCCGCCACAACTACCAACTTGAAAAACGCTACATACACAAGGAAGGACATGTGGTGTGGGTGCATCTTTCGGTGTCAGCTGTACGTAATGACAAAGGCCGGGTGATCTACTTTATTTCCCAAATCCAGGACATATCTGAGCGCAAGCGCAACGAGGCAACTCTGATTGAGCGGGAACACTTTCTGCGAACCCTGTCTGAATGCTTACCGGGATTGGTGTCGTACTGGAGCACTGATTTGCGTTGCCATTTCGCCAACCGCAACCATGAAAAATGGTCGAGCATTCCAGCAGACAAAATGCGTGGGCAACACATGCGCAAGGTGCTGGGTGAAGAACTGTTCATTCATGACCACCACTATGTGCTGGGCGTACTGAAAGGCGAAAAGCAGCGTTTCGAACGCAGAAAACCACTGCCATCTGGCGGCTATGCCGACATGTTGGTGCATTTGATTCCAGATGTGCTGTACGGCAAGGTTGAAGGCTTTTTCTCGATTTCAACCAACATTACCGACTTCAAGGCGCAACAACGTGAACTTGAACGAATCAACCATGTGTTGACCGAGCGCACCCAACAAGCTGAAGCAGCAAGCAAGGCCAAAGGTGCATTTTTGGCCAACATGAGCCATGAAATTCGCACGCCAATGAATGCGATCATGGGCTTGCTGCAATTATTGGAAGACACCGACCTGCAGGCCAAACAACGCGACTATCTCAGCAAAATTGGTTCCGCCGCTGATGTATTGCTGAACGTTTTGAACGATATTCTGGACATTTCAAGGGTTGAAGCCAACAAGCTGGAACTGAGCCACAATCGTTTTCTGCTGGACCAGGTCCTTAGCAAGGCCACCGATTTATTTGCTTACCGTGCAGAAGAAAAAGCGATTCAGCTGTACTGTACCAAAGATGCAAACTGCCCAGTCAGCCTGAAAGGTGACCGACTTCGCTTGGCACAAATTCTGAACAACCTGTTGTCCAATGCTCTGAAATTCACAGAGAAAGGACGCATTCATTTGCAGGTACAAAGCGTAGCCGACGGCAAACAACTTCAATTTAGTGTGAAAGACAGCGGCATTGGCATGAACGAGGAGCAATGTGAAGCACTGTTCAAGCCTTTCAGCCAGGTGGATGACAGTTCATCGCGCCGCTACGGTGGGGCCGGACTGGGCCTGTCGATCTGCAAAAACCTTGTTGAATTGATGGGGGGCAAGATTTGGGTTGAAAGCAAGCCAGGCGTGGGCACAACCTTCCACTTCACGGTCGATTGTATTGAACCCGAATTCAAGGTCAGGTTAGAAGATCAACAGGCCTTGAAATTGCAAACGCTGGCGGCACCCGCTGATACCGGACCAGCAGTTCCACCGATGTTGAACAAGCGTGTGCTGGTGGTGGATGACCACAAACTGAACCGAATGGTGGCCTCGGAGATGTTGAAAAAATGGGGTGCCCAGGTACACCTAGCGGAAAACGGCAAGGAAGCCGTGCAAGCGTGCGTTTCTGAACGCTACGACATGGTGTTGATGGACCTGCAAATGCCGGAAATGGACGGCTATGAAGCCACAGCCAGAATTCTTGAAGAACTGGGCAATGCGGCACCACCGATTGTTGCCGTAACTGCATCAGCCAGCGAACAGGACAGAATGGACATTCTGAATGCGGGCATGTGCGAGCACGTCATCAAACCATTCAAGAAAGAGACTCTGATTCGGATACTGCTGGATATTCAAGGGCAACAATCCACAAAATCGCTTTAATATCAAAACACTCAAAAGGGGAATCCCCCAAAACTAGAGATACTTCACTTTGTGAACATTGGTGATACTTGCTCAACTACAACAAGCAAACCATCACAAAGGAAGTGCCATGTTCAATACAATACGTGCCAAACTGGGATTTGGCTTCGCTCTCGTGATTGCCCTGGGCCTTTTGACAGGGGCACTCGGACTGATTAACGCCAAAGAAATAATGGATGGGGCTCAGGCCAATGAGCACACCCATGAAGTATTGCGTGAAGTTGGACTGGTGCGAGAAAACATGACCAACATTGAAACTGGCCAACGCGGCTTTCTGGTCACCGGATATCCCACTTACCTTGAACCCTACAACGAGGGCAAGAAGGAAATAGACACCCACTTTGACGCAGCAATCAAACTGACCTCGGACAACCCGGCACAAACTGAACGTTTCAATCGATTGAGGGAAATGTACTCGAACTGGCTGAATCTATCGATTGAAAAAACCATCGCTCTACGCCAATCCCTGAACAATCAGGAGATTGATCAGACTGAATTCATGAATCGATTCATTTCGTTATCAGGCAAGCCAATCATGGACAAAATGCGTGAACTGATTGGACAGATTGAGCAGGAAGAACTGAATTTGCTGAAAGTTCGCACGAAGGCTGCGGAGGCTACCTATCAGACGGCTTTGTGGTCTGTTGCGGCCTCTTTGATTACAAGCTTCGTGGTGGGCGTTTTTGCCACCATCAGTCTGGTCAAGCTGCTTCAAGACAAATTGGGCACTGCAGGCAAACACATCGATGCCTTGGCCAATGGTGAACTCAACAGCCCCATTCGGCATCAGAACAAAGATGAGGTAGACCAATTGTTGGCTGCTCTGGCCACAGCACAAGGCAACTTGAGAAAGTTGATAGACGGCATCCGCCAATCCGCACTTGAGCTCAGCAGCAGCGCAACACAAGTTCAAGAGTCTTCAACAACCATGGCCAATGCGGGTGTAGAACAGGCCGATGCCACTTCGTCGATGGCTGCTGCGGTTGAAGAATTGACCGTCAGTATTTCTCAAATTTCCGAGAATTCAAACGATGCAACAGCCACCGCCAATGCGGCACGCGAATCGGCCGACAATGGCATGGTGACTTTGGGTGAAGTGGTTGCTGGCATTCAGCGAATTGCAAAGGCCGTAGAAACCAGTGCGCAAGCGGTTCAAACACTGGAGAAACAATCGGCAGACATTTCGGAAATCGTATCCACTATCACCGAGATTGCAGACCGCACCAATTTGCTGGCATTGAATGCGGCCATCGAAGCAGCGCGGGCTGGTGAACAGGGTCGGGGCTTTGCCGTGGTGGCGGATGAGGTTCGCAAACTGGCAGAGCAAACCAAAGGGTCTACCGATCGCATCTCCAGCATGGTGTTTGAAATTCAAAACATTACGCAAGGCGCGGTCAAATCGATGGACACCTCAGTGCAGCTGGTTCAGGAGGGCATCAATCAAGCGGATGTAGTGAATACGACAATCCAGAAAATAAAGTCCGATTCAGATCGCGTTTCTGAAGCCATCGCAGCAATTGCAGTGTCCATGAAAGAGCAATCGAATGTCAGCATCGAAATCAGCCGCAATGTGGAGCGTGTCGCACAAATGACGGAGGAAAACACCGCCGCCGCGCAGCAGAATACACAGGTGGCCGCTCACTTGTCCGGCGTATCGCAATCGATGATGAATGCAGTCAAGGTATTTAAAACAGAATAAGCCGCATTCCCTGCGCAACTTTAGGGGCAAGTCCAGGTCTATGAAGTAGGTGCGTTCCATACGCACTTGCTATCATTAGAACAATACCCTTAGGACTGCCCCCATCATGCCCCATGACGTTTCCCTGATTGCCACCTTGGCATTTGGTTTTGGCCTTGCGCTCATTTTCGGTTTTATTGCAGAAAAACTGAAAGCCCCTGCCTTGCTGGGCTACCTGGTTGCCGGATTCCTGATTGGCCCAGCCACCCCTGGCTTTGTAGCGGACCCCGCATTGACCAATCAATTGGCCGAAGTCGGTGTGATGCTACTGATGTTCGGTGTGGGCATGCACTTTTCGCTCAACGATTTACTGGCCGTTAAAAAAATTGCAGTGCCCGGTGCCATTGTTCAAATGGCGGCCGCAACACTGCTCGGCATGGGTGTAGCCTATTTCTGGGATTGGCCGATGGGCCAAAGCCTGGTGTTTGGTTTGGCTTTGTCAGTGGCCAGCACAGTGGTGTTGCTAAAAGCACTGGAAGCACGCGGCATGCTAACAAGTGCAAACGGTCAAATTGCAGTAGGTTGGCTGGTGGTTGAAGACCTGGCCATGGTATTGATTCTGGTTTTGCTTCCACCACTGGCTGGTTTGTTGAAAGGCGGAACCCTGGACCCGGAAACCAACCTGGTATTCGACATCGGTTTCACCTTGGTGAAGGTGGCGCTTTTCGTGGGTTTGATGCTGGTGGTGGGCAAGCGTGTTATTCCCTGGATGCTTTGGCACATTGCGAAAACAGGCTCTCGCGAATTGTTCACACTCTCAGTCATTGCACTGGCCATCAGCTTGGCTTTCGTTGCCGCAGGGCTGTTCGATGTGTCTTTTGCACTCGGCGCCTTCTTCGCCGGCATGGTGATGCGGGAATCTGAACTGAGCCACCGCGCTGCCGAGGAATCCCTGCCATTGCGGGATGCCTTCGCTGTGCTGTTTTTTGTGTCAGTGGGTATGCTGTTTCAATTCGATGTCATTGTTGAGTACCCGCTGCGCGTACTCGCTGTTGTGGCCATCATCGTGCTGGGCAAGTCGCTGGCCGCCGGCGCATTGGTACTGCTGTTCAAGTACCCGCTCAAGAGCGCGCTGGTGATTGCAGCCAGCCTTGCACAAATTGGCGAGTTTTCTTTCATTTTAATTGGGTTGGGTTTGTACTTGGGGCTGGTCGATCTTCAGGTGCAAAGCCTGGTGGTGTCGGGTGCAATTATTTCAATTGCGCTTAACCCGGTTGTGTTCTCTTTGATCCCGAAATTAAATGATGGCATGGTGAAGCGATTCCAGTGGGTTCGCAATTTGAATGCACGCAGCCACAGCATGGAAGAGTTACCTGAACAAACCGATGGCAAGTACCTCGGCAAACACGTTGTGCTGGTAGGCCACACGGAGCTTAGTAAAAAAATTGCCAAGTCACTGAAGAAAAAAAATGTACCCATGGTGATTGTGGACACCAGCCGTGAAGTGGTGGCCAAACTGAGAAAGAATGGACAGGCTGCCGTCTCTGGCGAATATGCAGATCCGGTGACTTTGGTTCAAGCGCACACCACCAACGCAAATAGCCTTGTTATTGCCACTGGCGATACCCCGGGGCTGACCCAGATGATTGAGAACGCCAAAATGCTGAACCCAGCGATTCAGGTGTTTGTTCAGGCGTACTCGAAAGAGGAAAAGCAAATGCTGGGTGCCCTGCCCGATGTGCATGTGTACCGATGGGAAGACACCTTGAGCGATGCCATTGTTCACGACCTCATCAAAACCCGACCAGTCGCATAATGCGAGCCACAAATAAAAAGCCCGGCAAGTTTCTTACCGGGCTTCAGCACTCGCTGTTGGGCCTTTTGTAAAGGCCCAGCAAGGGGAAAAATACTCTTGATTTAATTGTTGAGCTTGTCTCCTCTCCCCCTCCGTCGGTCAATCTATCCACCCCTCCTGGGGTGGGAGACTGCCAAGATTGCCGACAAATTCAGTTCAACCAGCGGATCAGTGGAACTGTTCTTCTTCTGTAGAACCTGTCAAGGCTGTTACTGAAGAAGCGCCACCCTGGATCACAGTAGTTACATCGTCGAAGTAACCTGCGCCCACTTCCTGCTGGTGAGATACAAAAGTATAACCTTTTTCACGTGCCGCGAACTCAGGTTCTTGAACCATGTTCACATAGTGCTTCATGCCTTCGCCACGAGCGTATGCGTGGGCAAACTGGAATGTGTTGTACCAGTTGACGTGGATACCAGCCAAAGTGATGAACTGGTACTTGTAGCCCAGTGCGCTCAGTTCTTCCTGGAAGGAAGCGATCTGGCTGTCGTTCAGGTTTTTCTTCCAGTTGAAAGAGGGTGAGCAGTTGTAGCTCAACAGCTTGCCTGGGTTCTTTTCCAGAACGGCCTGCGCGAATTCACGGGCAAAACCGATGTCAGGTGTACCTGTTTCACACCATACCAGGTCAGCATAAGGTGCGTAGGCGATACCGCGGGAAATGGCTTGTTCCAGACCGTTCTTCACACGGTAGAAACCTTCGGCAGTGCGCTCACCAGTCAGGAATGGCTTGTCGTTCTCATCGAAATCAGAAGTCAGCAGGTTGGCGGCTTCAGCGTCGGTACGGGCCAGAACGATGGATGGAACACCCATTACGTCGGCAGCCAAACGTGCAGCGATCAACTTTTGAATGGCTTCAGCGGTTGGAACCAGCACCTTGCCACCCATGTGACCACACTTCTTTACAGCAGCCAATTGGTCTTCGAAGTGAACACCGGCGGCGCCAGAGGCGATCATGTTCTTCATCAGTTCGTAGGCGTTCAAAACACCACCGAAACCAGCTTCACCGTCGGCAACGATGGGCAGGAAGTAATCGATTGCGTCTTCGGCCTTCATCTTGCCGTCGCAAATGTTCTTCCACTGAATTTCGTCAGCGCGCTGGAATGTGTTGTTGATACGACGAACCATTTTTGGCACTGAGTCATAGGCGTACAGTGACTGGTCGGGGTACATTGTTTCGGAGCTGTTGCCGTCGGCAGCAACTTGCCAGCCTGACAGGTAAACAGCTTCCAAACCAGCTTTGGCTTGCTGCATGGCCTGACCAGCAGTGATTGCGCCGAAAGCGTTTAGTAGCCCTTCTTGGCGCCACCGTTCACTTTTTCCCACAGCTTTTCAGCGCCGCGCTTGGCCAGTGTGTACTCTGGCTGAACTGAACCACGCAGACGTACCACGTCTTCGGCTTTGTAGCCGCGCTTTACCAGCTTCCAGCGTGGGTTGGTTTCCCAGTCTTTGTTGAGTTCTTGAACCTGTTGGTCAAAAGATTTCATAGTGATGTCCTCAGAAGGCAATAGAGAAAAAAGAAAACGGTTCGCTTGATGGCCTACTTGCGGTGCCCTGCGTGTGCAGCTTCGCGGGTATCACTTGGGCAAGTGGTGTCGATCAGGTGATGAGCCGTATCTTACAGATCATTTCGCAGAGCAACAAGAGTTATATCTTATACAAGACTTTTTTTCGTATTGTTTAAAATCAATTACTTACGTTAAATTAATCACGATATGAAATACTTTTTCTCTAAATGAAAAAGAGTATCCACTCTAAATCATGCGGCGCAACCTACTAAAAATGGTTCGTGTGAACATTTTGGCCTTGCCGAACCACTCAAAAAAAAACAAGCAACGGACATCCACATGACTCGCTCGCTTCCATCCCACATGGTTGGTCAGAACCAATATGGCTTGATCTCATCTACCGCGAACCACAACCATTCGGTTCGGATTGGAACTACGGGGTGCGCGCTTTGCGTGGGCCTGGCCTTGTGGCGCGAGTCCGATGGCAAGGCCTTGGTGGCTCACATACAACCGGATCAATTGCACAAGATTAAAGAATCAGTTGATCGAATTTATCAACTGATCCCCAATCCCAGCAAATTCTTGTGCGTGACGGCCGGCGTGGACAAAAGCACCAATGAAATCGTTGACTCACTGGTAAAAACTTATGGCACGCTGCCCATCATGAAAAAAGGCTACGATGAAATATCAATCGTTTCTGGCACTGGTGCCATTCGGATAAGTCGAACTTCGTTGATTCAAACCGATGAAACAAGGCCACCGAATTTTTCGACCGGAGACCTGTCCTGAAACAATCAGCTCAAGGCTGTTTCTGAAATCAAAACACCGTCCTCATCCGCATACACCCAATTGCCGGGGCGCACAGTGGTGAAGCTCAGCGCCACTTCAATGTTCTCATGCCCAATGCCTCGCTTCTGGCTTTTCATGGGGTGCGCGGCCAGTGCACGAATTCCCACATCGCATTCATCCAACTCGAGGGTGTCGCGCACGCAGCCGTAAACCACAATACCCGCCCAGTTGTTTTTCTCGGCCAACTGTCCCAAATTTCCGCCCACCAGGGCGCAACGCATGCTGCCACCGCCATCAACCACCAGCACCTTGCCTTGCCCGTCTTTTTCAAGGGCACTTCGCACCAAGGAATTGTCTTCAAACACCTTCAAAGTGTGGGCTTGCCCCATAAAACTGCTTTTCAAGCCCCAACTTTGAAACATCGGCTCAACAACACGCAAAGTGCCTGCGGCAATTTTGTCTTCGTTGGCATCGCATAGGTCCGTGGTAGGTGTCATAAAGCTCTCCGACAATTTAGTGAATCAATTCAAAGCCAAAATTTAAGCATGAAATTCAGGCATGGAACATGACCATCCGGTTTCAGTGCTGATTTCTGAATTCCCTTGGGGACATACCCTGCCATTTTAAAAATGCGCTGGTAAAGCTGCGGCGATCAGAATAGCCAAGGTTTGCAGCGATGGTTTCAATGTCAAGCACCGAGCCTTTCAACATCTCGCAGGCCAGTTCATGGCGAACGGCCCCCAGAATTTCAGCATACGATTTACCTTCGCTTTTCAGCCTTCGCTGCAAGGTACGGGGGTGAATGTGCAGCACCTCGGCTATCGTCTGTATTGGTTCACTTAGCATACTCAAGCGCGACTTCAAAAGGCGCTTGATTTGTTTTTCAAGGGTTTGCTCCTCAACATCCGGCAACAAGCGGTTCAAAATTACAGCCTGCGCCTTGTGGTGTGCGGAAGGAATGCCGCCCGGCAAAGGCAAATCCAGTGCGGAAGAATCCACCACCAAACGGTTGTTGCCCTGCTCAAACAGCACCGTGGTTTTGAGCACATTCAGATAAGCCGACTCTTGGGTCAACGGCGCGTGGCGAAATTCGATGCGCTTGATCAAGTGTGAACCGGGGCTGAGAAGATGAATAAACTTCAAGACGGCCGACATGGCAGCTTCAACAAATCCGGGCAGGTCTTCGTTCACACCTTCCGGATCGGGTACCTTGATCTCCAGTGCGGCCTCATCTCCCAGGTCAAGTGTGATGAAGTGCAAATTGGGGTGCAACAGCTTGGGCGACCAGTCCAGCACACGCATGGCCTCTTGCGGGGTTGAAGCGCTGGTCACAAAAGTGGCCAACTCGGGCAAGCCATCGAAGTTGAAAGAATCACCAAACACCAGCGGAAAGTGTTGGCTGGGCTTGCGTGCCTCAACCGCGGAGAACAAGGAACTGAAGCACGACAAAGACATGCGCCGACGTGGGTCCCCGCTCATGTCAATTTCCAGTTTCAGCTCCTGCATCACACTGTTCAAGTCAATGTCGCAGCGCCTTGCAGCATTGGCCAGGCTTGCAAGCATTTGAAAATTGATGGTTTCCACCAAACCTCCTGTGGCGTGATCAGATTAAATCTGTCGCGAATTCTTCCTTTTTTGTCATTTCAAATCATATCGTGTGTTGTGGTGATTCGGTAATCTTTATTCACACAATGCAGCAGGAGGCAGTCATGACAACAACATCGTTCAAAGAAGATATCGTGGTCCGAAAAGATCTGGATTTTGGAATCACTAACAAAGACATTCCTCGCTATTGGATGGATGGCGACGCATTCAAAACCCGCGTGATTGATGGTGTTCAAATGAGTTTTCCGGACGGCGAGCGCTATTTCATCTCGAGCGTGCGGAATTTCAAAGACAAAATTACCGACCCTGAGTTGCTGAAAGCAGTGAAAGACTTTTCCTTTCAGGAAGGTCAACACGGCAAAGTGCACACCGACTACAACAAGCGCCTGAAAGAGCAAGGTGTGCCAGTGGACAAAATGTTGCATGTGATTACGAAGATCATGAACCGCCGTTTGCAGGTGCTTTCGCCTGAATACAACCTGGCCATGACCGCAGCGCTGGAGCATTTCACAGCCATGATGGCCGAGATGTTTTTTGCCCGCAAGGAAGTGATGGCCGGCGCAGATCATCGGGTTCGTGCCATGTTGGCTTGGCACGCCATTGAAGAAATGGAACACAAGGCCGTGGCATTTGATGTCATGCAGAAAGTGGCCAAAGTAGGTTACTTCAAGCGAAGCCTTGCCATGGCCCATGCCATGTTCAACTTCACATTGCACACTCTGGTATTCACCTGGATCATTTTGGGCACCGATGGTTTCAAGGGCTGGACCCGGTTCAAAATGTATTCGAAAGGCCTGGTGTGGCTGTTGGGTCCCAAAGGGCTGTACAGCAGCCTGCTGCCCAAATTGTTGAACTACTTCAAACCAGGATTTCACCCCTGGCAAGACCCCACTGTTCATAACTATGGGATATGGCTTGAAACCTTCAACAAGACAGGCAACCCGGTCGCGGCTGGTGAAGCGATGTACGCTGCGGCGCATTGACAGGGAGAAACCAAAACCCGAGGCATGAACTTTTTCAGCCTCGGGTAACACAAAAAGGTATCGATGCCACTTTCTACCAGCGAAGTGATCTCCAATACCCCAGAATCCAGCCCACGCGCCAATTCCAAAGCGCTTTCCCAAAGCCAGCTTGACCAGCTTTCCCCCACAAAGCCAGCCACGGGTCAGGCCATATCCATTTCGGCAAAAGCGATTGCAAACCACTTTAACCAGCAGCAAGCGAGTACAACCCTGCAACATTGCCTGGCGCAACAACCGCTCCTGCAAGAAACTGACAGCGGTGGAATTCGCGCCATGCTCTCAAAATTTGGCAGTTTGAAGGCGCTTCCCCAACTGCTGACAGCAATTGCCTGCCCGGCCCGCGTGAAGCGTCACAACACCTCGTCCTGGATCACTGGAAGAATCCGCAGTGAGGATTACCGCCTCGCAAAAGTGCCGATCGACATCATACGGTCACAGCACAGCATCGATGGCGTAGCCATTGAAAAAACTGCCCAGCGTGCCAGTTGCATACTGGAATGGTTAAAGTCCAACCCAACTGAAAAAACCATTGACCTTCAAACAATCAACTTGCTTGCTGGCTCCTCAGGTGCTTTAAAAGTTGGCTGTGCAGCACAAGACCGAATCATTACGCTGGATGGTGTGGGTCGTGTTGAGGCAATTCGACAAGCATTGGAGAGTCATCGCCTGGAAACAGGACACGATCATCCTTTGGAACATGTTGAGTGTTACGTGACGCGGCTGAAAGACGACGAGTATGAAAGCCTGTACAAAACCAGCAGGTACTTTCGAGATGATGCGGGCACTCAGCTGGAAGCACCCGAACATGATTTGATGCCCTACTCGGGCCTTCCCAGACTATTGGCAGGCCAGACAATGAATCTGGCCCGCCAATCTATAGAATCCAGCCTTTCGAGTTTATCGGATCAGTTCGACCGCCGCATTCCTGAACACTATTTCAGTGAACCACCCGCTCAAAGGTAAATGCACCTTCCTTGAAATCAACTGGCACCACATCGTTTGGCCCAAACCGGCCTTCCAGAATCATTTTTGAAACCGGGTTCTCGATGATTTGCTGAATAGCCCGCTTTAAGGGTCGAGCACCGTACAGCGGATCAAAGCCAGCTTTCACCACTTCGGCCAAGGCTGCATCGCTCACCTCCAGGCGCATGTCGCGGCTGGCCAGGCGCTGCTGCAAACGCTGCAACTGAATGCGAGCAATATTGGCGATGTGTGCATTGTCCAAAGCATGGAACACCACCAGCTCATCCACACGGTTGATGAATTCCGGGCGGAAGTGTTGCTTCACTTCTTCCATCACAGCAGCCTTGATCACTTCACCATCTTGCCCGGCAAGGCGCTGAATTTCATGCGAACCCAGGTTGGATGTCATCACAATGACTGTGTTTTTAAAGTCCACAGTGCGGCCCTGCCCATCGGTCAAACGCCCATCATCCAGCACTTGCAACAGCACGTTGAACACATCGGGGTGGGCCTTTTCCACCTCATCCAGCAAAATCACGCTGTAGGGTTTGCGGCGCACAGCCTCGGTCAAGTAACCGCCTTCGTCATAGCCCACATACCCCGGAGGCGCACCCACGAGCCGGCTCACAGTGTGCTTCTCCATGAACTCACTCATGTCGATACGAATCAGATGGTCCTCCGAATCAAACAGGAAACCGGCCAGTGCCTTGCACAGCTCTGTTTTACCCACACCGGTGGGGCCCAGAAACAGGAACGAACCCAAGGGCTTGTTGGGGTCCGAAAGCCCAGCCCGTGAACGGCGAATAGCGTCGGATACCAAGGTGACGGCTTCGTCTTGCCCCACCACTCGCATGTGCAAGGCTGCTTCCATTTGCAACAATTTGTCGCGCTCACCTTGCAGCATTTTGCTCACTGGAATGCCGGTTGCGCGGCTAACCACCTCTGCAATTTCTTCGGTACCAACTTGCGTGCGCAACAGCCTGTTCGGCTTCTTTTCTCCGCCCTCGTTGTCTTTCACGTCGTTCAGCTTTTTCTCCAGATCGGGCAATTTGCCATACTGAAGTTCAGACACTTTTTGCCAATCGCCCTTGCGCTTGAGTTGCTCAATTTCGGCGCGAATGTGATCAATTTCTTCCTTGATGGCCGCACTGCCCTGCACTGCTGCTTTTTCACTTTTCCAGATTTCGTCGAGGTCTG
This sequence comes from Gammaproteobacteria bacterium, assembly GCA_018812945.1. Classification (GTDB taxonomy): domain Bacteria; phylum Pseudomonadota; class Gammaproteobacteria; order Burkholderiales; family Burkholderiaceae_B; genus Limnobacter. The sequence goes on along the minus strand of JAHJCM010000129.1, from coordinate 954 downwards.
CATACTCACGCTCAAGACGAACAATTTCCTCTTCGATCAGGGCGAGGCGCTTTTTAGAAGCGTCGTCTTGCTCGCGCTTCACAGCTTCTCGTTCAATTTTCAGCTGAATGATCCGGCGATCGAGCTTGTCCATTTCCTCAGGCTTGGAATCAATTTCCATCTTGATTCGCGCTGCAGCCTCGTCAATCAAGTCAATGGCTTTGTCGGGCAGGAAGCGATCGGTAATGTACCGGTGGCTAAGCTCCGCAGCCGCAACAATGGCGGGGTCGGTAATGTCCACACCATGGTGCAATTCATAGCGTTCTTGCAGTCCACGCAGAATGGCGATGGTGCTTTCTACACTGGGTTCTCCCACCAGCACTTTTTGGAAACGGCGTTCAAGCGCCGCGTCTTTTTCGATGTATTTGCGGTATTCATTAAGAGTGGTGGCACCAACACAGTGCAGTTCGCCACGGGCCAGAGCGGGCTTGAGCATATTGGAGGCATCCATGGCCCCCTCCGCTGCCCCGGCACCCACCAGAGTGTGGATTTCGTCGATGAAGAGGACCACCTCCCCTTCCCTTTTCTGCACCTCTTTCAAGACCGCCTTGAGCCGATCCTCAAACTCACCGCGGTACTTGGCTCCGGCCACCAGCGCGCCCAAATCAAGAGAAAGCACCTGCTTGTTGCGCAGGGTTTCCGGCACATCACCGTTGACGATCCGCTGGGCCAACCCCTCGACAATGGCGGTCTTGCCAACGCCGGGTTCGCCGATCAGGACCGGGTTGTTCTTGGTCCTCCGGGAAAGCACCTGGATCACCCGGCGCACCTCATCATCGCGGCCGATGACCGGATCGAGCTTGCCCTGCCGGGCAACATCGGTGAGGTTGCGGGCATATTTCTCCAGAGCCTGATACTTCTCCTCCGGGTTCGGGTCGGTGACCCGCTGGTTGCCGCGAATGACGACCAGCGCCT